>PWON01000044.1 GCA_003557385.1 Bacteroidales bacterium | reverse complement strand
GGGCTTTCCCAATATCCCTCATTGGCCGTGGCAAACCAATCGCCCTGTGAGGTCACCCCCTCGTCGCCGGTATCGATAAATTCCTCATAGGTGGGTGTTTGCGGGATGTTCAGCGAATCGGTATGTACCACCGCCAAAATGGTCGGAACGGGCCGGTTCTGATCGTAGATGCTTTCTTCGCCAAGTGCCATGGCCGTGGAACCGCCCCCATCGAGGTTCATGGCTTCGAAGCAACCCAGTTCAAGCAATTCACCAGCCATATCCCCTATTTTCATGTGGTTGGTAACAAATATGATCACCTTGTTGCCGGCAGTGTACCCGACCGCTGTACGCGGCCTGTAATCGGTAAGGTATACCCCCGAACCCCAGAATATCTCCTCACAATAAGTGATGTTCATCTCCCCGTCCTTGATCAGCATGGGGCCCCCGCCCAGGCCATAGGCTATATTCTCATATACATATCCATCCTCTTTCAGGGGAACGGGCAGCGGATTGGGGTCGTCGCATGCATAAGGCATTGGGGCATCGTATATGTATATGTCATCAAGCGCATAGGAATGATGATAGACCCATTCTGCCGAAAGGCTCCGGTCGTTGTTCAGGGCAAAAATGGGGCGGATGACAGGGTATGTTTTGCCAAAGCGCACCACAGATGTCAGGTTACGTGCCGCCACTTCGTGCGGGAAAATTACCGACGACACGGATGCAGAACCTGCAAAAAATCCACCGTTTACCGCACCGTAAGCACCTACACTTGATGAAAAATCATGCACCTGCATCGGTGTGGAACTGATATATGGACGGATGGCGATGTCCGGGTCATTCATGTCCACCTCGTAATAATAGGCAAAAAAGGCGGCATGATCAGGTTTTGTGCCGTGATACAGTTTTAACCCTCCCGGAAGTTCATATTCAGAGGAAACATCTTCCCAGTCGATGTGCTGGGCAACCAAAATAAAGGGGAGGATCAAACCGGCAATCAATAGTGTGATATGTTTCATGGGTTTGATTTTTGTGTTGCAGAACAAAATTAAAAAAATTTAAAAACCATCTGTGTTTTACGCATTAAAATGTATATTTGTATCATTCCAACAATCCCTCCCTATGATGCGCGAACATATCCAAATTACCCGGAAGCCTGTTACATACACCCCGGTTGAAACACATTTTATCCAACATTCGGGCATAGAAAAAATCAGCACCGAAATCCCCTATATCGTGGTGGACAATTTCCCAAAACTGGGGTTGATCACGGCCTTGCGATTCCTCGAATGGGTGGCTGAAAACCCGGAGGGGGTGATCAGCCTGCCCACCGGCAAAACACCCGAGTTTTTCATCAAATGGACGCAACACCTGTTGCAATACTGGGACAATGCCGCCGGCCATAAAATCCGCGATCAGTTCGGGCTGAAACTCAAAACAAAACCAAGGCTCAGTGGGTTACAATTCATCCAGATAGATGAATTTTATCCGATCAGCAGCAAGCAACACAATAGTTTTTACGATTATGTTTCAAATTTTTACCTGAAGGGTTTTGGATTAGATCCTGCCAGGGCATTGCTGATCAACAGCGATGAGATCCCGCTGGCCGGGAGCAGGCATTTTTCGGAGGTATTCCCGGATGGCAGGATCGATCTTTCGCTTCGTTACCGCGAAGCACGCTCACTGATGGACGAAATCCAGCAGCAATCCATTTTTATGATCGATGACTGGTGCAGCGACTATGAACAGATGATACGCGACAAGGGCGGCATCGGATTTTATCTGGGCGGCATCGGACCCGACGGCCACATCGCCTTCAACGTGCGCGGATCGGACGAATTCAGCACCACGCGCTTAACCGCCACAAATTTTGAAACACAGGCCGTGGCCGCGGGGGACCTGGGGGGCATTGAAATTTCCGCCAACCGCCTCGTGATCACCATCGGACTGGAAACCATTACCTACAATCCGGATGCCGTGGCACTCATCATTGCGGCCGGTGAAGCCAAGGCAAACATTGTGAAGCAATCGCTCGAAAGCCAGGTATCAAATCTCTACCCGGCGTCAGTGCTCTGCAAACTGCGAAACGGACGGTTTTATCTGACCCAGGGGGCTGCCTCCAAACTCGGTGATATGGTGTCCCGGCATTTTGATTCAGGGGAATGGACACACGAAAAAAGCGAACATGCCGTGGTGAATGTTTGCAAAACACTCGACAAGTTCGGTCATAAGCTTACCCTGGAAGACTTGCAGGGTGACCCGATCTGCAAACGTATTCCCGGACTCGACGAAGGGGTTGTAACCCGTGTCACTGACAGCATCATAGAAAAGATCTACCGTGGACTCAGGCAGGAAGAAAACCAGGTCTTTCTGCATACGGGCCCTCACCACGACGATATCATGCTTGGGATACTTCCCTTTATCACCAAGCACATCAGCACACCAACCAATCAGTTCAGGTTTGCCGTACTCACCAGCGGGTTTACCGCCGTCACCAACCATTATGTGATCAATTTGCTTGAAGACACAAAACATTTTATGGGCATCGGGCAGATCCAGATGATCAACTATCCTGATTTTTTTGATGTGGGATACCGCCTGAAAAACGACAAAGACGTGTACCATTACCTGAACAACGTGGCCTCAGGCAACCTGGAGGAGTGCCGCAGGGGGCTTTGTCACCGTCTGGTCAGGGCCCTGGTACATATTTACAACGTCAAAAACGTTGACCACCTGCGCGATACGCTTAACGAGGTAATCGTGGTATTGAAAAACAGCTTTGACGGAGAAAAAAACCCGCCCAAAATCCAGAAACTCAAAGGGATGATACGGGAGTTTGAAGAAGAACTGGTCTGGGCGCACTTCGGGGTACAGGTCAAAAATGTGGAACACCTCCGGCTTGGATTTTACAAAGGGGATATTTTTACCGAACAACCCAAGCTGGATCGCGACGTGGAACCGGTGTTGCAAATGCTCAAGCAACTGAAGCCCAATGTGCTGAGTCTTACCTTTGATCCGGAGGGAAGCGGCCCGGACACCCATTACAAAGTGCTGCAGGCCATTGCCGAAGCCCTGCGCATGTGGCAAAAGGAAGAGGACATCTCCTCGCTGAGGATCTGGGGATACAGAAATGTGTGGTACCGCTTCCATCCTGCGGAAGCAAACATCATTTTCCCGGTGTCGCTCAATGCCATGGCAGAAATGAACGATGCCTTCACCAACTGCTACGTAAGCCAGGTGGATGCGTCCTTCCCCAGCTATGAGCTCAACGGCAAATTCAGCGAACTGGCACAAAAGATCTGGGTCGAACAGCTCAAAGACGTACAGCTGTTGCTTGGCAAAAATTATTTTTACCTCCACGAGGATCCGCGCATCAGGGCGGCACACGGACTCTTATACGTCAAGGAAATGAGCGTCGCCGAATTCCTGTTGCATGCACGCCAGCTCAAGGAATCGATGGAAGGGATGGTGCTGTAAAAGCTCGGAACAATTATTTCAGTACAACCAGGGCCGCCGGATCAATCACCTGCAAGGTAAACGATTCGGTAAAATACAACTGGACTGTCTTGTTGTTATGCGATTCGTATCCAATGGACAAGTCCTGTCCGATCACCAGGCGGAAATCGCCGCCACGCTCAGAAATCAGGTATGATTCCTTCACATAGGGCGCCATCACAATGCTGCCACCCAGCAAGTTCTCCAACTGTTTGCGCAGCGGATAACCCCTGATGAAAGAGTTCACTTTTTGCCAGCGTTCCGTATTAAGCACCAACGAATAAGGGCCTTCGATGGAGGCTGATTTCATTTTTGAAATACCCAGCGACACCGCCGTCAGAATGTCTTCAAGGGTTTCCGGAAAGGCAATGGGGTCATGATCCGAGCTGTTTTTCAACCCGGCAATGCTGCCTGGTTTAAAGCCTTCATAAATGGCTTTTTCCTCGAACTTCGCAATTTCACGGGCGGCATCCTCCAGGGGATCAAGGTCGATGTCTTCGGCGCCCCGGGCCACGTTGTCCAATTCCCATATATTCAATTGAAAAGGGATGCGAACTTCCACCAGGGGCAATACCTGGTGCATACCATATTTCACAGCGCCTTTCTGCCCGGCAGGCACATTGATCCGGCCGGTGGGCAGTGCGGCATAATCCCAGCCCTTTGGACCTTCCACATCGAGCACCTTACGGCCGGACATTACCGAAGTCAGCACATCCACAGCCGTTTCATTGATCTCTTCCCACGCTTCATTGGAGATGGGAGCAAGTGATTTTCTTAAAATATCCATTATTTCCTCCTCTTATTTTTTAATTTTTCCAATACCCAGTGAATCCGATTGTCCTGCAGCAGGCTTTTGGTCATGGTCGTCATGATCGTGTCCATGCGCGCCCATGATGTCGCCTTCCTTGAACAACCAGTTACGCAATTCCTCATCCCATCCGGGCATGTTTCGCCGCAACCATTCCAGGGTCATGCAGGCATGTTCGATCTCTTCGTCGCGGTTGTGTGCCATGATTCCGGCCAGATCAGGGTCCTTGCTGGTTACCACCCGTTGATGATACCAGTCGACCGCTTCAATTTCTTCTTTCAGACTGTTGAGCGCACGCGAAAAATTACGTGCTTCTTCTGATAATTCTTCTACTGGTTCGTGATAATTTGACATAATAGGTAATGGTTTATGGTATGATTAATTCATTTAATGGAACTGTTGCAAATATATAACATAATATGTACAAAGAAAACAATACAACGGTGTCAATTGTTTGATTTTACAGGGATTGATCGGGATAAATCGTATTTTTGACATGCAAAAGACAAACAAACCCCAACAACACGATCCCCATGAAACACAGATGCTTAATGATGACCATTGTCGCCGGTATGCTCCTGACAGGGTGTGCCCGCGACATCAAACAAAACGAAACAGAAATGGATAGCATACCCCAGGCCACGGCACAAGCGGTGATCAACGAACTGATCGACCAACACGGACAGGACCAGGCAGAACGCATACAAAAAGGGGTCGGCCAGGTGGCTGCCCTCTGGCGCCTTGATGATGGCACAACCGAAGATTTTGTGGATTTCTGCCGCACACATTACAAAGCCGGTGATGCACAGCGAAAAGACCTGTTCAACACCCTTTCGCGCAATGTTGAATACATATGGGGCCACCTGAACCAGTTGAGCCTTGAGTTGACAAAGCCCCTGCACCTCGACTGGGGGCCGATTGAGCCGGTAGACATCCTGTTTGGCAGTTATGCCCCGGGAGCACACCTGGCTGAAGATTTTTTTAAAAACAAGATTGCCTTCCTGACCATGTTGAATTTCCCCTTTTATTCCCTGGACGAAAAAAATGACCTGGGTCGTCATTGGGATCGTCTTCAGTGGGCCTATGCACGCATGGGGGATGTATTTATCTCACGGGTGCCGGCGGACATTAACCAGGAAATATCCCGCGTGAGCACCGATGCAGACAATTATGTATCGGAATACAATATCATGATGGGACAGCTGCTTAACGAAGCGGGCAAACAGATTTTTCCGGATCACCTGCGGCTGATCACCCACTGGGGGCTGCGTGATGAACTTAAGGCCCATTACGACGGCTCACCGGATGGCCTCGAAAAACAACGCATGATCTACCAGGTGATGACACGCATTATCGACCAGAGCATCCCCGGAAAAGTGATCAACAACCCGGAAGTACAATGGGACCCCTATTCCAATGTGGTATATCAACAAGGGGAGGCAATTGAGGCAAGCAGCGAGCCGCTGACCCGGTACCGGCATTTATTGAACAATTATCAGGCCCGCAAAAAAGCCGACCCGTATTCACCAAATTATCCCACATATATCCAAAGGGCCTTTGAGCAGGGCCTCGAGCTCAGTATGGATGAAGTGGAAGGCCTGTTTACAGAACTGGTGAGTGACCCTGTATTAAAGGATGTGGGGGCATTGATCTCTGATCGCCTGGGACGCGACCTGGAGCCCTTTGACATCTGGTACGACGGCTTCAAGGCGCGCAGCGGGATTGCTGAATCGGAACTCAACAGAATTACCAGGCAGAAATACCCCAACGCAGAAGCCCTGGAAAAAGACCTTCCCAACCTGCTGGTGACACTGGGGTATGACAGGGCCCGCGCCCATGAAATTGCAGACAGGATCGTGGTTGAAGGCGCCCGCGGTGCCGGGCATGCATGGGGTGCCCAGATGCGCTCACAATATTCTCATTTGCGCACACGCATCGCCGG
>PWON01000150.1 GCA_003557385.1 Bacteroidales bacterium | reverse complement strand
TGCGGGCACCGCCGCTGTCGTTCAGGCCAATGACCGGGGCCCCCATTTTCAGGGCCTTGTCCATGACCTTGCAGATCTTTTCGGCATAGGCCAGCGACAGGGAACCACCAAACACGGTGAAGTCCTGCGCAAAAACATACACCACGCGGCCGTCAATGGTGCCGTAGCCGGTCACCACCCCGTCGGAATAAAAATGTTTGTCTTCGAGGCCAAAATCGGTGCAGCGGTGGGTCACAAACATATCGAACTCCTCGAAACTCCCGTCGTCGAGCAAAAGTTCGATTCGTTCGCGGGCCGTCAGCTTGCCTTTCTGGTGCTGGGCATCAATTCGTTTTTGCCCCCCGCCCAGCTTGGCCAGCTCGCGCATTCTCAGCAATTCCTTGATCTTATCTTCAAACGCCATCGGTATTAAATTTATAAGTATATATAAACCAACACGCAGTCACAACCAACTATTTCTTTTCACAAAGCTCCATCAACACGCCATGGGTCGACTTTGGGTGCAAAAATGCAATATCAAGCCCTTCAGCCCCTTTGCGGGGTTTCTGGTCGATCAGCCTGATCCCTTTTTCGTCGAGGCGGGCCAGCGATTGTTCAATGCCTTTAACGGCAAAGGCCATGTGGTGCACCCCCTCGCCTTTCTTTTCGATGAATTTGCCGATGGGCCCTTCCGGGTCGGTCGATTCAAGCAATTCCACCTTGGTTTGTCCCACCTGGAAAAAAGCGGTCTTTACTTTCTGGTCTGCTACCTCTGCGATGGCATAACATGTCAACCCCAGCACGTCTTCATAAAAACGGATGGAGGCCTCCAGGTCTTTGACGGCAATGCCGATGTGTTCGATGTGTGAAATATCCATGACAGGTCTTATTTATCAGGGTGATTGTGATAATAAATCATCAAGAGTTGTTAATTTATTAGCAAATCGCTAATACAGGAAAAATCGTCCTGTGAAATTTTATGCAAAGATAGGAAATAAATGTTGAATTATTCAGCGGCTGAAGTGTTTATTTTCAGGCTTATTGACCTTAAAATACTGCCTCCCGGGGCTGGATGACCCAGGGCATTTCCACGTCCCAGTTTTCCCGGATGCGGAGGGTGTCGCGAAGCATATGCACCGGTTCAGGCTGGATCTTCCTGAGGTAGTGGCCGGGATCCCATTGGCCACTTTCATTGAGGTCTTCGATAAGCCGCACGCGATATTCCCCTGGGTTGAGATACTCGAATGTATAAGTGCCTGTTTCCGTGATGAATTTCTCGTCAAGCACCGCCTGTCCCCGGTCGAGCAATTGAAGAATATACCGGATGGTGTCGGGGGGCAGTGTCATTTGCAGGATAAGGTTGCCGAAGTTTTCGCGTGTGGTGGTGGCAAAACGTCGCTGCAGCGTATCGTTGGTCAGGCCAAATATATCGGTAAAAGCACCGGGGAAGATCTCCATGAAATAGGAAGTCCCTTCGAGCAGTTCAGGTTCCATGACCAGGTGCCGCCGCACATGGTCTTTGAAAAGAAAATCAGACGTCATGGGAATGCTGTCATGGATGTACAGTTGTATCTTGGCGGTGTCGACAGATTGCACGGGGTGTTCGCTCAGAATACCCAGCGGCCGGTGATGGGGCACGGCCGAAGGCCTTCTGAAATCGAAGCGTATGTTCAGCGGCGGCACTTCCTGTTCTTCGGCCCTTTCGCGCAGGCGCCTGGGCACCGTGGGACGCCTGATGGTATCCAGCACGCGGTCGCGGTCCCGTACTTCAAGAAACAGCGAATCCCTTCCTGTTTCGGCAAACCAGATCTTCAGGCTGTCTTTGTTCTGACTGAATTCGGGAATATGCCAGGACTCTTCAAAGGGTTCGCGAATTTCACGTACGTGGGCAGAATCAAAGGGTATGCGGAATCCAATCAGGATAAGACCCTTTTTTTCCAGGGCGGATGAAGTAACCCGCTGCACGGTGTCTGCTTCCTGGAACATATACAAGGTGTATTGTGGATGTGGTGTTTCAGCAGGGGGCTTTTGCCTGTCGGTTGGCCGGGCCGGCAGACTGTCTTCAGGGGCGGGTGCTGCCGTGGCCGGTAACCCGGCTTCTTCGGTTGGCATGTCCGGCAACGCCTCCTCCAACTCCTCCGTGGGTTTGATTGGCGGGGGAATGTACCGGGGGCGGATCAGCGAATCAAGGAAGGCGATCCGTTCACTGGGCATGTCGTACCTGAAATTATTGTTCTTATCGTCCAGGGCAAACAACAGGTATTCCCCCTCCGCCATATTGCTGATCGAAAAACGGCCCTCCTTATCGGTTTTTGCCAAATAGACCGGACGTTCGAGATATGGCACGGAATCATAGATGTTATTGTACATCATCACATACACCCCTTCTTCGGGTTGCAGGTTCAGGGCATTTTTTACCTGGCCGTCCACCGACAGGGAGTCGACATAATCGCCGGTGGAAAATACAAACTGGAAATTCGGGATGGCATTGCCTTCGGTAATGTCGCGGATGGCATCGCCAAAAAACAAATTGTAGGTGGTGTTGGGCAAGAGTTCCTCTTCGATGTCTATGATAATGGAACGCCCCCGGATCCGTACTTCCGGCAGCTGTTCCATGGGCGGTGAAATGAGGAGTTGCTGACGGATGTTCCGGAGTTGAACGAACTCATTGAAATAAATCCGGATCCGCTCCCTGTCGAAATTTGTGGAATAATTGAGCGGGGTGCTCCTGACCACATCCGGGGGGTCTTCGTCGCGTGATCCCCCGGTGGGTGACACCACGTTGGCGCAGGCAAATAAGCACAACACGGCCACTATGCCAAACAGCATGGGCCAGGGTGATTTTTTTCCGGAAACAGGATGTGTGTTCATGGAATTGCCGCCGGGGATCATTGTGCCTTTATAACGTAAACGCAAAATTACCAAAATATTTGCAGACCATGTGATGTTTCAGGCGGGCGCCTTTGCCGGTCGATTGGCTGAGACGGCAGGCTTTCTTCAGGGAAACCCCGCCCCCGGCAAAAAAAACCGGGCCGCTGCGTGGAGCAGCAAGCCCGGAAACCAAAACAACTAGAAGAAATAGGGGTGGGTATGGTTGGGGTTAGTGGCTTTTCAGGTTGATTATCTGATGCTTTGCAACACACTGTCCAGGTCAAAGGGCAGTTCTTCTTCTTTTTCTTCTTTCAACATTTTTGAGATGTCGAAGGTACGGATGGTGTCGTTGGCCTGGATGCGGTGGAACTCGGCCCGGGTGTCGAAAGGTGTGGCTTCGGCGGCTTCTTCTGCCATCATCGGCATGGTCAGGGTGTGGCCCAGGGCATCGCGAAAAGTCAGGGTGCGTGTTTTTGAACCGGCATTTGCCAAACTTACACTGAAGATTATTGCTGCGGCGGTGATCAGGATTCTTGTTTTCATGACTCAGAGGGTTTTTTTGGTTTTTTGTTTTATTTGTTTGCGTTCACCCTCTTAATCATCCAACTCCGTGCCAAAGATTATAATAAACACAAAAACAATGCATTACAAAAACAATAGAATAAACGAGCTCCCAAAAAAGTGTCCGGCAGCGTACATATTGTATACGGTAGCGGACAGGGGGGTCGAAAGGTCGAAAGGTCGGAAAGGTCGAATGGTCTAAATGTCGAAATGTCTAAATGTCTAAATGTCTAAATGTCGGAAAGGTCGAATGGTCTAAATGTCGTTGGGGCTGGTGCGTTAAATGCTGCCGCAGTCAGCGGCCAGCCATTGCTCCATAAAGCCCAGCAGTTCGGTACGGGTGGGTGATTTGGCATTGCGGACATAGAAGCCGGAGGTGCACACCCCGGTGATGATGCATTCGCCGGGGCTGAAACCGCCCAGCCAGGCATTGCAGAAGCCGGCGTTGAAATTGTCGCCGGCGCCCGTAGACAATGCCGGCTTTTTGGTATAGGGCCCGTCTATCCAGACCGATTCCTTTTCGTGGGCAATGGCCGCCCCCTGAACAGGGTGGATCACAATGCCGGTGATGCCCATGTTTTCCCGTATCTGCATGGCACGTGGCAGCACTTCCGTTTCTTTGATGCCCAATACCGTACTGATGATGGTGGATTCGCTCATATTCATGCTCAGGATGGTATTGCAGGGGTAGCCGGAAATAAGTTCCAGGATTTTTTCGATGTCCTTGGTGGTGCGTTTTTTCGGATCGGCCAGGTCGATAAACACAGAGGTTTTTTTCTTTTGCGACCCGATCACTTTTCCGAAATAATCCATGACGCCATTGAGGTTTTCCAGCATGGTCCAGTTGGTGAAAGCTACCATATCGGTAACTCCGAGGATTTCTGTCAATTCCTTTTCACTGATTTTTTTCAGCAGGTTTTCGATGCTCACCTCATTCATGGTGTGGATCTTGCCAAACATAAGTTTGCCGTCATAAAACTCCAGGGCGTCGGTATGGCCGGGTTCGGCCAGGCTGATCACCTTGCGGCAGTTTTCGGAAAAGGGTCTGAACAAGGGGTGGATAAAATGCTTGCCTATGGCGCCAATGTAAGTGATTTGCTGTCCCTGCGTGATCAGCGCGTTGGCCATGATGGGCCCGTTGCCGCCCAACTTGACCTGCGTGGGTACCAGTTCGATGTTGGCGCTCAAACCGGCCACCGAAGCAATTCGTTCCGAAAAAGCCTTGATGTCTTTGATGCGTTTGTATTCCTTGCTGTTTTTGCGTTGGTCCACCACATGGATGATCTCATCAATAAATCCATCAAAACCAACCACAAGGTGTTTTTCTTCCTTGTGCTTTTCCAGTTTGCCGACTGCTTTTTGCAGAATATCCGTTTGTTTCACAGTGATGATCTTTTTTATATTATAACAATTGAATTCGAATGCCTATAACCTCCCGTACACTTTTGTCAGTTTAAACAAGTCGCGGGTATGTTCATCGGTGAGCATTTTTTTGCTGTAACGCCATTTCCAGTAACCGGGGGCCTTGCCCG
This sequence comes from Bacteroidales bacterium, assembly GCA_003557385.1. GTDB lineage: Bacteria > Bacteroidota > Bacteroidia > Bacteroidales > UBA7960 > PUPG01. The sequence continues at coordinate 1,301 of PWON01000150.1, read as the reverse complement.
GGAAGTTCATCCGGGCTTCCTCGCCCCGGCGCAGGATGTCCTGCATGGGAGCGATGGCGATGTCAGACACCGTGGACCAGGCCAGGCGGATAAACGACCATGCCGGGTCTTTTTCGTTCAGGCAAAAGTAATCGTGCATCAGTTGCCGGTCTTGTTTCGGGCTGTGTTTGAACCAGCCTGCGGTGGTGTTGTTGTCGTGCGTGCCTGTGTATACCACGCTGTTTTTGTCGTAGGTGTGGGGGATGAATTCATTCTCTTCGGCCGAATCAAAGGCAAATTGTAAAATTTTCATGCCGGGCATGTTGAAGGCTTCGCGCATGGCTTCCACATCGGGGGTGATCACCCCGAGGTTTTCGGCAATGATCGGCTTTTCACCGAGTGCATCGTACACGGCGCGCAACATGGCTTCTCCCGGTGCCTCGATCCATTTTCCCTTGATGGCTGTTTTTTCGCCATATGGTATCGACCAGTAGGCAGCCAGCCCCCTGAAATGGTCAATGCGCAGGATGTCGTACAACAGGAAGTTGGCTTTGATGCGTTCGATCCACCACTGAAAGCCTTGTTCTTCGAGGTGTTTCCAATTGTAAATGGGATTGCCCCACAATTGCCCGGTTTCGCTGAAATAATCCGGTGGCACACCGGCCACGGTGCGGGGGTTCATGTTTTTGTCGAAATCAAAGATCTCCGGATTGGCCCATGCGTCGGCACTGTCGAAGGCCACATACAGGGGCAGATCGCCGATGATCTTGATGTTGTTGCTGTTGGCATAGGCTTTCAGCTCGAGCCACTGGTGATAAAACAGGTATTGCAAAAAGCGGTAAAATTCAATTTGCCCTTTCAGGTGTTCTTTGTATCGCTTCACGGCACTTTTTTCGCGCAGCTTAATCTGTTTATCCCATTCTGACCAGGCCTTGCCGTCGTGGTGTATCTTCAGGGCCATGAAAAAGGCGTAATCATCGAGCCACCACCGGTTGCTGGTACAAAAGCTTTTGTATTGCTTTTTGATCTCTTTGTCTTCTTTGGATGCCTTAAACCGTTCAAATGCTTTTTCGAGCAAATTGTATTTGTACCGGAACACCTTGCCAAAATCAACGGCATCATCCGGGAAGGTTTCGTTTTTGGGCAGCTCTTCAGGCGTCAGCAAACCCTCTTCAATGAGTTTTTCCAGATCGATGATCAGAGGGTTTCCCGCGAAAGCGGAAAAACACTGATAAGGTGAGTCGCCATACCCGGTATGCCCCAGGGGAAGTATCTGCCAGATCTTCTGACCCGAAGCCACCAAAAAATCTACAAAATGCCGC
>PWON01000189.1 GCA_003557385.1 Bacteroidales bacterium | reverse complement strand
TTCATGCCATCAATGCCTCTTTCGACACCCGGGCAGAGGCCCTGCAGGGGGGCATCGGCATGATCGCCACCAGCGATTTGTCGGCTATGGTCAATCCGGACGCAGGCTCGGGGCTCCCCGTCATGCGAAACAGTTTGGGCGCCATATATGCCTATCACCTGCAGGCCGCCGCCAACCTGAATGTGCATTTCGGGATGCAGGCCAGTTATATCCGCAATGATTCTGCCTGGCACCTGTATCAATTTGCCGTCGATGAACCCGAACCGGACAATGCCTGGGTGCATGCCGTTGACCTCAGTGCAGGGATGCTGTTTTATACTGACAGGATATATGGCGGTCTGGCCGTTCATCATATGAATCAACCCCATATGAGCCTGTTTACCGACATCGACTCCAGGCTGAAAGCAAAACTGACTGTCCATGCAGGAACCTATTTGTATCCTGGTGGGGGCGCAGCGGTCCGGCACCGCGAACCATCGTTCTTTGTGTCGCCCAACCTGGTATTTATGCACCAGGCATACAGCACACACCTGAACTATGGCCTGTATGCGGGCTTTGAAACCATTGTGGCCGGTTTTTGGTTCCGTCACTGGATCAATGCGCCCATCGAAAACAACCACCTGCTGGTAGGCCTGGTGGGGATCCGGATCGACAACTACCGTATCGGGTTCAGTTATGACCGGTCATTCTCTGGATTTACGGATGTGTCGCATGGTGTGTTTGAACTCAGTTTTGCCTTTGAATTCGGGTGTCCGCGCAGAAATATCAGGCAACATATAATAAAACAACCCACTTTTTAGTTACTTTAATGACCATTTTTTTTGATCTACACCTATGAATACGACGAAAAGCTTTAAAAACAGGGTTTCAGGAGTGCTCATCATCCTGTCATCTGTGGTTATATTGTCCTCGTGCGGTAGCAATGCAAACATTTTCGGACGAAAAGACAATGGTTCAAGGACCATTGGCTGGGACACCAATCACCCCATCATGGGCGGACTGGCCAACAGCCGGCAGATGAAGCAGGAGAAAGGACCCGGGCTGGTCTATATTGAAGGAGGCACCTTTGTGATGGGACAAACCAATGACGACCTGATATTCGGATGGAGCAACGTACCACAAAGGGTATCCGTCCCCTCTTTCTATATGGATGAAACAGAAGTGACCAACAGGGATTACCTGAAATATGTTGAGTGGACATACAGGATTTTTGGCCAGACCCATCCTGAAAAATACCTCAGTACCCTGCCCGACACCTTGTTGTGGACAGATCCGAACAGCTATAACGAGCCATTTCTTGAAAATTATTTACGGCATCCGGCCTTTGCCGACTATCCGGTTGTGGGAGTCAGCTGGCTGCAGGCAAACGATTACGCCGCATGGCGCACCGACAGGGTCAATGAATGGATCCTGGTGCGCGAAGGCATCCTCGAATGGGATCCCGACCAGAATGCCGAAAGCCACTTTACCACCCGGGGATACCTGTACGGTGAATACGAAGGGCTGGTGCGTGAAAACCTCGAGGACCTCGACCCAAGGGGCACCGGAACGCGCCGTGTGCGCTGGGAAGACGGGTTACTGCTTCCACGCTACAGGCTCCCCACAGAAGCTGAGTGGGAATATGCGGCCCTCGGCCATACCGGTCAGATGTATGATGAAACGGTGGCAGATCGCCGTGTCTATCCCTGGGAGCCAAGCCAGATCAGAAGCCAGGAACGCAGGACCGCCGGTCAGTTTCAGGCGAATTTCCAAAGGGGCCGCGGCGACTTTGTAGGTGTAACCGGGTATCAACAGTCTGCCGGAAGCCCCATCATGCCGGTCTATTCTTTCTGGCCCAACGATTTTGGGTTGTACAACATGCTGGGCAACGTCAACGAATGGGTACAGGACATATACCGGCCGCTGCCCCACCAGGCAACCAACGATTACCATGGCGCCAGGACCCGGCAACAACAGGAGCAGTTTTCTGAAAACGGCCTTGTCATCCTTAACGGCAATGACAACGACATGGAGGAACAACAGGCCGGCTATCCCATGGCCAGACTGCCCGACGATTATTATGCCAATGCACAAGGCCTGATCAACAACCAGGCCAGGGTATACAAGGGGGGCAGCTGGAAAGACCGAATCCACTGGCTTACACCGGGTACCAGGAGGTATCTGGACCAGAACAAATCGGCAAACGACATTGGTTTCCGCTGTGCCATGGACCTGATGGGCACGCCATGAAACAGCAAATAATTGAACAACTCCTTTCTCTTTCCGGGCAGGGCAGCATGCCTTGCATTGACAGCCGTGACGCAAAACCCGGGGATATCTTTTTTGCCCTCCGGGGAGAACAATCTGACGGCAACCTGTATGCGGAAAAAGCCCTGGAGGCCGGATGTGCATTGGCGGTGGTAGACCGCGCAGATGTGGCAAAAGGGGATAAATACCTGCTGACAGACGATGTGCTAGGGTTGTTGCAGGCGCTGGGCCATGCCCACAGGAAACGCTTTGATGTTCCGGTGATCGGCATCACCGGAACCAACGGCAAAACCACGACCAAAGAGCTGATGCAGGCAGTCTTGTCGACCACCTTTTCATCGACCGCCACCCCGGGAAACCTCAACAACCACATTGGCCTGCCCCTGAGCCTCCTTTCTTTCAGGGAACCCATGGATATTGCGGTCGTGGAAATGGGTGCCAACCACCGGGGGGAGATTGCCGGGTTGTGCAAGCTTGCCATGCCCACCCATGGATTGATCACCAACATCGGCAAGGCCCATCTCGAGGGCTTCGGCACCGTCGAAGACGTTGCCAGGGCAAAAGCGGAACTGTTCGAATACCTGCAACAAAACCAGGGTACCCTGTTTGTGAATCATGACGACGCCAGGCTGCCTGCCCTGGCCGGGACAAAAAACATCATCACCTACGGCACGGACGACTCAAACCATTGCTCGGGCCGCATCACCCGGTCTTTCCCTGAGCTGCACCTTCGTTTCAGGGCGAATTGCGATTTCGGAAAGGCGCGCCAGGGGATGCAGGCACACATTGAAACACGGCTTACCGGACCCTATAATTTTGAAAACATCATGGCGGCCATCACCACGGGATTGTATTTTGGGGTAGAACCCGAACACATCATTCGCGGTATTGGCAGCTACGTACCCGCCAACAACCGGTCGCAGATCATCAGGACCGCAAACAACCTGGTCGTCATGGACGCTTACAACGCAAATCCCACCAGCATGGCAGCCGCACTCGACAATTTCAGCCGTTTTGAAGGTAAAAAGACAGCCGTGATGCTTGGAGATATGCTTGAGCTGGGGGAAACATCCGGGAAAGAACACAAGGAGATACTCAAGCTGGCCAAATCAAAGGGTTTTGGGCTGTATGTATTCGTTGGTCCGCAGTTTAAGTCAGTCTGCCCCCCACAAGGGAACACAATGGTGTTTGAACTGGTCGAGGAAGCGGCGGACTGGCTAAGGGCAAATCCTTTGAAATCCCATAAAGTGCTGGTGAAAGGTTCGCGCGGCATCGCCATGGAGCGGCTCATCGACCATTTGTAATCACAACCCTTCAGTAAAACATTGTGCCCGGGTCATGCCTTTTCGATGACCATGGAGATGCCCTGTCCAACCCCGATGCACATGGTGCACAGGGCGGTTTTTTTCCCGCCGGACTGCAACTGGTGTGTGGCAGAAACGACAAGCCTTGCCCCGCTCATACCCAGCGGATGGCCCAGGGCAATGGCCCCACCAAGCGGATTGACCCGCGGGTCATCATCCGAAATCCCAAGCTCACGCATACATCCAAGTGCCTGTGCGGCAAAGGCTTCATTAAGCTCAATGACATCCATCCGGTTAAGATCCATGCCCAGGCGCCTGATCAATTGCCGGGTGGCAGGCACCGGCCCCATTCCCATGATCCGCGGGAGGACACCTGCGACGGCCATGCCACGTACCATGGCCAGGGGTGTCAATCCATGTTTTTTTACAGCCTCCCCGGAAGCAAGGACCAGGGCTGCGGCGCCATCGTTGACACCGGAGGCATTCCCCGCGGTTACGGTTGCCTCCGGATGCAAAACAGGTTTCAGGGATGCGAGCTTCTCCGGGGATGTTTTCCTTGGATGTTCGTCCACATCTACCACCAGGGGGTCGCCTTTGCGCTGGGGTATGCTGACTGTCACAATTTCACGGGCCAGCGATCCATTGGCCTGCGCGTTATGGGCTTTTACCTGGCTATGGTGGGCAAATGCATCCTGGTCTTCCCGACTGATTTTATAATCCGTTGCAATGTTTTCTGCTGTTTCGATCATTGCCTCGGTGCCATATTTTTTATCCAGCGCCTTGTTGACAAAACGCCACCCGATGGTGGTATCGTACATCTGAACCGCACGCGAAAAGGCCTTGTCGGACTTTCCCATTACAAAAGGTGAACGCGACATGCTTTCCACCCCCCCGGCAATGACCAGGTCGGCCTCTCCGGTGCGGATGGCCCTTGCGGCCGTCCCTATGGCATCCATGCCTGACCCGCACAACCTGTTGACGGTCACCCCGGGAATGGTTTCGGATAAACCTGCCAGCAACACTGCCATCCGGGCTACGTTCCTGTTGTCTTCGCCAGCCTGGTTGGCGCAACCCATGACCACATCATCGACCTTTAACCAGTCTACGCCCGGATTTCTTTCCACAAGGGCCCTGATGGGGATGGCTGCCAGATCGTCTGTCCGGACCGCCGACAGGCTCCCGCCGTAGCGGCCTACGGGTGTGCGCACGGCATCGCAAATAAACACTTCTCTCATAGTCACTGACTGATTTGCTGTGTAAGTTTCTCCAGTTTGGGTTTGATGAACCTGAACCCGTTCAGCATGGCCTGCGTCAGCATATCCACTTCTTTCTGTGTAATGGCAGTGGAGAACATGCAGGCACAGGTATTGATCATCATGATGTTTTCTTCCAGGTACAGGTAATCGAGCAGTTCCCGGATCAGTTCCACCTCTTCTTTGGGTTGATAAGTTTCGCGGTAGGTTTTCGGAGGCTCGGGCTTCAGGTGAAAGCGGAACATCGATCCGGCCCCGGTAATTGATACCGGCACCCCGGCAATTCGTATCGCCTCCTTGATTTGTCCGATGGCCACATCGGTAAGGGTATTCAACTGATCCACTGCCTCTTTGTCGAACAATTCCATGGCTACACGGCCAGCGGTTGTGGTGATCGGATTGGCAGAGAATGTGCCCGAATGGGGAAACAGGATTTTTGCCTCGCGCGGGTCGAGTACGCGCATCACTTCTGTACGCCCGGCCAGGGCCCCGACAGGGAATCCGCCCCCGATGATCTTCCCCAATGCGGTCATATCGGGCTTTACGCTATATTTCTCCTGGGCTCCGCCATAATGGACGCGCAAGGTGACCACCTCGTCAAAGACCAGCAACGCGCCGTTTTTCCGGGTCCAGTCATAGAGTGCTTCCACAAATTCGCCGGTACCGGGCACAAGGCCCACCCTGTGCGGCACCGGGTCTAAGATCACACAGGCAATCTGGCCGGCCTGTTCATCCAGGATGGCAAGTGTCTTTTCCACATCATTGAACGGGAAAATGATCACATCATCCAGAACGCCACGGGGCGTGCCGTGCGCCAGGGGCACGCTGTTGGGCTTGTTGATGTCGCCCCACTGATCGGGCCTTGAGGTCTGGCTGATCTCGGCAAAGTCATAGGTTCCGTGATAGGCCCCTTCGGCCTTGGCAATTTTTGGCCGTCCGGTGTAAGCCCTGGAAGCCTTGATCATGGTCATCACGGCTTCGGTGCCTGAGTTTACAAAGCGTATCTTTTCAAACGCGGGCACGCGGTTGCACAGCAAACCGGCAAAGGCCACCTCAGCCTCTGTAGCCATAGTGTATGCGGTTCCACGGTGCAATTGTTCCACAACGGCACTGACGATGGCCGGATGGGCATGCCCATGGATCAGCGACGCCATGTTGTTGGCAAAATCAAGACGCCGGATGCCATCAACGTCGGTCACATAGCATCCGGATGCACTGGCCGCATAAAAAGGGTGGGGCCTGCGAAATACGGTATTGCGGCTTACCCCGCCGGTAATCACTTCACACGCCTTCTGATAGATGGCTTCGCCGGCACTTTTTTGCCTGCCTGTTTTTACAATTTGACTGTCCATTTCCTGTAAATCGAAAGGGTTATTATTTGAATTATCCGGTTGGCCGGGTGTCTTATCTGATCAGTTTTGCCTCTGTGTTTTGCTGCAGGTATTCAAAGGAAATGCCCGGGGCAAGCTCCCGCACCTGAAGCCCCCTGACGGTTACATCGAGCACGGCCAGGTCAGTATAAATACGGTCGACCACCCCCTTGCCCGTAAGCGGATAGGTGCACTGCTTCACAATTTTCGGGGCACCCGTCTTGGTAAGGTACTTGCTGATCACATAAATGGTCTTTACCCCGGCCACAAGATCCATGGCGCCACCCACTGCCGGAATGGCCGATGGCTCACCCGTCGACCAGTTAGCCAGGTCCCCGGTTTCAGAAACCTGCAGGGCGCCCAGGACACAAATGTCGATATGCCTGCCGCGAATCATGGTAAAGCTGTCGGCATGGTGAAAATAACTGGCTCCCGGAATGGCCGTCACACATTTTTTGCCTGCATTGATCAGTTCAGGGTCCTCTGCCCCGGTTGGGGGAACGGGACCCATTCCCAGCAAGCCGTTTTCGGTGTGGTATATCACCTCCCGGCCTTCGGGTACCAGGCCTGAAACCATTTCCGGGATGCCAATGCCCAGGTTGACATAGGCGCCGTCAGGAATGTCCATGGCCACTTTCTGCGCCATCTGCTGCACATCCCAGCCTGTTTTGTTGTCACCGTTTACCATGGGTACCTCCTGTCTTCTGCAACGAGTTTTGATTCATCAGCCGGATTGCGTACTTCGACCACGCGGCCCACAAAGATGCCCGGGGTTACCACCACCTCGGGATCGATCGCTCCCAGGGGAACAACCTCCCTGGCCTGGACAATGGCCGTTTCTGCCGCCGTACACATAATGGGTCCGAAATTCCTGGCCGTTTTATTATACACCAGGTTGCCGTGCCGGTCGGCCTTATGACATTTAACCAGCGAAAAATCGGCCCGGATGGCATGTTCCAGCACAAACGTCTGCCCGTTAAACACCCTTGTCTCTTTTCCTTCGGCCAGTGGGGTATTTACCGAAGCCGGGGTGTAAAAAGCCGGGATTCCCGCACCACCGGCACGGATCCGTTCGGCCAGGCTGCCCTGGGGCACCAGCTCAAGCTCAATGTCCCCTTTGTGGTATAGTTCAGGAAACACTTTCGAGTTGGTGGTCCTGGGGAAGGAACAGATCATTTTGCGCACCTGGCGGTTTTCAATCAGCGCGGCCAGCCCCACATGGCCGCTGCCGGTGTTGTTGCTTACCACGGTAAGTTCCCGTGCGCCATGGTCTATCAATGCGTGGATCAATTCGACCGGGCTGCCGGCTTCGCCAAAACCACTGATCATGATCGTGGCCCCGTCAAATATCCCGCTTACGGCATCGGCCGTATCCCGGACAATCTTGTCAATCATAGCGACAGTGTATTTTTAGTGTTCCAATTGTTTTTGGAGGCTTTCGGCAAGCGACCGCTCTATTCCCGCCAGTTCATCTTCATAGAAATACTTGTCCCCTTCATAGGGCTTGAGTTTTTCAATGGTGTGTTCCCTTTCATCGAATTTGGCCAGGTAAACATGGTCGAGCCACTCCATGTTCCGCCCCTCATTGAACTTCAGGGCAAACACCTTTTCCCCTTTCACTTCGAGCGTGCCCAGCAGGGAAACTTTTCCTGCCGACGAGGTCATGGTAATGTAACGTGAAGGACGGTTAATGGAGGCCAGGGAACGGTATACCTTGCTGAACACCTTGTTGATGTCTGCCAGCGGGGCAGTGAAGTAATGATGTTCTCCGGTAGGCCTGGCACAATACATCGAATGGAAGCCCACCGAGAGCATGGCCAGGATGTTGCCAAGGTCTATCCAGTTTTTGGCCGAACGATCCACGTCAATGTTTCCCTGATCATCGCTGAACAGGCTGATGTGGTGCATGACGGGGCTCTGGCTCTTGATGGCCACACCATGGGCCTTGAGCCGGCGGATGGCCGCAATGGTCGAAGGGTTCAGCACTTCACGGGGTGTGCTGAAATGCGACATCATCACCACCTGGACACCATGGTCTGCAAGTGTTTGAAACAATTCAAGAAACTTGTTGTATTCGCTGGATAAAATCATTTCGGGATGGTAAGTCAGCACCCGGGTGCCCAGACGAAGGGTTTTTACATGCAAAAAGCCGTCATCCATGATGAACGGACGCACATATTGTTCAAGCCGCTCATACGGGATAAAGCCGGCGTCGCCTCCGGTGATCAGCACATCGCTTACTTCTTTGTGTTTTTTCAGGTATTGGTGCACCTGGCTGATGTCTTCCTGTGCAAACATGTCTTCGTCTCCGCGGACCTGCGCATGCCGGAAACAATAGGTGCAAAACGTAAAACAGTTTTGTGTGGTGGTGTCGAAGATCAGCTGGCACTGCGGATACTTGTGCTGGCTGCCCCGGAGGATCTCCAGTTCGCCCTCCTCGTTCAGGTACCATGGCTTGTTCAGTAATTGTTTGCCATCGTGCGGGGTGGTCTTTTTCTGATACTCTTTAACGATTTGCTTTCTTTCCTCCTCGGTTTTCGCTTCCTTGTATGCCTGCACCACCTCTCCTTGGATCATGCCCGGCTGAGGGATCACCAGCTGAAACAGGGAATCTTTTTCAAAATCGTTCCAGTTTATCTTGTTCAGCACATGCTTTGTAGCCAGAAACCGGTACACCTCAATGAACAATTCCCGTTCCCTGATATATCCGATCTCTATGCCGTTTTTCTGAAGGATGCCGACAATTTCCCTGAAACCGCGCAGACCGGCAAAACGTTCTTTTTCGGTAAACATAAAAGGGGTTGACTCCATGATGCCCGAATATTCGGGGTAACATGCCTGCAACCTCGACAGCAATCCCGCGGGCAAAAGGTTTTCCTTCTCGATCACTGATCGGACATCACCCGAATAACGGTAACGGTCCATGATCTTTTGTATGTCCGCTTTCCCGATCCGGACACTGTTGGTTGACTTGGAAGTGCCTGTTTGCGCCATTTTTCACTAATTTAACTGTTTTACAATGCGTTAACTTAAAATATATTGGGGTTTTGGTCTTAAGCAAAGGTAATGGAATCCTCTGACATTATCCACAGTATTTATTGCAGTTTATCGCGTATTGCGGCAATGTCCGCTTTCTTTTCTTCCTCTCCGGCATGGTCGTATGAAATGACCAGGTTGTTGAGCATCCGCAGGATGATTTCCCTGTTGCTGCAGGCCTCAAAAAAAACCGGCAGTGGCTCAAGGTCGAGCTTGTCGAGAAAATCATTGATCTCCTTGGCCGAAAACATGTCGCCATTGCTGAAAGCATTGATGTAAAACAGGGGCTTGTCGTATTGCATCTGCAAACTCTCCGTATCAATGGTCTCTCCCATGTAAGCCAGCACAAAATGTTCGGGCAGGTTGATCCCCATGATGGGCATATTCAGCGAACGGGCCACCAACATATAAATGAGCCCGATGCTCAAAGGATTGCCCCTGCGTGTTTTCAGGACCCTGTTGATGAAAGAATTGTCCGGATCATGAAAATGATCCATATTCCCCGAAAATCGATGCACCCCGTAAAACACATGATTGAACACCTTCACCTGCTCAAGGGCGGTCAGGTTGTCATTCATTTCGAGCCAGGCATCTTTGCGGATGGCTTCAATCTCCCCGTCAATAGCTGCCTGGTCAATATCCGGATAATGAAGCCGGCTCACCCAGATCCATGCCTGGAACAATTCGGCGGGATCATCTTTGAGAACAAGTTTTTTGAGGGCATGCAAAATGGTGTGGTAACGGATATCCTTCATCAGCCTTTCCAAACGATGGCGCAATGCCTCATCATCCATCCGCTCCATGCATTGCTCAAGAAAAGGGATGGCATCCTCTCCGTAGTGCAGGATCTTGCCGGATATTTCCCGGAACACTTTTGGATCCGGGTCATCCACCATGCTCACCAGTGCCTTGATCTCCCTGTCTTTTATTTTACCAACCATATCAAACTTCAACAATCTTGTTCAATACATAAAGGATCATCTGATCCACTGTTTTCTGGTAATCTTTGCTGTATTCCTTCCTGACCCGGTTGGCAATGACGGCACACACCGTCAGGGCATTGTGGCCCAGTATTTTACTCAGGGCGTACAGGGCCGATGTTTCCATTTCAAAGTTTATGACCCGGTGGCCTGCATGCCGGAAGGTTTCTATTTTGCGGTTTAAATCCGGAAAAGCAAGAGGAATGCGTAACTCCCTGCCCTGGGGACCGTAAAATCCATTTGTGGTGGCGGTAATGCCTTGTTGCAGGCCACCGGCAATCTGTCTTATCAGGCTCCCTGACGAAGCCACAATATACGGGGTGGGCAGCCTTGGGCCCCAATCGGTGTGTTTGACAAATGCATCCGCCATGTCCTGTTCTGTCAGGTCCGGATCAACGCGGTAAAAATGCAGCAAGCCGTCGAAACCCATGCCAAATGCCGAAGCCACCAGGGTGTCGACCGGTACATCGTCCTGCACCGCGCCGGAGGTTCCCAGGCGAATGATATTCAGAGGTGTATGCTTTGACTTCACGGTTCTGGTTTCCAGGTCAATGTTTGCCACCGCATCCAGCTCATTGATCACGATGTCGATGTTGTCGGTGCCGATGCCGGTCGATAAAACTGTAATACGTTTGTTTTTATAATAACCCGTATGGGTGCGGAACTCACGGTTCTGTATCTCGTGCTCAACCCTATCGAAATGTTGCGATATTTTGGGTACACGTCCCTGGTCCCCCACCACGATCACGGTATCTGCAAGTTGTTCGGGCCGGAGTTTCAGGTGATATATGCTTCCATCGGGATTGATGATCAGTTCAGAATCCTTGAATGTTTTCATAACGACACAAAATTAAAACATGACCAGACGCAAAGCGGCAAAAATATCAATAATTAAAATAATTACCTAATCAGCAGAGCATGCAGGATAATCATTATTTTTGACAAAAAAAACATGCAGGCCTTTATCGTTTCCATCGGGGAAGAATTGCTCATCGGACAGACCGTCAACACAAATGCTGCCTGGACGGCGGCACAACTGAACCAGGTGGGCATCGAGGTGCGTGAGGTCCGGGTCATTGCAGACAAAAAGACCGAGATCCTGCGTTGCATCAGGGAAGCAGAAGGGATGGCCGGCCTGGTGCTGATCACTGGCGGGCTGGGCCCCACACGCGACGATGTGACCAGGGATGCCCTCTGCGAATATTTTGATTCCAGGCTGGTTGTCAACAAGGAGGTGCTGGATGACATCACCGTCTACATGGAACGGCGCGGCCGCAAGGTATCGGATGTCAACCGCGACCAGGCCAGGGTGCCCGAAAAGGCTTCCATCATCAGGAACCCCTACGGAACGGCTCCGGGTTTCTGGTTCAAAAAAGGAGACAGGTCATTCATTGCCATGCCCGGTGTGCCTTACGAAATGAAAGAGATGGTGCTGAACCACATCATGCCGGCACTGGAGGCCGCCCCGCGCAAAAAGCACATTGTCCATAAAACAGTGTTGACGCACGGGGTAGGTGAATCGGTGTTGATGGAGCTTATCGCCGGTTGGGAAGATGGGTTGCCCGATGCGGTAAAGCTTGCCTACCTGCCATCCATGGGAATCGTAAAGCTGCGCCTGACCGCCACGGGTAAAGACAAAGAGTTGCTGGTCAAACTCATCGGGCGGGAACTGAAAGAACTTCAGAAGATCATCCCCGAATACATCTGGGGCTATGATGACGACAGCCTCGAAGGGGTTACAGGACACCTGCTTGCGAAAAAAGAGAAAAGCCTGGCCACCGCCGAAAGCTGTACCGGCGGGTTCATCGCCCATAAGATCACAAGCATACCGGGAAGTTCTGCCTACTTCAAAGGGAGCATTGTGGCCTATGCCAACCAGGCAAAAGAAGACTTGCTGGGCGTTTCGCATACATTGACTGAAACGCAAGGTGCCGTTTCCCGGGAGGTGGCTGAAGAGATGGCCAGAGGCGCCAGGCAAGTCCTCAATGCAGATTATGCCATCGGGGTTACCGGCATTGCCGGGCCCGGCGGCGGGAACAAAAACAAACCCGCCGGCACCACATGGATTGCCATTGCCGGTGAACACGACGTGGCAAGCCGGAAGTTTGCATTTGGCGACAACAGGGAACGCAACATCATCAGGGCGGCCAATGCGGCCCTGGCCATGCTTAAAGATTTTCTGGAACGCACATAAATCGATTCAACCATGGTACACCGCAACAAAATCACCACACTTACGGAATTCATCATCCAGCGCCAGACGGAATATCCACATGCCAAAGGGGCCCTGACCCGTTTGCTCAACGACATTGCCACCGCCGCCAAAATCGTCAACCGCGAGATCAATGCCGCCGGGCTGGTGGACATCCTGGGAACGGTTGGAAAAGAAAACATCCAGGGGGAAACACAGAAAAAGCTGGATGTGTTTGCCAACGAAATGTTCATCACCGCCCTGAAGGGAGGCGGGGAGTGTTGCGCCATTGTTTCGGAAGAGAATGAGAAAGTCATTTCCTTCAGCAACGAATTCTCCGAATTGGGGAAATACGTGGTGGCCATGGATCCGCTCGACGGGAGCAGCAACATCGAAGCCAATGTTTCCATAGGCACCATTTTTTCGATCTACAGGAGGGTCTCCGAAGCAGGCGGCGGCACCCAGGAAGACCTCCTGCAACCGGGCACCCACCTGATTGCAGCCGGTTATGTCATTTACGGTTCCTCTACCATGCTGGTATATTCAACCGGCAAGGGGGTAAACGGCTTCACACTGGATCCGTCGGTGGGCATTTTCTGCCTGTCCCACCCCAATATGTGCTTTCCGGAAACGGGGAAAATTTATTCGATCAACGAAGGAAACTACATCTATTTCCCCGACGGAGTGAAGCAATATATAAAGTATTGCCAGGAAGACGATGTGCATAGCCACCGGCCATATACCTCAAGGTACATCGGATCGCTGGTGGCCGATTTTCACCGCAACCTGATCAAAGGGGGGATATTCCTCTACCCGGGCACCACAAAACAACCCGACGGCAAACTCCGCCTGCTTTATGAATGCAGCCCCATAGCCTACCTGGCAGAACAAGCCGGAGGGAAGGCCAGCAATGGCTTTACACGGATCCTCGACATCGAACCCGTGTCGCTGCACCAACGTTCGCCATTCTTTGTCGGACCCTGTTCCATGGTCGAAACAGTGGAGGCATTGATGCGCAAATACCACAAAAAGTAAGAATGCTGAACACGGAACAGTTTATCCGCTTATTCTCTGAAAGCAAACCACTGCAGGACCTGCTGGATTACCTGAACCAGCCCGGGGCAGATGCCGCCGCGGCAGAAGGGCTTGCGGGGTCATCTGCAGCTGTGGTGGCGGCCGCGGCGGCAAGCCGGATCAAACATGATTTCCTGTTTGTGTTGCCTGACAAAGAGTCGGCCGCTTATTTCTACAACGACCTGGAAAACCTTTTGGGTGAACAGGACAGGGATTACGAGCACAGGAGCGTTTTCTTTTTCCCCTCTTCATATAAAAAACCTGCCACAACGACAGAAGAAGACAAGGCGGGCATCCAGCTCCGTGCAGAGGTGGCCCACCGGCTTGCCAGTGTCAAGGAAAGAACCATCGTGGTCACCTATCCGGAAGCATATGCCGAAAAAATCATTCCCCAAAAAGACCTGAAGAAGCACCTTATCACTGTAGACAAAGGGGCGGAACTGGCGGCTGATTTTTTGATGGACCTGCTGAATGAATACGACTTTGAACGGGTCGACTTTGTAGTGGAGCCCGGCCAGTTTTCGGTGAGGGGCGGCATTGTGGACGTGTTTTCGTTCTCCAACGACCATCCATTCCGCGTGGAGATCATGGACGACCGGGTGGAAAGCCTCCGCACCTTTAACCCTGAAACACAGTTGTCTGTGGAATTGCAGGAACGAATCAATATCCTGCCTGACATTCACAACATCGGGCAGGCCGGTGAAGAACGGGAGTGCCTGTCAGATTCCATGCACAAAAACACCCTGATCTGGTCGGAAGACACCGGATTGTGTGCTGAAATCATCCGGCAGGGGTTTGAAACCGGGCTTTTTGACAACTCGTATTACATAAGCCATGAGGAACTCCGCAACAACTTTATGAAGCACAGGTTGCTGGAGTTCCGAAAGCCTTTGTTGTCGAAACAGGGCCACAAGGTTTTCTCCTTCCATTGTTCGCCCCAGCCCAACTTCAACAAACATTTTGAATTGCTGATCCGGGATCTGTCAAAAAACACCGGGGAAGGGTTCAAAAACATCATCCTGTACGACAGCCCGAAACAGATCAGGCGCATTCACAGCATCTTTGACACCCTTTCGGGATCTGATTCGCCCGGGCCCGGATTAAGGCACGAAAGCATCCTGCTCACGCTCCACGAAGGCTTCATTGACCGGCTTAACCAGGTGGCCTGCTATACCGACCATCAGATTTTCGACAGATACCACCGGTACCGGCTCCGCGACAAATTCCCCGGCAGGCAGGCGATGGGAATCCAGGCGCTGACCAGCCTGAAACCCGGCGACTATGTAGCACACATTGACCATGGCATAGGCATTTTCAGCGGTCTCGAAAAAATAGAAGTGATGGGCCGGCTGCAGGAAGCCATACGCCTGATTTACAAAAACAACGACATCCTGTATGTAAGCATCCACAGCCTGCACCGCATTTCAAAATATACCGGCAAAGAAGGGGTAACACCCACACTGCACCGCCTTGGGTCCAATACATGGAACAGGTTAAAAAACAAGACCAAGAAAAAAGTACGTGATATTGCCCAGGACCTGATCAAGTTGTATGCCCGCAGAAAAGCGCGCAAGGGATTTGCATTCTCGCCCGATACCTACCTGCAGCACGAACTGGAAGCCTCGTTTATTTTTGAAGACACCCCTGACCAGGAAACGGCGACACAGGATGTAAAAGATGACATGGAATCGGCCGTGCCCATGGACAGGCTCATTTGCGGGGATGTGGGTTTCGGGAAAACAGAAGTGGCCATCCGGGCCGCGTTCAAGGCAGTCAATGATTCAAAACAGGTGGCCGTGCTGGTGCCTACCACCATCCTGGCCCTGCAGCATTATTACACCTTTGGTGACAGGTTAAGGGATTTCCCGTGCAAGATTGACTACCTGAGCCGCTTCCGGCCGGCACGGGAAAAGAAAAATGCCCTGGATGGCGCCAAAAACGGGCAGGTGGACATCCTGATCGGCACACACCGTTTGCTCAGCAAGGATGTGGTGTTCAAAGACCTTGGGCTACTGATCATTGATGAGGAGCAGAAGTTCGGGGTGGCCTCAAAGGAAAAGCTCAAGCAAATGCGGGTGGACGTGGATACCCTGACCCTTACCGCCACACCCATACCGCGCACCCTGCAGTTTTCCCTGATGGGGGCCCGGGACATCTCCTACCTGAATACCCCGCCACCCAACAGGTATCCCATCCTGACCGAGCTGCATGTATTCAACGAAGGGCTGATCAAAGAAGCCATCGAATATGAAATATCCCGCGGAGGTCAGGTGTTTTTCGTCCACAATCGCGTGCAGAACATCGAAGAGGTGGCCGCCATTGTGCGTCGTACATGTCCCGGTTTGCGGATTGCCGTCGGACATGGCCAGCTATTGGGGAGCACACTTGAGAAGGTCATGGTGGATTTCATCGAAGGCGAATACGATGTCCTGGTGTCAACCACCATCATCGAATCGGGGCTGGATATTCCGAATGCCAATACCATCATCATCAACAACGCGCATCACTTCGGGCTGAGTGACCTGCATCAGATGCGCGGGCGTGTGGGCAGGACCAACAAAAAGGCATTCTGCTACCTGCTTTCTCCGCCCCTTACCACCCTGACCGATGAGGCCCGTAAAAGGCTCCGGGCCATTGAGGAATTTTCTGAACTGGGCAGCGGTTTCAACATTGCCATGCGCGATCTTGACATCAGGGGGGCGGGAAACCTGTTGGGGGCAGAACAAAGCGGCTTCATTACCGAGGTGGGGCTGGAAACCTATCACAAGATACTGGACGAAGCCGTCACCGAACTCAAAGAACAGGAGTTCAAAGAATTATTCACACAGCCGGAGGAGGGCCGGGAACCAAAGGGGTATGTGGACGATTGCCATTTGGAGACAGACCTGGAGCTGATGATTCCCAGCGATTACGTGTCCAATACCGAGGAAAGGATCAAGTTATACAAAGAGCTGAACAATGCCGGCGGACAAGAACAACTGAAGGCTTTTGCCGGAAAGATGGAGGACAGGTTCGGACCACTCCCCACACCGGTAAAAGGCCTCCTTAAGGCTGTTGAATTGCGCAGGCAGGCAAGGCTGGCCGGTTTTGAAAAAATGATCCTCAAAAAAGGGAACATGATCGGCCACTTGCCGGACAGCGAAAAAACCGCTTATTATCAAAGCGATGCTTTTGGCAGCATCCTGGAATATGCGCAAACATTTCCGAAAAGATGCCAGATCAGGGAAACAAACGCCCATCTGGTGCTCAACATACAGGCGGTGCCATCCATTGAAGAAGCCCTGGGTATCATGACAATCCTTTCAGCACCTCGCTGATGTCTTCCCTGATCTTGCCGGCCATGATTTCCGCTTTGCCCATGCTGTCGCTCTCAGCATAAATCCGGATGACGGGTTCGGTATTGGAGGCACGCAGGTGCACCCACTGTTTGTCAAACCAGATCTTGAGCCCATCGGTCCGGTCGGTGGTCTGGCCGGCATATTTTTCTGCGATCCTGCCGAACACCAGGTCCATGTCCGTACCGGGAGGCAATTCAATCTTGTTTTTCGAGATATGGTACTGTGGATAGGATTTTTTCAGGCGGCTGCATGAGATCCCGCTGTGGGCAAGCTGTGTCAGGAACAGGGCGATGCCAACCAGGGCATCCCTGCCGTAATGGAGTGCGGGATAGATTACCCCGCCATTGCCTTCGCCCCCGATCACCGCACGGTGTTTTTTCATGGCTGCCACCACATTCACCTCCCCCACGGCCGAAAAATAATGACGCCCGCCGTGTTTTTCGGTCACTTCCCGGAGAGCCTGCGTGGAAGAAAGGTTGCTTACCGTATTGCCGGGGGTATGTGACAAAACGTAGTCGGCCACCGACACCAGGGTGTATTCCTCCCCGAACATTTCACCGTCTTCACACACAATGGCCAGCCGGTCAACATCTGGGTCAACGGCCAGTCCGAGGTGGGCATTCGAGACGGCCACCTCCGATGAGAGATGGGCCAGGTGCTCGGGCAAAGGCTCGGGATTGTGACCGAACAGGCCCGTGGGTTCACAGTAAATCTCCACAATGTCTTTCACACCCAACGCCCCCAAAAGCAAGGGTACCGCAATGCCCCCCGAAGAATTGATCCCGTCTGCCACCACTTTGAACCTTGCTTTTTCAATGGCGTCCGGATCCACAAGGGGCAGGTCAATGATCTTTTGGATGTGTGTTTCAAGCAGGCTTTCGTCCTGGTGGTATTTTCCGGCCTGGCCGGCGGTTGCAAATTCAAAGCAGGCAGGATCCATCCAGGCCTGCATCTCCTTGCCCTGCTTTGCCGTCATAAATTCACCCTCGCCGTTAAGCAATTTCAGTGCATTCCAGTTCTTCGGGTTGTGGCTGGCGGTAATGATCACACCACCCTGGGCTCTATGCAACATCACACCCATTTCAACGGTTGGTGTGGTGGTGAGCCCGGCATCTATGACGTCAATTCCCATGGCCTGCAATACAGACACAAGCACACAGCTGATCAGCGGACCGGATACGCGGGCATCCCTTCCGACCACCACACGCAGTGGCCCGCCCGGATGGTTCTTTTTCATCCACATCCCATAGGCCCCTGCAAAGGTCATGACGTCGACAGGCGAAAGGCCTTCCCCCGGGCGGCCCCCAATGGTGCCGCGTATACCCGATATGGATTGGATCAGGGTCATCTAACAAGGTTTTCCCTGACAAAGCTAATGGTTTTTTTGTATACAAATGGGGTCACTTCACCGGAGAATGGTTAATTTTGCATATATTATCGCCACAATCAATGCGCCGCATGCACAAACATACCTTCCCTCTCCTGCTGGCAATCGTCCTGTTGCTGCCTTCATGCATGCCTGCGCGTCACATTCCGGAAGGCCAATACCTGCTTAACCGCAACCGGATTGTGCTCGATGACACAGATCTGGACCCGGTTGAATTGCGCAATTACATCCGTCAGTCGCCCAACCGGCGGATATTCGGGTTTTACCGTTTTCACCTGAACATCTACCAGCTGGCCGACAGGGGAAAGGAAACCCGCCTGAAACGCTGGATGAAAAATACCATAGGCGAACCCCCGGTCATTTTTGATCCTGCCCTGGCCAACCAAACCCTCCGGCAATTTGAACTGTACCTGCACAACAAAGGTTTCTTTAATGCCCATGTAGACTTTGATGTGGTCACACGGGCCAACAGGGCCAACGTGGTGTACACCCTGACCGGCAACAAACCCTACACCATCCGCCATGTGGACTATACGATACGCGACCGGCAGGTGGCAACCTATGTATACGCTGACAGCCTGCAGTCTTTGATCTCAAGCGGCGACCGTTTCGATGCCGATGTGCTTCAGCAGGAACGCAGGCGGATGACCAGGCATTTAAAGGAAGAGGGATTTTTTAACTTCTCAAGGGACTTTATTTTTTTCCAGGTCGACAGTACCCTGAATCAAAACCAACTCGACCTTGAAGTCATCATCAACAACCCCCGTGCCCGCACCGCCATCCCTGCCGACAGTGTCATACCGCACAAAAGATACAGGATCAACCAGGTGTTCGTGTATCCTGAATATTCAAGAATTGCCCCCACGCAGACATTTTCCGACACCACGGTATACAAAAAAACGAATGACGTGGAGGCCAGCTATACTTTTTTGCATAACGGGCCCATGCGCATACGCCCAAGAACCATCGCCGGCAACATTTTTATCAACCCGGGCGATGTTTACAACATCAGCAAGGTTGAGCAAACCTACAATACCCTGGCCGGCTTGCGCAACTTTCGTTTTGTGAACCTGAATTTTACAGAAGCGGCCAATGCCCCGCACACAACCGGTGACAGCCTGGGTTTGCTGGACGTGCGGCTGGAGCTTACCCGTTCGGCGGCCAACGCTTTTTCGATTGAGGCCGAAGGCTTGAGTACGGCAGGAAACCTGGGTATCGCCGCCAACCT
Organism: Bacteroidales bacterium; assembly: GCA_003557385.1. GTDB lineage: Bacteria > Bacteroidota > Bacteroidia > Bacteroidales > UBA7960 > PUPG01. Next base: position 2,694 of record PWON01000189.1, on the reverse strand, counting down.
GATATTCCAGAACAGGAATATTTTCCGCGGGGCGGAGATCCTGAACCTTCGTTTCAAGGGGGCCCTGGAAGCATCCGGTGAAGCGGGTGGCCAGCAAGTCTTTAAAGGGCTTCCTTTCAACACGGCCGAACTGGGTGTGGATGTCTCCCTCGACTTTCCAAAGCTACTGATCCCCTTCAGTCCGGAACGCATTACGCAGTCCACACGACCACAAACAACCATCCTGGCAGGGATCAACTATCGCCAGCGCACCGCCTATACGCGTTACATCCTGAATGTAAGTTACGGATACCAGTGGCAACCGGACAATCAACGGCAGCATCAGTTCACCCCCCTGGAGATCAGTTCGATCAAGATCTTCAACGATTCCATACTGCAGGCACAGATTCCTGATGCCAATCCGCTGATCCTCAGTCGTTATCGTGACCACCTCATTACAGGCCTGAAGTACAATTACACATACACCACGCAGCAGTTTGACAGAAAGGCCGACTTTGTCTATTTCAGGAGCAATCTGGAACTGGCGGGCAACCTGTTGTATTTTGCCGCCAGGCAATTTGATCTGCCTGTCAATGAAGACAACAGCTATACCCTGAGGGGGATTCCTTTTGCACAGTATATCAAAACAGATGCCGATTTAAGGTATTACCGGGTATTTGATGAAAAAAACACCCTGGTGTTCCGCATCATGGGTGGCATGGGTTTGCCCTACGGCAACATTGATGTGATGCCATTTTTAAAGAGCTATTACGGGGGGGGTGCCAACAGCGTCAGGGCATGGAGCATATACAACCTCGGCCCCGGCGGGTACCGGGAAACCGAGGAACTGCGATTCGACAAATACGGAGACATCAAACTGGAAGCAAACATAGAATACCGTTTCCCCCTTTACCGGTATTGGCACGGGGCCTTTTTCGTCGATGCCGGCAACGTTTGGTTCCTGAAAAAAAACGAACAGTTCCCGAAAGGTGAATTTTCCCTTACAAGCTTTTACCGGGAAATTGCCATGGGCGCAGGCGCGGGCATCCGGCTCGATTTCAATTTCTTTCTTGTAAGGCTTGACGCAGCCTTCCCTATAAGAAATCCGGCCCTGGTTTCCGGAGAACGATGGATTGACGGATGGCCGGGCTTTGACCAGTGGAACTTTAACCTGGGGATAGGCTATCCTTTCTGATCTGTTATGGGAACATCCAGTATCATCCGGGGCATTGAAAAACATTTTCCTTACAGGCCTACCCCCGACCAGGCCGCATTGATCCGTGAATTGGCAGCCTTTCTCGTGGATCCGGAACCATTGTCGTTGTTCATCCTCAAAGGCTATGCAGGTACGGGGAAAACCACCATTGTAAGCAGCCTTGTCAGGATGCTGCCCGCCCTGAAATCCGACTCAGTATTGCTTGCCCCGACTGGCAGGGCTGCCAAAGTGCTGGCCGGATACGCAGGGAAACAGGCCCTCACCATTCATAAAAAAATCTACCGGCTGCAAGCAGCCGGCGACGGAGCACCACACATTTCCCTGCAGCAGAATAAGCACCACAACACATTGTTTATCGTGGACGAAGCCTCCATGATCCCGGGAAACATCCCGGATGACCAAACCAGTTTATTCGGGGGTACAAACCTTCTGGATGATCTTTTCCGGTATGTGTACAACAACAAAAACTGCCGCCTGATCCTGATCGGGGATACCGCACAGTTGCCCCCGGTGATGTGCCCCGAAAGCCCGGCACTGGGCAAAGCATTCCTTCAGTCCAGGTTTGGCCTGCACATCAGGGACTACGAATTAAAGGAAGTGGTGCGTCAATCGCAAGACAGCGGGATCCTTTTCAATGCCACCCGCATCCGGGAGATGCTCAGCAAACAGCAACCCGGATTTCCGGATCCCGGTTTGAAACAGTTTGGCGATGTGACCAGGGTACAGGGGCAGGAGGCAGCCGATGAGGTAGATAACGCATGGCTGGCAAACAGGGAAGAAGCCCTGATGATTTGCCGTTCAAACAAACGGGCCAATTTGTATAACAGGCATTTGCGTCAAAGGGTGCTGTTTATGGAAGACGAAATCAATGCCGGAGACCTGCTCATGGTGGTCAGGAACAATTACTTCTGGCTTCCAGAAGAATCTGAAGCAGGGTTCATAGCCAACGGCGACATCATTGAACTGAAGCGGATAAAACGCATTGAATCACTCTATGGCTTCCGCTTTGCCGATGTTACATTCCGCATGATCGACTACCCCGGGATGCCGGACGTGGATGCCAGGCTCCTGCTTGACGTCCTGGACACAGACGGCCCTGCCCTGTCAGGGCAGGCATTTAACCAATTGTTTGAGGCCGTCGCCGAAGACTACCGCGACATCCCCAACAAGCGGACAAGAATGGCCCACATCCGCAACAACCCTTACCTGAATGCGCTCCAGGTAAAATACGCCTATGCCATGACATGCCATAAAGCCCAGGGCGGGCAATGGAAGCATGTGTTTGTAGAAATGGGATATCTGCCTAAAAAAAAACCGGACAAAGAATATATCCGCTGGCTGTATACAGCGATCACAAGGGCCACCGACAAGGTGTTCCTGTTGAATTTTGTGGACGAATTTTTCGAATCATAACCAACATACGGGCCGTTTTTTTGGTCTTTTAACTAAAAAAAGTATTCCCGTTTTTTTAATTATGATTAATTTTGTGTGTTTTTTTT
>PWON01000187.1 GCA_003557385.1 Bacteroidales bacterium | reverse complement strand
GATGACAACCTGGAACAGACCCAGGACCGGTAACAATACCACCGCGCCCAGCATCCCGCCAAGCCATCCGCCCATTAAATCTGCACTGTACAACAAACCGGCTGTGCCGCTGAGATCTGGTGATATTCGTAAATATTCGCTGTTGGCAAGCGGGAATTCCGCGCCAACCAGTATTCCCGAAAAGAATGACAGCAAAAGGAACACCATCCTCAGTGCATAATCAAACCATGGATACGCCAGCAAGCTGCCTGCATTCAGAAATACAAAGGGCAATAACATGGCAAAAACAACCAGGATGATCTCGAGCCGGATCAGCGCAGGCATTGCCGAGGTTCTTTTTCTGATGTATGCGGTCATTTGTATGCCGCCAACCATGACCCCGGCCATAAACGCCGTCACCAGGAGTCCAAGCCAGTAAAATATGTACCCATACAAAACCTGGAAAGCAAAAATCAGCATCAAGTCGAACAACATTCCTGCGAAACCAGTGGAAAATATGCATAGAGTCAATGCGGGTTGCAGCGGCTTTTTTGTTCGCAATGCGAGCAGGGAGAACAAAACAGAAAAAACCAGGATCACCGCCAGGACCCGGTACACGCTCAGGTTTTCGCTTTGTTTAAAAACAGTGTTGAATGCGGGAGAGAATTTTTCGTTCCAGTAAACCAGGCTGTAAAACACACCAAGTGGCCTGAAATCGCTGTTTGCTTTTTCAGAGCTTCCTTCCATCTGGTCATAAAACCATGCAAGCCACCTGGGACTCATTCTGTATTCAAGATATCCGGGTGTGATCAGGTACAAATCCAGTTCACGCCCATGCATTCTCTCTGTCATTGTATCGTAGCCGGTTTCCGAAACCTCCCTTGCCTGGGTGGCTAAATAGAGGTTGGTCCCGTCTCCCGGGAAAACCCGTATGTGGTGAAACACCTCTTGCAGTGTGTTGTACACCATCGCATTTAAATCGGCAAGCTCCGGGCTTAAATATGTTAACGAACCGGGAATGGCCAGCACCAGCATGCCACCGGAAGCCAGCTTGTCGTTTGCAAGGGTGTAGAACTCGCGGGTGAAAAACCTGTTGGTTTGCAATGTTGACGGATCGGTAAACCCGCTAAAGACAACATCGTATCTGTGCTGTGTTCTTTTCAGGTAAAACCTGCCGTCAACATCCTGAACATGTACCCTGTTATCATGCAGTTCTTTTTCCGTCAAAGGTGTTGAAAACTTCCTGATCACCTTTGGCAGCATGGGGTCCACCTCGGCATAATCGATCCGCCGTGGGTTGTGCTTCAGTATCTCGTTAATGACACCTCCAGCACCACCGCCCAGTACCAACACGTTCCCGGGATCAGGATGTGCCAGCATGGCAAAATGTACAAACTCTTCTATAAAAACGATGTCGGGGTTTGGCGATGTAATCACAGGAACACCGTCAGCGAAAAAAGTATATTCGTTCTCCCTTTCCACGACAACCAGGTTTCCATACTGGGTATTCTGATAGTGCACCAGGTTCTGACTTCCCCATTGCTGTTGTATCGAAGACAGGTTTATCCTGTCTGCAACCGGGCTTACAACAATAACAACGATGAATGCCAGCAAGCCAAAAGTTGCAAAACTTGCCGCCCTTTTAAACAAAGGCAACCCTGGTCGCCAGAAAGGTTCCATCAACAGCGCGCAAATACCGACATTAAGCAGTGCCAGTACAAATGCTATTTTAACAGTATGCAAATAGGGGATGAACAGATAGGTTAAAAGTACCCCGCCGGCTATGGTGCCCAGGGTTTCATAAATATATACCCTGGCTATGCTCACGGCATCGGACAAACTTTCGGTGGACTTGTTAGTTCTCCGGGACGAATAAACCGCATACAGTGTGCAGCCCGACGTGAACAATGCACCATGGAGCAAACTTACCGGGAGCAGGATCAAAAACGATACGTAGAACATTTGCACTATTCCCAACCCCTCTCCCGGCAGTAAAGGCAAAAGGGCTTTGAACACCCTGGCGGCATGAATGGCTGCAACAAAAAACAACGAAAACAGGATCGTGACCAAAATAAACCAGAAAAGCTTATTCCTGGCCTGTGATATTTTCTTCCCAAGAAAAAAAGCACCTGCAGATTCCAGTATAAGCCAGTTTGCAAGAACTACCCCGATAGAAAGCTCGTTGCCAAGAAAGGCTATCATAAGCTCGCGCAGCAAAACGATTTGCGCCACGAGCCCGCTGAAACCCATTATGATTACTGCATATATTATTTTCTTCCTCATGTCTGGGACCATATACCGGGTATTTTATGCCCGCACGAATCGCACTTACCCTCCCTGATATTGTTTTGCATGACATTGAAATGAACACGCCTGATAAGGATTTCGTTACATTCAGGACAAAACGTGGAATTGTACCTGTGCCCCGGCACATTGCCGAGCGTCACATAATGCAACCCAACTTCCAGGGCAATGTCACGAGCACGTTCCAATGTTTCAACCGGCGTGGGCGAAATGTTTCTAAGCCGGTAGTTTGGGAAAAACCTGGACAAATGCAGGGGGACTTCCTGCGAAAGCTCGTCCCGGATCCATTTACACATCTCCCTGATCTCTTCCGCGGAATCGTTGATGGTGGGAATGATCAAATACACTATTTCCAGCCAGACATCGCTTTGGTGGATTGTTTTCAGCGTTTTCAACACCGGCTCCGGTTCCGCAGATGAATTATCATAGGCTTTTTGGGAAAACCCCTTTAAGTCAACAGTCACTGCATCAGTGTATTGCAAAAGTTCTTTCAGGGGCGCCGGTTTCATGTAACCATTGGAGTGCCACAAAATTTTCAAATTGGCGCCTTTGGCCAGTTTTGCTATGTCCAGCAGGTATTCGTAAAACACGGTCGGTTCATTATAGGTGGCGGAAATCGTGGGAAGTTCAAGTTGTACCGCCGTATCTACTATGTCTTGCGGTGGGTGATACTGGTATCTGCCTATTTCCTCTATAGAGCGTTGCGACAGATGCCAGTTATGGCAATGCCGGCACCTGAAATTGCACCCCGCAGTGCCAATGCAGATCATGTTCGTACCGGGCAACATATGATGCTGTGGCTCTTTTTCAATGGGGTCAATGTTGATGGCCGAAGGTTTTCCGTACACAACTGTATACAATGTTCCCCGGCGGTTTTCCCTGTTGCGGCAAAAACCCCTCCTGCCTTCGGTGATAGAGCATGTATGGTAACAGAGATCGCAGCGGATACGGTTTCTCCCAAGCCTAGTGTAATACATTGCTTCCCTGGCCGGAGCGCTTTCTGAAATACCGGCTTCCCTGCCAAATCCGCCGGAAGCAGATTCACTTAATCCCGGCATCATAAAACCATAGCCTCTTTTGCTAAACCACCCGAACGACAGGAGCGATGTACACCCCACAAGTGCTTGCCAAATAAATTGTCGTCTGTTTGAATATTCCATAGGGTTATCCTTTTATTAAACTGTTTCCTTGCATGTATGGGTTTCATCCTGTTATATCAAACGATGCATCATTCCCATATACCGTATATTTTCATCCCGCAATTGCTGCACCCCCCGTTTTTCAGTTCATTGCGTTCCACCGTAAAATGCGTACGCCTTATGAGCATCCGTCCGCATGCAGGGCAATGTGTTGAATACCCTGTTTGATGACCGGGTACATTGCCTATGTAAACATACCGCAGTCTGTTTTGCCGTGCTGTGTCTGCCGCCGCCTCAAGTGTTCTGACCGGGGTTCGCGGCAGATTGGTCAGCTGGTACATTGGCGAAAACCTGTTAAAGTGCAACGGAATATCGCGGCCTATGTGTTTGCTGATCCACCTGCACATGTTGCCAATCTCTTCCATGCTGTCATTTAATGTGGGGATGACAAGGTACACTATCTCAAGATGCACATTGTTCTCCCTTATCACCTGCAATGTCTCCAGAACCGGCTGCAGGCTGGCCATGGAAATATCCTTATAGAACACTTCGTCAAAAGCTTTCAGGTCAACCGTTACACCATCCATAAATTGCAGGACATCCCGGAGCGGTTCCGGGCTGATGTATCCGTTGGTATGAAACAGCGTAAGCAAGCCCTCCCCTTTTGCAGCAACTGCAATGTCGTACATAAATTCATAGAACACGGTTGGTTCGTTTATGCTGTGTGAAATGGATTTACAGCCTCTCCTTTTTGCTATGCGGACAATATCCCGGGGGCTGTATTGGCGTGCAGAGATTTGCGAAGGCCCCCGCTGAGAAATATGCCAGTTGTGGCAGTGCTTGCACCGGAAATTGCATGAGGCCGTATATACACACAGGTTTCTGTGTCCCGGCAACATGTGGTACATAGGCTCCATCTCAATGGGGTCTATCTGCAGCCCTGCCGCATTCCCGTAGACCAAACTGTATAGCTTGCCCCCGGTATTCTCCCTTACACGGCAGAACCCGGTCCCGTTCTCTGAAATAATGCATTTGCGAAAACAAAGGTCGCAGCGGATGCGCTGCCTGTCAAGCCTGGTATAGTACATGGCTTCCTTACGAGATGCCTTTCTCATTTTATCATGTTTTGGCAACGAACCGGAGCCTGGAATGGAGATGAAGGAATCCGGGCTTCCGGCATTGCCGGACACCAAACATCCCAGCGACAATGCCGCACCGGTTCCCAAAAATACCTTACGCAAAAACTCCCTGCGGTTCGTTGATTCCATGGTTGTTTGCTTCCATTATCGTGCTTCTGAGGCGTTAACCCGTATCCAATGGGTTATTCCCAGATTCCGTGCACAGCGTATCCGCACCTGTTGCACGTCGATTGTGCTATGTTGTTGCCCAGCACTGAAAAATGCGACCTGTGTACCAAGCGTTTGGCACATCCGGGGCAGTACGTTGAATTGTTTTTGTGGCCCGGCACATTTCCTATATACACGTACCGTAGTCCGGATCTTTGGGCGGTTTTTACAGCCCTTTCCAGTGTTCTGACAGACGTTGAATGTATGTTGGTAAGCCTGTAAGAGGGAAAAAACCTGCTGAAATGTACGGGCACATGGTCACCAAGCTCTTTGCATATCCAGTCGCACATTTGCTTTATCTCATTCGCATCGTCATTCAGGCCGGGCACCACAAGATTGACAATCTCAAAAAACACATTCTCTTCCTTCAGCACCTGCAATGTACTTAGAACCGGCTCCAGACGCGCTGATGCAACATCCCTGTAAAAAGCATCACGAAACGCCTTCAGGTCAATCTTCACCGCATCAACATGGTGTAGCAATTGGCGCAAAGGAGCAGGGTTAATATACCCGTTTGAAACAATGCTGACCTTGAGTCCTTTCCTGTGCGCAATGCGGCTTATATCGTACATGTATTCATAAAATACAGTGGGCTCGGTATAGGTAAATGAAATGGACCCTGTTCCGCGCCTGAAGGCCTCACCGACAATTTGCTCCGGCGTCATTTCGAACTCTCTGACAGTACCCGGACCTGTTTGCGAAATATGCCAGTTGTGGCAATATGTACATCTCAGGTTGCATCCCACCGTGGCAACACAAAGCCTTTTGTGGCCGGGAATAAAATGGTAGAGGGGGGCTTTTTCAATGGGGCCGACATCAACCGTGCACGGCTTTCCGTACACCCTGCTGTACAGCTTTCCGGAGATGTTTGACCTGACCCGGCACAATCCGTTGTTCCTGTCGGCAACAATACATTGGTGCGGACAAAGCCTGCATTGCACCCTGTTGCCGGGTAAAGCGCTATAAAACATCGCTTCCTTTGCCGGAAATGATCCTGAACTTTGTTTGCCAGGAGAAGCGGCGGGCAGGGAAGCGGAAGGTGGAGAAGCGGAGGGCGGAGAAGCGATTATTTCTGACAGGAACAGGCTGCCCGGCCGCAACAGCAGACTGCCGGTGCATGCAATTGATGCACCTCCCAAAACCAGTTTTCGTATAAACTCTTTTCTGCTTGTCCTTTCCATTTGTTGACAACCCTGGTCTTTGTTGTTATGGAAAATACAATATAACAATTTTTGGAATACATTGCCAACCATTGCCTTAACACCCCATTGTTTGGGCAATTTTCCCAATATTGCAGTCCGTTGGACAAAACGGTTCAACTTGTGCCACCCATTTCGGGCTGATTGTACCAGGCTTTCGATTCATAATAGAAGTCCTGAAGCCCCCTGTGCCATCATGTTGTGGCATGCACACAGGCATCGGTAATTTTGGATATACAACGTTAAACTATAAAGAATGATGCGTACTTTTGAAATATAAAAAAGATTTTCAGGCATTATCAGGTTCGACACATTCAAAAACTGTTTGCAAAACCTTTGGCAAAAAAATAAGGAGACAGTACAATGACTGTAAAACACAGGAGGCTTGGAAAGCACGGAGTTCTTGTCAGCAATCTTTGTCTTGGAACAATGAACTTTGGGTGGCATACAAGCAAAGAAG
>PWON01000238.1 GCA_003557385.1 Bacteroidales bacterium | reverse complement strand
GGCCCGCCTGTTGCATGGGACAGAATGTGTGGCCCCACCCGCGGGGCCATCATCGGGGCACTGATGTACGAAGGCCTGGCAGATACGGCCGAAGAAGCCGAAATGCTTGCATCCTCAGGTGACATTGAGTACGCTCCCTGCCACGATCACGCCACGGTGGGGCCGATGGCGGGGATTGTATCGGCGTCCATGCCGGTTTTTGTGGTCAGGAATGAGGCTTTTGGCAACCTGGCCTATTGTACGATGAATGAAGGGCTTGGCAAGGTGCTCCGCTATGGGGCCTATGCCCCCGGGGTGATTGAAAAACTCAAATGGATGGAAAGGGTGCTGTATCCCGCATTGAAATCGGCGGTGGAAAAACTGGGAAAGATCGATCTGAAAAACATCATTGCGCAGGCACTGCACATGGGTGATGAGGTGCATAACCGCAATAGGGCTGCCACTTCGCTGCTTTACAGGACACTGGCGCCCGCCATAGTGGAGACCGCCCCAGGTAAAGGGGTGGCGGCGGAGGTGCTTGGTTTCATAGATGGCAACGACCATTTTTTCCTTAACCTGTCTATGCCGGCGGCAAAATGCTGCCTGGATGCTGCGCGGAACATCCCTTACAGCAGCATCGTGCTGGTGATGTCGCGCAACGGAACAGATTTTGGGGTTCAGCTTGCCGGCACGGGCAACCAATGGTTTACCGGGAAGGCCCCGGTTCCCGATGCCCTGTTTTTTCCGGGATACACCAAAGCGGATGCCAATCCGGATATCGGCGACAGCTCCATTACGGAAACTGCCGGGCTTGGTGGCTTTGCCATCGCTGCGGCGCCGGCCATTGTCCAGTTTGTCGGGGGCACGGCCAGGGATGCCGTGCAATACACCCTTGATATGTATGAGATTACCGCCGGCGAAAACAATGTATACCAGATTCCGTACCTGGATTTTCGCGGAACGCCCACCGGAATAGATGTCCGCAAGGTGATAGAAAAAAACATCACGCCCTTTATTGATACCGGTGTAGCCCATAAAGACCCGGGCGTGGGCCAGGTAGGGGCCGGGGTACTCAGTGCGCCGGTGGAGGCGTTTGTTGGAGCGTTTTGTGGAATTTTTGGAAGAAGTAATTAGTAGTTAGTATTTAGTAATTAGTATTTAGTAATTTATGTTTTAACGAAAGAATTATGCTATGGAGGCAAATGAATTGTTTAAGATGATGAGGGATGTGAAAATCCATGATTTAACCCAAACGTTGAGTGTGCATACACCGCCATGGCCCAGTTATATGCCTTTGCAGTTGCAGTACTTTAAGCGGATTGCCGGGGCGCATATGGGCCAGGGGGCCAATGGCCAGATCATGACCAGCAGTCACCATGTGGGAACCCATATTGACGGGGAGATCCATTTTCATTCCAGCGGCCGGTCTATTGGAGATACACCGCTTGATTTCTGGTATGGCCCGGGCGTGGTGGTCGACATATCTGATGAAGTGGAGGATTACAGCCTGTATTCGCCCGAAATGCTGATGCGCAAGGCAGAAATCAAAGAGGGCGACATCCTTATCATCAATACCGGTTATCACAGGTATGCATGGGATCAGCCGGAATCGGACGAGGTACGTTATTTTGTAAAACACCCCGGTCCAGATCCGGATTTTCACCAGTGGGCGCTTGATATGAAAATCAAATGGATTGGTGTGGATTGTGGCAGCGCCGACCATCCGATGAACACCATTATCCGCGACTGGCATCCCAAACCTTTTCAGGAAGCTGAAGCAAAGCTCAAAGAAAAATACGGGAAAAGCTGGGATGAGATGTTCCCACTGGAGGAGTACTACCAGGTGATGCACCTGAAACTCTTTCCCAAGGGCCTTGTGCATGCCGAAAATGTGGGGGGCGACATCAACAAGGTCAGCAACAAACGGGTGTGGATCGGTTTGTTTCCGCTTAAGGGGATTGAGATGGAATCATCCATGTGCCGCCTGATCGCCATCGAAGGTTAAAGGTTTCACCACCCTGTTATAAAATAGTGTAATTATGGCCATTCCCTTTGAATTTGCTTACGAAAAACCGGCCACCATTGCCGATGCGCTGCATCTGCTTGACAAGTGGGGCAGCAACGCACGGATTCTGGCCGGCGGCACCGATCTGGCCAATGAATTAAAGCAAGGCTTTCGCGTGCCGGAATTGCTGGTAGACATCAAAGGCCTTAATGCCCTGGAGAAGATCAAGGTGCTCGACGACGCACTGCACATTGGGGCACTGGCCACCTTCGACATGGTCAGGAACTCACAACCGGTTCGCGATCATGTCTATATCCTGTATGAGGTGGCGGGCCTTGTGGCCTCTTCCGGCGTCAGGAACCGTGCTACCGTGGTGGGGAATATCTGTTCGGCGGTGGCGTGTATGGACAGTGCCGCACCCTTGTTGGTTCATGATGCCGTTGTGCACACCGCCAGCCTGGAAGGGGAGCGGGAAGTGCCTGTACAGGACTGGTTTGTTGACAACAGGAAAACCCTTGTCGGCGAAAAGGAAATGGTGAGCCATGTGAGCATTCCGTTGCCAAAGATCAAATATGCCGGGGCATACCAGAAGATGATGCGTTACACGGGCGAAGACCTGGCAGCAGCCAATGTGGGGGTGCTGTTGATGGAAGATGGCGCTTGCCGTGTGGCCTTTGGTTCGGTAGGACCCATTCCCAGGCGTTCGCCCGAAATAGAATCATTTCTTGAAAAGAACGGGGTGAATGCCCGGAATATTGAACAGGCCAAAGAGATGATCGGCGGCATCATTTCGCCCATTACCGACGTAAGGGCCACCAGGGAATACCGCATGCATATGACAAAGGTGATGTTTGTGCGGGCCATGCATGCTGCGGTTGAACGCCTGGAGAAACAGAAAAGATGATGAAAAAAATATCCTTTACCCTCAACGGGGAGCTGCGCCAGGTGGATGTGGCCCCCAACGAAATACTGCTCGAGGTGCTGCGCTACAAAATGGGCGTCAAAAGCCCAAAGTGTGGTTGCGATACCGGTGATTGCGGGGCCTGTACCGTGATCCTGAACGGGAAGGCGGTCAGAAGCTGCCTGATCTTTGCGATCGAAATCAACGGCCAGGAGATTTTGACACTCGAAGGACTTTCAAAGGACGGACTGACCCCTTTGCAGAAAGCACTCATGGACCGCAATGCTTTTCAATGCGGCTATTGCGCACCCGGCATGATCCTGTCGGTGACCTGCCTGATATCTGGTAATCCCCATCCATCCGAGGAGGAGATCAAAGAATCGATTGCCGGCAATTTATGCCGCTGTACGGGGTATCAGCCGGTTATTGATGCCATCAGGCAAATCACAAAAAAACAATAGGCCATGGAAGAACTCAAATATGTCGGGCATTCTGCTGTCCGGGTGGACGGAAAAGAAAAGGTGACGGGTGCTGCTGTGTATACAGATGACCTGGAGTTTGGCCCTGACCTGCTCTATGCGGAAATTGTCGAAGGCCCGCATGCGCATGCCATGATCCGTGCCATTGATACCTCTGAGGCGATGAAAGTGCCCGGAGTCATATGCGTTGTGACCGGCCAGGATTTTCCATACAACTTTGGGTTGTATATGAAAGACCGCTTTATTTTTGCCCAGGACAGGGTCCGTTTTTTTGGTGAACAGATTGCTGCTGTGGTGGCCCGAACCCCCCAGGCGGCGAAAAAAGCGGCCAGGCTGGTGCAGGTAAACTACTCGCCGTTGCCCAAGGTGGTTTGCCCCCTGGAGGCCTTAAGGGAAGGGGCCGATCTGATCCATCCGGATCTGAAACATTACGAACACGTTCCCTGGTTTTTTCCAAAACCCGGCACCAACGTTGCACACCACCGGAAAGTTCGCAAAGGAGATGTTGAACAGGGATTTGCCAAGGCCGATTATATTCTCGAAGACACCTATGAAGTGCCCCGTTATGCACATTGTGCCATAGAGTACCATGCTGCCGTGGCCAAATATGACCATTCGGGCCGTTTGACCGTTTGGGCCTCATCGCAGTCGCCGCATACGCAGCGAAACCTCTTTGCCAACGCTTTGGCACCACTGGGTATCAAACACAATGATGTGCGTGTGATCGCTCCGCATGTGGGCGGAGGATTTGGCTCCAAGGCCGGGGTGACCATGGAGATCATTGCCGCCGCCATTGCAACCCGTGTGAAGGGACATCCGGTAAAGGTTTTGTGGAACAGGGAAAGGGAATTTTATAACACCTATCAGCGCCTGGGCGTTGTGGCCAAACTGAAGCTCGGTGTCAAAAGCGACGGACGCATCACGGCATTGCACCACTCCCTTTTCTGGGATGCAGGCGCGTATGTTGAATACGGGGCCAATGTGGTCAATGCCGTCGGCCTGTCGGCCATCGGGCCCTATCGCGTGGACAACGCATCCATCGACTCCTATTGTATTTATACCAATTTACCGCCCGGAGGCCCTTATCGCGGTTTTGGCTATTCCGAGTTTTTGTTTGGGTTGGAATCGCATATGGAACGAATAGCCAAACACCTTGGCATTGACCCCGTTGACATGAGACGCCGCAATGCCATCAGGGCGGGAGATCTCACGGCCTATGGGGCAAAGATGAATCCAAACGGGTTGCACCAGGCCATTGACGCGGTTGCCAAAGAGATCAGGTGGCATGAAACGCCCTCACCATCCGGTCCGGACATGGCCATTGGAAAAGGGTTCTCCCTGTTCTGGAAGGCGCCCGCCATGCCTCCCAACACCTCCTCTTCATGTTTTTTGAAATTCAACGAAGATGCCAGCATCAATCTGCTTGTTTCGGGCATGGACCTGGGACAGGGCTTTTTGACCGTGATGGCGCAAATTGCCGCTGAGATCCTGTCAGTTCCGGTATCAAAGATCCGTACCGAAAACCCGGATACCGACCGGAATCCTTATGAGTGGCAAACCGTGGCTTCGCATGTTACCTGGGGTTGTGGCAATGCCGTAAAACGGGCAGCGCTCGATGCCCGGGAACAAATATTTTCGCTGGTAGCCCGTGCGCACGATCTTCCCAAAGACCTGTTATACCTTGAGGATGAGGTGGTCAAATGCAAGGAGCGGCCCGGGTTTGCCCTGCCGCTGAAAGATTTTGTGATTTATGGCATACAGATGGAAGACGGTACCTTTAAGGGAGGGCCTATCATGGGCCGGGGGATGTTCATGCCTGAATATGCCTCAACCAAGGCAGATCCGGAAACAAGCCAGGGCGGGCATCCCAACGTTCATTATACTGTCGGGGCCGCTGCAGTCATCATAGAAATTGACAGGCAAACAGGCCGGGTTCGGGTAAAAAAGGTTGTGGAAGCTGTTGATTGTGGCAAGGCCATCAATCCGAAACTGGTTGAGGGCCAGATTACCGGAGGGATCTTGCAGGGCATCTCAACGGTATTGTATGAAGAGATGAAGTTTGACCACCGCGGCAAGATGCTCAACCCGAATTTTACCGATTATAAAATTCCGACAGCCCTGGACATCCCTGATGAAGTGATCCCATTGATCATTGAGGTTCCTGAACCGGATGGCCCATACGGTGCGCGGGGCATGGGAGAGCATACCATGCTGCCTGTGGCACCGATGATTGCCAATGCCATTGAGGATGCGCTGGGTATCAGGATGAAGTCCATGCCGATCACTGCTGAGAAAATCTGCCTGGCTTTGACCGGGTCAAAAAAACAACCGGAAAAATAAACTGCCATATGGTAAAACCCCTGGAAAACATCAAAGTGCTGGACTTGTCGCGTGTGCTGGTCGGTCCGTTTTGTACCATGATCCTCAGCGACCTGGGTGCGGAAGTCATCAAGCTGGAAGTCCCCGGTACGGGAGATGATTCACGCTCTTTTGGCCCCTTCAAGAATGGACGCAGCCTTTATTTCCTGAGCATTAACCGGGAAAAAAAGAGCATATCCCTGAACCTCAAAACAGAAAGGGGCAAGGATATTTTCCGGGACCTGGTGAAACAATTTGATGTGTTGATGGAAAATTTCCGTCCCGGCACCATGGAGAAACTTGGCCTGGGGTATGATGCGCTCAAAGAGATCAATCCGGGGCTGATCTATGCGGCGGCTTCGGGATACGGCCATAGCGGCCCGGATGCCAAAAAGGCTTCTTACGACATCCTCGCACAGGCGATGGGTGGTATGATGAGCATCACCGGTTGGCCCGACACACCACCGACACGCGTGGGGATGTCGCTCGGCGATATCACGGCCTCTTTATACGCGGCCATTGGTATCCTGGCGGCGATACAGTACCGCAATGCCACCGGCAAGGGGCAAAAGGTGGATGTGTCCATGCTGGATTGCCAGGTATCCATCCTCGAAAATGCCATCACCCGTTACCAGGTCGAAGGCAGATCACCCGGCCCCATTGGCAACCGCCATCCCACCATTTCGCCTTTCCAGGCATTTAAAG
>PWON01000225.1 GCA_003557385.1 Bacteroidales bacterium | reverse complement strand
GACCTGGTGCTGGCAGCGAGGGGAGAGAACAGCAGGATCCAAAACAAAAACAACCGGGCAGAGAAGGCAGGCCTGGCCATTTTGCTTGTCCTGAACCTGGCCCTGAACCTCTGGGGATTGATGGGCCGTCACCTGAACTTTGTACTGCTGATGAACCTAATCAGTTTTGTTGCAATATACGGCTTGTTTCGAATGTCCGGCCTGCACGGGCTCCGGAAAACACGGATGGTTCTGCTCTGGAGCATATTCTGGATGCTCCTGGGGCTGGTGTTTGAAGCATGGGAAGGAGGGATAAAAAAAGACCATGCCACCCTGGCTTATTTTTTCTTCACTGCCGGTCTTTCCGGGTTTATGATCCTGTTCTTCCAGATCGCAGAACCCCTGTTCCGTGCGGAAAAGGCACTGGGATTCATTGGCCTGACAGGGAAAAACCCACTGCTGGGTTATATCGCCGCCAGCTACTGCATCATGCCTGTCCTGTATTTTGCCGGGTTGTTGCCCTGGATGGACCAATGGCACCTTCACTGGAGCTGGGCAGGCGTCTTGCGCGGCCTCATTCTTACCGGGCTGATGGTGTTGCTCACCGTTTTGAGCGTTCATAAAAAATATTTCTGGAAAACCTGAAACCTTACAAAAATCAAATAAAACCAGATCATGCAAATACGTTTATTGGTTATCGTGGGATTCATATTGCTGTCATGTCAGCCGGCAGGGGATAAAACACCAGGCCGGGAGTTCGTAAAAGGATACAACGAGCCGGTCAGGGGTGTATGGCTCACCAACGTGGCCAGCGATGCCCTCTTTTCGGAAGAAAACATTGTCAGGGCCGTTGAAACGTGCCACCGGCTGGGTATCAACACCATTTTTGTGGTGACCTGGAACAAGGGAATGACCATATACCGGTCGCAGATCATGGAAGACTTTACGGGATATGCCATAGACCCGGAACTCGACCCGGACAACTCGGGGCGCGACCCCCTCCAGGAATTGATAGACCATGCCGGCAAATATGGCATCAAAGTATTTGCCTGGTTTGAGTTCGGGTTTTCGCCATCACACAAAAAGGGAGGAAGCGGGATACTGGAACGCAAACCTCATTGGGCCTCGCTGGATGTACATGGCGGCATCGCCACAAAAAACGAGTTTGAGTGGATGAATGCACTGGACCCGGAAGTGCAGGATTTCGTCCTCTCGCTGGTGCTGGAGGTGGTAAACAACTACGATGTTGACGGGGTGCAGGGCGATGACCGTCTCCCTGCCATGCCGTCTGAAGGGGGCTACAACCCCGAAGTGATCGAAGCATACAAAAAGGAACATTTCGGAGAGGCGCCACCCGCGTATCACAAAGATTACAACTGGGTGCAGTGGCGGGCAGAGATCCTGAACCGCTTTATGGCACGAATGTACCATGAAGTGAAGGCGGCCGACCCGGATTGCATCGTGTCGGTATCGCCAAGCATTTTCCCCTGGTCAAAGGAGGAATACCTGCAGGACTGGCCCACCTGGGTGAATTTCGGCCATACCGACATGGTCGTGCCCCAGGTTTACCGTAAAGATTCCCTGTCTTACACAAGAACCCTTGAAGCCCAGTTGAGATATATTCTGCCCGAAAAAAAATATCAACTGTATCCCGGGGTCCTGATCCGTGTGGGCGATGAACAACCCTCGCGTGAGTTGTTCCGTCACATGATGGAAGAAAACCGGCGACTCGGTGTGCCGGGAGAGGTCTTCTTCTTTTATGAAGGACTCGACAAATACGCCGACATCATCAAAGAATACTATCAAAACTAATACCCCAAACCATGGAAAACCTGCAAGGCATTGCGCTGCTTATTGTTTTCATCCTGATCACAGGCATGATGTCCAAACGGATCTGGCCCGCCCTGCTCGCCATGCCTGTGCTGGCCATCCTGATTTCCCTGATTGCAGGGATCAAGCCCGTGGACATATTCCAGTATGTCATCGGGGAAGGTTCGCTGAGACTGGCGGAACCCATCATCATCTCCATGTTCGGTGGTATTCTGAGCATTTTGATGCAAAAAACAGGCATTGCCGAAGGTTTTATCAAGAAGGGGGCTGAACTTTCGGGCGACAACCCCCTGGTGATCTCCTTTGTGATGTTCCTGTTCATTATCCTGCTGTTTACCACCCTCGGCGGATTGGGTGCCATGATCATGGTCGGGGCCATTGTGCTGCCCATCCTCACCTCTGCCGGCATCGGCAGGCTTACCGCAGCAGTCATTATGCTTATGGGCGTAAATATCGGGGGGATGTTCAACGTGGGGAACTGGGCACTGTACATGACCTCCCTGGGACTTACACAGCAGGAGGTGGTGCGTTTTATCCTGGTCATGTTCGGTATTGTATTCAGCGGCTCACTGGTCTATATCATCATTCAATTATACAGGGACGGCTTTAATTTGTCCTTTAAGAACATTGCAAAAAACATCGGGGTGATTGTTGTACTGGCCGGGCTTGTTTTGGGAAGCATTCGCCTGTACGGTGTGATGGATTTAAGTGAAAACTTCCGCACCACCCTGTCAGTTGCCGGCGAAGTGATTTACTATATTTTTCTTTTTGCCATGCTGGCCCTGTTTGTGCACGCCGCAGTTCGCGCATTCATGCACCGCAATAAAGTCACCAACCCCATGCACTGGTCAGCTATTTTTACCCCTGTGATCCCCCTGATCCTGATTTTGTTTTTCAGGGTAAACTTTTTGTCTGCATTTATCCTGGGCATTGCTTATGCCTACCTGATCACCTACAAAAAGAACAACATCAGCACCCTGATCAAATCGCTTATTGAAGGTTCGGCCGTGGTTCTGCCCGCCGTCATCCTGATGTTCGGCATCGGCTGGCTCCTGGTCTCGGTCATAGGCCCTGCCAACATTACCGAGGAATACCTGATGGCCAACTACCAGACCGTCACCTGG
The DNA here is from genome assembly GCA_003557385.1 of Bacteroidales bacterium. Classification (GTDB taxonomy): domain Bacteria; phylum Bacteroidota; class Bacteroidia; order Bacteroidales; family UBA7960; genus PUPG01. The sequence goes on along the minus strand of PWON01000225.1, from coordinate 3,632 downwards.
CCGGTGCGCGATCTGATGGTACCCTTTGTGGAGAAGATCATCCCGGGTACCGGGCTGATGTATGTGATCACCTTTGTGGTCCTGGCACCCCTGGCCCTTTACCGTGGTCCGCTGAATGTCTGGGGCATGGGCTTTGGCATCGCCTCAGTGATGATAGCCGCCGGCATGCCGGCCGGCGCCATCCTGGGCATGCTCTGGTCGGTTGGGCAGCTGCAGGGCATTTCCGACCCGACCAACTTGCAGAATGTGTGGATTGCCAATGAGATGAAAGTTGATGTGCAAAAAATTCTGACCAACACCCTGCCCTATGCCTGGATATTTGCCCTGTTCGGGTTGATTGCGGCAGCGTTCATGTATTTTTAATGAAAAGGAAATATGCGAAAAATTAAAATAGGGATCGATGTAGGCGGTACGTTTACCCATGCGGTGGCGGTAGATGTTGAAGATTTCAGCATTGCGGGTAAGGCCTGTGTGCCGACCACACACAACTCAGCACAAGGGGTTGCAGAAGGCGTGGTGTCATCCATGAAGCAACTGATCGAACAAAGCGGGATCAAAGCCGGTGAGATCATCCTGATCGCCCATTCCACCACCCAGGCTACCAACGCCCTGCTTGAAGGGGATGTGGCCAGGGTCGGCATCATTGCGCTGGGGAAAGGGCTGGAAGGCATGATGGCCAGAAAGCAGGCATTCCTTAACGACATATACCTGGCACCCGGCAAATTGCTGCCGGTATACTTTGAATACATTAATACTGCCGGGGAGCCGGGCCGCGATCAAATCAGGGAGGTTATCAGCGAATTGCACCGGCAGGGAGCACAGGTGTTTGTGGCCACCGAAGCGTTTGGCCCCGACAACAACCGCTACGAAAAGTTGGTGGTGGAAGTGGCCGGGGAGATGGGTTGCATGGCCACCGCTGCCTGCGACCTGTCGCAGCTATACGGCATCAAGGTGCGCACCCGGACCGCCATTGTGAATGCCAGCATGATGCCCAAGATGATCGAAACAGCCAACCTCACCGAGGAAGCCGTCAGGCAGAGCGGGATCAAGGCCCCCCTGATGGTGATGCGTTCCGACGGAGGCATCATGGACATCACCGAAATGCGCAAGCGGCCCATTCTGACCATGCTGTCGGGTCCGGCGGCCGGTGTGGCAGCTGCGCTGATGTATGCACGCATTTCCGACGGAATCTTTATTGAAGTGGGCGGTACCTCTACCGACATTTCGGTCATTAAAAATGCCATGCCGCAAGTAAAAACGGCACAGATCGGCAACAACCGCCTCAGTGTAAAGACCATCGATGTAAGGACCATCGGGGTGGCCGGGGGCTCGATCCCGCGCATCAACCAAAACAAAGTCGTTGATGTCGGTCCGCGCAGTGCACACATTGCCAACCTACAATATTCGGCCTATTCGGAAAACGATGATTTTTCCGGCATTGAGGTCGACATGATCAGCCCCAGGGAGGGAGATCCGGCCGATTATTTAAAAATCAAAAGGGAGGACGGCGATTACACCATCACCCCTACGGCCGCATCCTATTACCTGGGACTGGTAAAAGAAACAGGCCACGGCGAAGCCAATCAGAAGGCCGTGGCCAGCGCCATCGAGCATGTGGCCCGGAAACTGGGGACGGAGCCCGGCGACCTGGCTGAAAGCATCCTGTTGAATACCTCCGGAAAAACCGAAAAGATCATCCGGTCACTGATGCGTGAATACAAACTCGACCGCAACTTTCTGGTATTGTTTGGCGGCGGTGGCGGAGCCAGCGCCCTGGTGCCCCATGCGGCGAAATACATGCGCATGAAGCACGAAATTGCCAAAGATGCAGAGGTGATCTCTGCCATCGGGGCTGCCATGGGCATGATTCGTGATACGGTTGAGAAAAGCATCTTCAATCCCACCGAAAACGACATTGTAAAGATCCGTCAGCAGGCTTCTGAATCGGTGATCGGTATGGGAGCAAAGCCTGAAACGGTTGAAGTACAGGTGGAAATCGACAATGCGAACAAAAAAGTGATGGCCATTGCCACCGGCTCAAGCGACCTGACCGTTCGCGATCCGGCCGGAGACCTCGATGAAGAAAAGCTGCACAACATCGCGGCTGAAGCCCTGAAGGCGAAAAACGGCAGCATCAGGACCATGGGTAAAACCAATTTGCTCTATGTGATGGGGTATTCCAAAAAGGTCAAACATTTTTTTGGGTTGATGCAGGAAGAAAGGCAACCGGTGGTGGTCATCACCCGCGACGGGGCCATCAAGCGACGGTTTGCCGATGTAAAATTGGCGAATTGTCCTGTTTCGGGGGTAAAAAACCAGATCACCGCGCTGATCCAGGAGTTGCGTTCCTATGGTGATGGCGGCGAACTGGTACCCGATATTTTTGTGGTCGTATCCGGCAAGATCGTCGACATGTCGGGGCTTTTGGAATTGCCACAGATCCTTTCACTGGTGGAATTTGACCTCAAAGACCTTCACCAGGAGGATGCAGCCATTGTGATCGCAGCAAAAAAACGTTGATATGCAACAAAATGAGTTTGATACCATCATTTGGGGAGCCTCGCTGCAAGGCATTAAGATGGCCGCAGCACACAGGGCCGGGGACAAAAAGGTATTGCTTGCCGGCAAATTTGGCTTCCCGGGAGGCAAAGCCACCGAATCGCTCGCCACGCTCTACAACCACAACTATTTTAATGACGGCGGGTTGTTGCAGGAGTTGCTGTCACGCACCGAATCGCTGCCTTTTGGAATCTTGTTCCTAAACCAGGAGATGATCCTGTTGCATCCGGAGGCAATCAAAAGGGTTTGCTGGGAGTTGCTGTCGCAGTACCAGGTCGACACCCTGTTTCATGTAACCCCCATGGAAGTGATTCCCGGGGAAACAACCAAACTGGTCTTGTTTGGCCGCGAAGGGGTGATCAGGCTTCAGGCCGGATTGCTTGTGGATATGTCGGACGACCGTTTCCTCGACAGGATGCAAACAGGCAGCAAAGCGGTCGACCTGGTGATCAACAGTTTTTTTACCGACCCCCTGCCCCCCGGCCTTAAAGGGTTTCATCCAATCCGAATGCTGGAGACCCCCATCGGGCAGTATGTGTCCATATCCAAAAAAAATGTCCCGGCCCATTTGATAGAACAGGCATTCAACCTCGAACTGGACCAGTTGTCGGGTGCCTGCTGGAAAAACCACCGGTCGCGCATACGCATGGTCCCGGTATACCCTGAAATAAAAACAGATAAGCAAACAGACAGCCGATGAAGGAATCATTCAACAGCTTCCGGAAAGGATTGATCGTCTCCTGCCAGGCAGAGGGAAACAGCCCCTTTAACAACCCCGGCGACATGGCAAAATTCGCCGTGTGTGCGCAAATGGGTGGTGCATCGGCCATACGCGCCGAGGGCCTGCAAAAGATCAGGGCCATCCTGAATGCAGTATCACTGCCCCTGATCGGACTCATTAAATCATCTTTTCCTGACGGCAGCGTGCTGATCACCGGAAAAGAAAAAGACATAACAGACCTGGTTGAAGCAGGATGCCAGGTGGTCGCCCTCGACGGAACATTCAGGCTGCGCGAACACATGGACGGGCCCTCATTTATCCGTCATATAAAATCCAATCACCAGGTAAACCT
>PWON01000182.1 GCA_003557385.1 Bacteroidales bacterium | reverse complement strand
GCCCAAACAACCCTCATAAAGATGAACATGAAAAGCGTTGGCCCGGTTCATGGCAGGGTGAATTATTCATGCGGCGCATGGATCCGGTCATCAATTGCCGCAAACAACCAAACAGTGATTTCCTGTGTCCGAAATGTCATTATCTTTGATTGATCGGATGTAAGCTAACCCAGATGCTTTCGAAAAAAGCCCAATACGCCATTTATGCCCTGGTCAACCTGGCCCGCAAGTACAATGAGGGTCCTGTACAAATAAAAACCATTGCAGAAGAAGAGCATATCCCACGTAAATTCCTGGAAGCCATACTCATTGAACTTAAAAACCTGGGTTTTGTCAACAGCAAAAAAGGAAAGGGAGGCGGATATTATCTCATCAATCATCCGGAAGACATCAACCTGCTGACCATTACCAGGAACTTCAATGGCCCCCTGGGCCTGATCCCCTGCGCATGCGTGGTTTCCTACGAGCGCTGCGAACGTTGCACAGATGAAGATGCCTGTTCCATCAAAATGATGTTCCGCGAATTAAGGGACACCACAGCTGATTACCTTGAAGGTATTAATCTGGCAAATTTATTGGAGGACAATTACTTTCTGAACAATAACCCATAAGGGCTAGCATCTTCCAGGTGTCTGGTTTTCAACAACTAACAAAATTTTCACTTTTTATTTCTATCCGGTCTGGTTTTTCAGAAATAAGTTATATATTTAATCAAAATAGTCTACTATTCCTATAGACTATATAGATTTATAAATATAACCATGAAAGCAAGACCTCCTCTTTACCTCATGTTCATGCTCTTCAGTGTTACATTGTTCCCTTCCTGCGGGCAGGAAAAAGGTTCAGGGTACGATGATGAAGGCAATTTATACGGACGCATCAGCATTTCTGGCGCCTGGGCAATGTACCCCCTTGCGGTACTCTGGGCCGAAGAGTTTCGCAAGGAGCATCCCAGGGTGCGGATTGACATTTCGGCAGGCGGGGCCGGCAAGGGAATGGCCGACGCCCTTGGAAATATGGTGGATATTGCCATGGTCTCAAGAGCCGTCACACAGGTTGAAACGGACCGCGGAGCCTGGTACATAGGGGTAGCCAAAGATGCCGTTCTGCCCACATTCAGTGCAGACAACCCATACAGGGAAGACATTTTGCGAAAAGGTCTTACACGGCAGCAATTCCAGGAATTATTCCTGGGCGAAGGCCGAAAAACCTGGGAAAGCATCCTCGGTAAAACCGGAAATACGCCCATTAATCTGTATACCCGCTCAGACGCTTGCGGTGCTGCAGAAACATGGGCACACTATCTGGGCAAAAACCAGGAAGATCTGAGAGGCATCGGGGTATTCGGGGATCCGGGCATTGCCGATGTGGTCAGAAATGACCGCTTGGGCATGGGCTATAACAACATCGCTTTTGCATACGACATCAGAACACGCAAAACCTTTCCCGGACTGGAAATCATCCCCATCGACATCAACGGCAACGGGAAAATTGATCCTGAAGAAGATTTTTACGGCAATCTTGATCAACTGGTAAAGGCCATATCTGAAGGGAATTATCCATCGCCCCCGGCCCGGGAGCTCTACTTTGTTTCAAAAGGGGTTCCAGAAAATATCGCGGCCATCGAGTTTCTTCGATGGATTCTTATTAAAGGGCAGGAGTTCGTGAATGAGGCAGGATATGTCTCCTTGCCGTATGAAGTCATTACAACCAGTTTAAGCGAATTACCCGGTCCTTTGCAGGGACCAATCCTTTGATAACGGCATATACCGATTGCTTCCATGGCTTTGTGCAATTACTACAGGAAGCGTAAGCTAATGGACAACCTGGTTGGGTGGTGGATCAGGTTGATGGTGTTTCTTGTGGTTGCGCTGCCGCTGTTCATCACAGCCAGCCTGCTGAGCAAGTCATGGCTGATACTTGGACACATCAGTCTGCCTGAGCTGTTGTTTTCTTCAGTCTGGCGGCCGCTGGCCGGCGAATTCGGATTCTGGCCTTTCATCATCAGCTCTTTGTGGGTTACGTTCATCGGACTGTCGCTTACAGCGCCGGTCTGCCTTTTATCGGCCATCTTCCTTACGTATTACGGTTCACGGCGACTGTTGGGGTTCATGCAGCCAATAATTGATATCCTCGCCGGGATTCCTTCGGTTATTTATGGAGTTTGGGGTATTCTGGTCATTGTGCCTGCAGTGGGCAAATACCTCGCTCCGATGCTCGGATATGAAAGTCCGGGGTTTAGCATTATGGCCGGTGGAATTGTATTGTCTGTCATGCTCATCCCCTTTGTTTTAAACATTCTCATTGAAATATTCAGAACTGTCCAACATGATCTGTTGGATGCGTCTCTTTCGCTGGGGGCATCAAAATGGCAAACCATAAAACATGTAGTGCTGCGCAAATCATTTGCAGGGATGATTTCTGCATTCGGATTGGGTTTGTCTCGTGCATTCGGCGAAACCATTGCCGTTTTGATGGTGGTGGGCAATGTTGTGGGTGTGCCCGAAAACCTCTTCCAACCCGGATATCCCCTGCCAGCATTGATTGCCAACAATTACGGCGAAATGCTGTCCATTCCAATGTTTGATTCGGCCCTGATGTTCGCAGCACTGCTGCTTATGGTGGTGGTGGTGGTGTTCAATATGATCTCGCGCAGAACAATTATTTACCTCGAAAGCAGGCAATAAAACAGGATAAAAACATGTGGTGGCGCAAACTTGAAGAAAAGATCGTTTATTTCATGATGCTGATCAGCGTGGCTTCATTGGTGGCGCTTCTCCTTGCTGTGCTGCTGAGCATTTTTATTAAGGGTGTTCCTTATATAAGCTGGGAAATGATAAGCCAAACCCCCAGGGGCGGATATTATTTCGGAAGAGAAGGGGGTGTGCTCAACGCCATAGTCGGGTCACTCTATCTTTCAACGGGAGCAGTGCTGTTGTCCCTTGCCTTCAGCCTGCCTTTATCCCTGGCCATGAACATTCATTTGCGCACCCGGCGAAAAACAGTGAACAGAATACGCTTTGTCCTGGATATCCTTTGGGGCATACCATCCATCGTATATGGTGCCTTCGGGTTTACGCTGATGATCTACCTGGGCATTCAGGCAAGTCTGCTGGCAGGGATCATCACGGTTGGCATCTTCATTATGCCCATTATGGTGAGGGGCATGGACGAGGTCATGAAAAACGTACCGGTTCATCTGATCGAATCGGCATTCTCCGTGGGAAGCACCAGAATGGAAGTCGCTTTTCGGGTAATGCTGCGGCAGACCATTCCAGGGATTGTAACTGCCATATTGCTGGCTTTTGGAAGAGGTATCGGTGATGTTGCATCGGTCCTGTTTACTACCGGGTATACGGATAACCTGCCAACATCAATTACCCAGCAAACAGCCACACTCCCCCTGGCAGTTTTCTTTCAACTGGGATCGCCCATACCCGAGGTACAAAACCGGGCCTACGCCTCAGCCATCATCCTCACTGTTATCATCCTTATCATCAGCATATCAGTAAGGATGATAAGCAAAAAATACCACAAAATCATTTGATTATACCGCACACTTCATGGCCATGGAAACAACGAAATTATCCATACAAAACCTGAACCTGTGGTTCGGAAAACAGAAGATCCTGAACAATATCAACATTGACATACCAGAGAATAAAGTCACTGTGATTCTGGGGCCTTCGGGTTGCGGTAAAACCACCCTGATGAAAACCATGAACCGCCTTGTCGACCTGCAGGGGGGTGCCAGAACTAGCGGTAAGATCATCCTTGACGGGGAAGACATACTCAACACCAGGCGCGACATTGCGCTGGTAAGGCAAAAAATGGGGTTGCTGTCGCAAAGACCCACCCCCCTGCCCATGAGCATATTTAACAATGTGGCCTATGGGCTCAGGCTGAAAGGGATCAGGGGCAGGAAGAAGCTTACCCCGCTTGTGGAAAAGCACCTCATTGAAGCCAATTTGTGGGACGAGGTCAGGGACCGTCTCCACGATCCTGCGTCCAGGCTCAGTATAGGCCAGCAACAACGGCTTTGCCTGGCCAGGGGGCTGGCTGTGGATCCTGAAATTATTCTGGCTGACGAACCGACCTCTGCCCTGGATCCGATCTCAGCATCCGTGATTGAAAACCAGTTCTTCAAGCTTAAGGAAAACTATACCATTTTGCTGGTGACCCATATAATGCGCCAGGCCAGGCGTATCGCCGACAAGGTTGTATTCATGTATCTGGGCGAAGTGATCGAACAGGCAGATGTGCATGAGTTTTTCAACAATCCGAAGCAAAAAATGACCCGGGATTACCTGCAGGGAGCGTTTTATTAAAGGGTTCCGGGCTTACCGGTAACGCAGTATCCGAGGGCTTGCGGGATTGAACCATCCGGCAAATCATCAGGATTTTGAATTCTTTCCGTGCAGTTGCTCTCAGGAAGAATAAGGCCAAGCCGCGCGCGGACAGAAAGCACGATCAAGGTTGACCTGTTCTTGGCTTAAAAGGGCCGGCGCAGCCTGAAATGCGGGATAAACAAAGGGTTCACTACTGGGAATCGCGGATGCAACGCACACCAAAGCCCCACAGCTTATGGTAGTTGACACGATAAATATGGCCCCCGTCTGCCCTCAGGTTTTGATTCCATGCACCGTCATCCGAGGTTTCGGTTGATGTCCACCAGCCATGCAGAAAGCCCAAAACACTAAAAGTTCCGGCGGGCATTCGAAGGCCGCCAGGCAGGGCCGAAAAACCAAACTCATCCAATCCGTGGTGTGTGTTATGAGGATTCCAACGCGGGTGCACGTAGGTATCGCATCCGGCAAAAGGCGAATTCACTTGCAGGCAAGATTTTAATGCATTTCCCACACCGCCCGGATGCCCTTGCTCATTTGGGAATCCCCGGCCTGTGGCAAAATCGATCAGCTGCGTCCAGTCATCATCGCTTGGAATGCTCCATCCCTCAGGACAAAGCCCCCGGTTATCGCCCACTGCATACCAGTTGTACAGCTTGCCGTAGGCTCTGACCATTTCCTGGGGCGAATCAATACCTGAAGCCTCGGTTGCATTATGGTCATAAACAGCATAAGCGCCTTCGGTAGCACTATCCCATTCCGTATTGCTCAAACCCGACGGAATGAGATCTCCATTGCTGTATCTTGTTACCCTGAGGTTCTCTGCCATCCATTCGCGATTATTGATGATAACGGTGGTATAAACATTACCGTCGATGTCGGTAACTGTGCCAACACCCGGGCCGCCATTATCCAGGGCGTCTTCCAAAGCCTTTATACGCTCCAGCAGTTGTTCGTACCCGGTAAAAGTTTCTGCATGGGCAGCATGCAATGCATAAGGGACACTCAATATCCGGCTGATCGACGTAATGCCGTAATTGGTTCCGCCATCAATGTCTATTTCAATTTTCAGGTAATAAGGGCCCTCCTCCCAGTGAATGGCCGAAAAATCATCGGTTGTGTTTCCTGCACCGATCTCAATGCTGACCAACCCGTTGGCGTTGGATTCAGGTGTTTGCGTTTCTGCATACACGGCCATTCCATCGGCCGAGCCCTGCAGAATGCTGATCTGCATACCAATTACGGTACCGGTAATCAGATTGTCGTCTGCATCCCTGACCACCGACTGGTAGCTCATGCGCTGGGGAGCCTGCGCCATCAGTGCCACGCCAATGCACCACATGCTGAAGAATAGAATTGACCTTTTCATGGCTGGTTGGTTTTAAGTATGCTGAAGGTGTGAATCGTTCTGCTTCGATGGGTAATCCGAATAAAATAGAGTGCGGGATCGAGCCCACTCATCGGGATGCTGGTTTGAACATCACGGATCGGCCCCTGCTTCAGCAGTCTGCCCTTAATGTCGAATAGCTGGTAGGACAAATGCTGTGTGTCGGACTGTGCAACCTCCAAAAAAAGCAGGTCGACCACAGGAACGGGATAAATGGAAATGACCGGAGTGATCCCTTCGACCCCTTCGGTGACGGTCGTAATGATGATTTCAATGGGTTGTTGCATACCGCCATCCAACGAGCCGTTGCCGTATGCCTGAGTCTGAAAAAAAGCCTGCCCGGCCGAAAAACTCACAGATCCCCCTGTGGCTGCAGCATCGCCTCCGGCAACAACAAAGCCCGATTGCGCCTGCATAAGCAAAGGGATGCAGCATAAAGAAATGAGTACGATGTGTTTCATGATCATTGCCCCGGTTTGTATATTTTTACTGAACACGATAAATATACGAATAATATGGACAAAGTACCAATATAATAATCCCTGCAACTATTTATTTATGTCTATTATTATCCACCTTTCGGGAACTAAGGGTACTTTTCGGGCAAATGTTTAATCATGCGTTTACTCCCATATGACATAGATTGGTCTGTGGTCTAACGGTCCGAATGCTGCGTTTGCCGGTTCGGATGTCGGGTCATTATACAGCAGACCACAAGGTCGAATTGCCTTAACCAATTTCCCAAAAAAAAAGCAGGCGCAGAATCAGTTCCACGCCTGCTTGTCGATGCTGAACCCGGCTACCAGGCCTGCATAAGTTACGGCAACTGACGGCTCAGCTTGCCGCCCTTGGCGCTGTCCACGTT
>PWON01000165.1 GCA_003557385.1 Bacteroidales bacterium | reverse complement strand
GGATCATCCTGGATGGCAAGCCTTTTTTGGTGGGGTTGGATATAGCAGCCAATGTGATCCCCGGGATGGACAAAAAGCGGATCCTGCATTCCGGCCCGCCTGTTGCATGGGACAGAATGTGCGGGCCCACCCGCGGGGCCATCATCGGGGCACTGATGTACGAAGGCCTGGCAGATACGGCCGGGGAAGCCGAAATACTTGCCTCTTCGGGGGACATTGATTACGCCCCCTGCCACGATCATGCCACGGTAGGGCCGATGGCGGGCATTGTATCGGCCTCCATGCCGGTTTTTGTGGTCAGGAATGAGGCCTTTGGCAACCTGGCCTATTGTACCATGAATGAGGGCCTTGGCAAGGTGCTCCGCTATGGGGCCTATGCCCCCGGGGTGATTGAAAAACTCAAATGGATGGACAGGGTGTTGTATCCCGCACTGAGGTCTGCCGTGGAAAAACTGGGAAAAATCGATCTGAAAAACATCATTGCGCAGGCACTGCATATGGGTGATGAGGTGCATAACCGCAACCGGGCGGCCACTTCGCTGCTTTACAGGACGCTTGCGCCCGCCATAGTGGAAACCGCACCCGGTAAAGGGGTGGCGGCAGAGGTGCTCGGGTTCATAAACGGCAACGACCACTTTTTCCTCAACCTATCGATGCCGGCGGCCAAATGCTGCCTGGATGCTGCACGGAACATCCCTTATAGCAGCATTGTGCTGGCGATGTCGCGCAACGGGACGGATTTTGGGGTCCAGCTTGCCGGCACGGGCAACCAATGGTTTACCGGGGAGGCCCTGGTTCCTGATGCCTTGTTTTTTCCGGGATACACCAAAGCGGATGCCAATCCGGATATCGGCGACAGCTCCATAACGGAAACTGTTGGGCTTGGTGGCTTTGCCATCGCCGCGGCACCGGCCATTGTCCAGTTTGTCGGGGGTACGGCCGGGGATGCCGTGCAATACACCCTTGACATGTATGAGATCACCGCCGGCGAAAACAATGTGTACCAGATCCCTTACCTTAACTTCCGGGGAACGCCCACCGGCATAGATGTTCGCAAGGTGATAGAGAAAAACATCACGCCCTTTATAGATACCGGTGTAGCCCATAAAGACCCGGGCGTGGGTCAGGTGGGGGCTGGGGTGCTCAGTGCGCCGATGAAACCGTTTGTGGAAGCGTTCTACGGAATGGTCCAAAAAAGCGATTAGCTGTTGGCTGTTGGCTGTTGGCTGTTGGCTTTTGGCTGTTGGCTTTTGGCTGTTGGCTGTTGGCTGTTGGCTTTTGACTTTTGGCTTTTGGCTTTTGGCTATTAGTAGTTTAAATATATTAATTAATAGAAAGAATAGTTTTATGAAGGCAAATGAATTGTTTAAGATGATGAAGGATGTGAAAATCCATGATTTAACCCAAACTTTGAGTGTGCATACACCGCCATGGCCCAGTTATGTGCCTTTGCAGTTGCAGTATTTTAAGCGGATTGCCGGGGCGCATATGGGCCAGGGGGCCAATGGCCAGATCATGACCAGCAGCCACCATGTGGGGACCCATATTGACGGGGAGATCCACTTTCATTCCAGTGGCCGGTCTATTGGCGATACACCGCTTGATTTCTGGTATGGCCCGGGCGTGGTGGTCGACATATCGGATGAAGTGGAGGATTACAGCCTGTATTCGCCCGAAATGCTGATGCGCAAGGCAGAGATCAAAGAGGGCGACATCCTTATCATCAATACAGGTTATCACAGGCATGGGTGGGATCAGCCGGAATCGGACGAGGTGCGCTATTTTGTAAAACACCCCGGCCCCGGTCCGGATTTTCACCAGTGGGCGCTTGATATGAAAATCAAATGGATTGGTGTGGATTGTGGCAGTGCCGACCATCCGATGAACACCATTATCCGCGACTGGCATCCCAAACCTTTTCTGGAAGCTGAAGCAAAGCTCAAAGAAAAATACGGGAAAAGCTGGGATGAAATGTTCCCCCTGGAGGAGTACTATCAGGTGATGCACCTGAAACTCTTCCCCAAGGGCCTTGTGCATGCCGAAAATGTGGGGGGCGACATCAACAAGGTCAGCAACAAGCGGGTATGGATCGGGTTGTTTCCGCTCAAGGGGATTGAGATGGAATCATCCATGTGCCGCCTGATCGCCATCGAAGGCTAAAGGGTTCACAGTCCTTTTATAAAACATTGTAATTATGGCTATTCCCTTTGAATTTGGTTACGAAAAACCGGCCACCATCGCCGATGCGCTGCATCTGCTTGACAAGTGGGGCAGGAACGCGCGGATTCTGGCCGGTGGCACCGATCTGGCCAATGAATTAAAGCAAGGCTTCCGCGTGCCGGAGTTGCTGGTGGACATCAAGGGCCTTGATGCCCTGGAGAAAATCAAGGTACTCGACGACGCACTGCACATCGGGGCACTGGTCACCTTCGACATGGTCAGGAACTCACAGCTGGTTCGCGATCATGCCTATATCCTGTATGAGGCGGCAGGCCTTGTGGCCTCTTCCGGCGTAAGGAACCGTGCCACTGTGGTGGGGAATATCTGTTCGGCGGTGGCGTGCATGGACAGTGCCGCACCCCTGTTGGTTCATGATGCCGTTGTGCACACCGCCAGTCTGGAAGGGGAACGGGAAGTGCCTGTGCAGGACTGGTTTGTTGACAACAGGAAAACCCTTGTCGGGGAAAAGGAAATGGTGAGCCATGTGAGCATTCCGTTGCCGAAGATCAAACATGCCGGGGCGTACCAGAAGATGATGCGCTATACGGGCGAAGACCTGGCTGCAGCCAATGTGGGTGTGTTGTTGATGGAAGATGGCGCTTGCCGTGTGGCCTTTGGTTCGGTAGGCCCCATTCCCAGGCGTTCGCCTGAAATAGAATTATTTTTTGAAAAAAACGGAGTGAATGCCCGGCACATTGACCAGGCCAAAGACATGATCGGGGGCATCATTTCGCCCATCACCGATGTCAGGGCCACGAAGGAATACCGGATGCATATGACAAAGGTGATGTTTGTACGGGCCATGCATGCTGCGGTTGAACGCCTGAAGAAACAGAAAATATGATGAAGAAGATATCTTTTACCCTCAACGGGGAGCTGCGCCAGGTGGATGTGGCCCCCAACGAAATTCTGCTCGAGGTGCTTCGATACAAAATAGGCGTCAAAAGCCCCAAGTGTGGTTGCGATACCGGCGATTGCGGGGCCTGTACCGTGATCCTGAATGGGAAGGCGGTCAGAAGCTGCCTGATCTTTGCGATCGAAATCAACGGCCAGGAGATTGTAACACTCGAAGGACTCTCAAAGGATGGACTGACCCCTTTGCAGAAAGCACTCTTGGACCGCAATGCTTTTCAATGCGGCTATTGTGCACCCGGCATGATTCTGTCGGCGACCTGCCTGATGTCGGGGAATCCACATCCATCCGAAGAGGAGATCAAAGAATCGATTGCCGGCAATTTATGCCGCTGTACCGGGTACCAGCCGGTTATTGATGCCATCAGTGAAGTCACAAAAAAACATTAGGCCATGGAAGAGCTCAAATTTGTCGGGCATCCTGCTGTCCGGATCGACGGAAAAGAAAAGGTAACGGGTGCTGCGGTGTATACAGATGACCTGGAGTTTGGCCCTGACCTGCTCTATGCGGAAATTGTCGAAGGCCCGCATGCGCATGCCATGATCCGTGCCATCGATGCCTCTGAAGCCATGAAAGTGCCCGGGGTCATATGCGTTGTGACCGGAAAGGATTTTCCATACAACTTTGGGTTGTATATGAAAGACCGCTTTATTTTTGCCCAGGACAGGGTCCGTTTTTTTGGTGAACAGATTGCGGCTGTTGTGGCCCGGACCCCCCAGGCGGCCAAAAAAGCAGCCAGGCTGGTGCAGGTAAACTATTCGCCGTTGCCCAAGGTGGTCAGTCCCCTGGAGGCGCTCAGGGAAGGGGCTGATCTGATCCATCCGGACCTGAAACATTACGAACACGTCCCCTGGTTCTTTCCAAAGCCCGATACCAACATTGCACATCACCGGAAAGTTCGCAAAGGAAATGTCGAACAGGGGTTTGCCGAGGCCGACTATATTCTCGAAGACACCTATGAAGTGCCCCGTTATGCACATTGTGCCATAGAGTACCATGCTGCCGTCGCCAAATATGACCATTCGGGCCGTTTGACCGTTTGGGCTTCGTCGCAGTCGCCGCATACCCAGCGCAACCTTTTTGCAATTGCCCTGGCGCCACTGGGTATCAGGCATAATGATGTGCGTGTGATTGCACCTCATGTGGGCGGAGGGTTTGGTTCCAAGGCCGGGGTGACCATGGAGATTATCGCTGCGGCCATTGCAACCAAAGTGAAGGGACATCCGGTAAAAGTTTTGTGGAACAGGGAAAGGGAATTTTATAACACCTATCAGCGCCTGGGTGTTGTGGCCAAACTGAAGATCGGTGTCAAAAGCGACGGACGCATTACGGCATTGCACCATTCCCTTTTCTGGGATGCCGGCGCGTATGTTGAATATGGGGCCAATGTGGTCAATGCCGTCGGCCTTTCGGCCATCGGGCCCTACCGCGTGGACAATGCCTCGATCGACTCCTATTGTATTTATACCAATTTGCCCCCCGGGGGGCCCTATCGCGGCTTTGGCTATTCTGAGTTTTTGTTTGGACTGGAATCGCATATGGAGCGTATGGCCAAACACCTTGGCATTGACCCCGTTGAGATGCGCCGCCGCAACGCCATCAGGGCGGGGGATATTACAGCCTATGGTGCAAAGATGAATCCCAACGGGCTGCATCAGGCCATTGACGCGGTTGCCAAAGAGATCAAATGGCACGAAACGCCCTCACCATCCGGTCCGGATATGGCCATTGGGAAAGGGTTCTCCCTGTTCTGGAAGGCGCCTGCCATGCCCCCCAACACCTCTTCGTCCTGTTTTTTGAAATTCAACGAAGATGCCAGCATCAATTTGCTTGTTTCGGGCATGGACCTGGGACAGGGTTTTTTGACCGTGATGGCGCAGATTGCCGCCGAGATCCTGTCCGTTCCGATATCAAAGATCCGTACCGAAAATCCGGATACAGACCGGAATCCTTATGAGTGGCAAACCGTGGCTTCGCATGTCACCTGGGGTTGTGGCAATGCCGTAAAACGGGCTGCGCTCGATGCCCGCGAACAAATATTTTCGTTGGCAGCCCGTACGCACGATGTTCCCAAAGATCTGTTATACCTTGAGGATGAGGTGGTTAAATGCAAGAGACGGCCCGGGTTTGCCCTGCCGCTAAAAGATTTTGTAATTCATGGCATCCAGATGGAAGACGGCACCTTTAAGGGAGGGCCCATCATGGGCCGTGGGGTGTTCATGCCTGAATATGCTTCCACCAAGGCCGATCCGGAAACAAGCCAGGGCGGGCATCCCAACGTGCACTATACTGTCGGGGCTGCCGCTGCCATCATTGAAATAGACAAGCAAACAGGCCGGGTGCAGGTAAAAAAGGTTGTGGAAGCCGTCGATTGTGGCAAGGCCATCAATCCGAGTCTGGTTAAAGGCCAGATTACAGGAGGGATCTTGCAGGGCATATCAACGGTCTTGTATGAAGAGATGAAATTTGACCACCGCGGCAAGATGCTCAACCCGAATTTTACCGATTATAAAATCCCGACAGCCCTGGACATCCCCGACGAAGTGATCCCGTTGATCATTGAGGTTCCTGAACCGGATGGTCCTTATGGTGCGCGGGGCATGGGAGAGCACACCATGCTGCCTGTGGCGCCGATGATCGCCAATGCCATTGAGGACGCCCTGGGTATCCGGATGAAGTCCATGCCGATCACTGCAGAGAAGATCTGCCTGGCGATGACCGGGTTAAAAAAACAACAAGAAAAATAACTGCCATATGATAAAACCCCTGGAGAACATTAAAGTGCTGGACTTGTCGCGTGTGCTGGTCGGTCCGTTTTGTACCATGATTCTCAGCGACCTGGGTGCGGAGGTCGTCAAGCTGGAAGTCCCCGGTACGGGGGATGATTCACGCTCTTTTGGCCCCTTTAAGAATGGGCGGAGCCTTTATTTTCTGAGCATTAACCGGGAAAAAAAGAGCATATCTCTGAACCTCAAAACAGAAAGGGGCAAGGATATTTTCAGGGATCTGGTGAAACAATTCGATGCGTTGATGGAAAATTTCCGTCCCGGCACCATGGAGAAACTTGGCGTGGGGTATGATACGCTCAAAGAGATCAATCCGGGGCTGATCTATGCGGCGGCTTCGGGATACGGCCATAGCGGCCCGGACGCCAAAAAAGCCTCCTACGACATCCTCGCCCAGGCGATGGGCGGCATGATGAGCATCACCGGCTGGCCCGACCCCCCCCCGACCCGCGTGGGGATGTCGCTCGGCGACATCACTGCCTCTTTGTACGCGGCCATTGGCATACTGGCGGCCCTGCAGTACCGCAATGCCACCGGCAAGGGGCAAAAAGTGGATGTGTCGATGCTGGATTGCCAGGTATCCATCCTCGAAAATGCCATCACCCGTTACCAGGTCGAAGGCAGATCACCCGGCCCCATTGGCAACCGCCATCCCACCATTTCGCCTTTCCAGGCATTTAAAG
>PWON01000019.1 GCA_003557385.1 Bacteroidales bacterium | reverse complement strand
CGTTTAGTGGTAAGCCATGAACCTAAGAAAAACATTTGGCAAATCGCTGCGATTCCATTAATTTTGCACTGGCAAAAATAAAGGTCTCGTGGCCGAGTGGCTAGGCAGAGGTCTGCAAAACCTCGTACAGCGGTTCGAATCCGCTCGAGACCTCCAGGGAGAAAAGAACCTACCCAGACACACAAAGTGTAACACTACCTATTATAGAACTACGGCAACTTTTGTGGTTAGTTAAAGCTGATTGGAATGGAAAAACAGAATTTACTCCCGACATCCTGTGTGCTTTCCACCCATATTTTACCCCCATGCATTTCCACAAATTCCTTACAAATCACCAGGCCCAATCCTGTTCCTTCTTCGCCTAATGTGCCTGGCTCAGAATGACTCTCATTCGAATCAAACAGGGTATTTGCAAAATCCTTTTGCATCCCAATGCCGTTGTCTTCGACACAGATGATGGTTTCGTGGGGTGTGGTTTGAGCAGATAGTATGATCTTGCCCCCGACATTGGTAAATTTGAGGGCATTTCCCAAAAGGTTTCGGAGGATGGTTTTAAGCATTTCCAAATCTGCGTTCACTTTTAGTCCTGGGGGAATGAGATTGGTAATTTGAAGGTTTTTTGTATTCGCCATCTCATTTCCAAAACCCCGGATTTCTTCCGAAACCTGTTTTAAATCCACTGGTTCGGGTTCGTGATGCATCTGTTTCCTTTGTAGTTTAGCCCATTGAAGCAGGTTGTTGAGCAGGTAAAGGGTCTGTTCTGCGGCCATGTTTATATTATGGGTGAATTTCCGGACCTCCTTTTTGTCGTATTTTTCTATATTGGATTTTAAGAGGTTGTTGTATCCCAGGATGGTTTGAAGAGGGCTTCTCAGGTCATGGCCTATGATGGAAAACAGCCGGTCTTTGGAAGTGTTGGCATCTGTCAGATCTTTATTCTGCTTTTTGATCAACAGGTTTTTGCTGTTTAGCTCATCCAGCAAGCGCCATTTTTCACGGTTTTTAATACCCAAAATGACTAAAAATACAGAAATTACCAATACGATTACCCCGCCCATTATGGCGGTGGTGTGAAACAGACTTTGGTTGTGCGAAATCTCAGCTTCTCTTTGCTTAATTTGAAACTCATATTCCTTTGCGTTGGTTTTTAACAGCAGCAAATTCCCTTGTTGCAGAAAAACAAACTGCGCATTGTTCACAAAATGGATATATGCTTTTTCATAATCGCCAAGGGCCAGGTAATTGTCGTGCAATGATTCGTGGGCCATTATAACATATATGGTTGTATTCAAGTTCATGGCCAGTTCCAGGGCTTCCAGGGCCAGTTCTATGGCATCTTCGTACCGGTTGAGCCACCCAACCCCAAGGGATCTTGCCTTGTTGATCATTACAAGCGGCAAATCATTCGTATAACCGGTTTCATTCATGTAGTCCATGATCTCGTCGTATTTCCGGAGAGACATGGTTGTTTTGTACTCCATGCCATATATGGCCGCCCGAATGTTTTCGTTGGAAATGATCAGTGCATGATCGTTCAGCTGCCGGGCCATGGTCGTTGCGCTGTCGAGATATGCCTTGGTTTGATCAAGCATGCGCATCAGTTCCGGGTGGGCCGTTATTCCCTCAGTAAAGGCACTGGCTGACGGCTCTATGGACTCCAGTAAGGTGTTGAATGCGGGATGGGATTTGGTCATTTCAAAAGAGGTGGCTGCCATCCGGTTCAAGGTTTTTGCCAGTTCAAGGCTTTCGCCAGCAATCGAAAAATAGGTTTTCGCTTCGTAAAACAGGCGCATGGCCTGTTCAAAAACGCTTCCTCCCCTGAAGTTTTCTCCTATCTCCCGCTTCACTTCATAAGCTTCATGACGAAGAGCTGATGCATTGAGTGAGATAAAGGCGCCTCCTGCCCTGAAGGTTTCTCCTATTTCCCGTTTGACGATATTAACCTCGTGATGAAGCTCCAATGCATTGAACAAATGAAAGGCTTCCCGAAGTCTTTCATAGGCCACCAGATAGTCCCCCGCTGCCCGCCAGGCAGTTCCACTGATTTGGTATGCCTGGGCGGTCAGGAGGCTTTCACCCATGGAGTCCGCCAGATTAGTGGCCTGATCGGCAAGTTCAACAGCCAGTTGGTTGTCGCGTTCTTCCCCGGCCATCCGAATCAATGTTTCAATCCTGGTGAAGGTTTCAGAATCAGATTGTTTTGACAGGCCGGAAGCGGGGATATGGCTCCCCGGCAAAAACCAAAGGAGGTAGAGCGCAAGACCCAGCAATTGTGTTATTCTACGATTCATATAAGGAATTATTTCCATCGCAATATAAAAATTTTTGGAAAATAAGGGAAATAGTTTGATTGGTTAATGGTGTAAATCAAGCTTTCTCTGTTTTTGATTTTCGCTGGTTTATTTGATTTTTCAGCACCCAATACAATCCTTTCGGATTGGGCTTCATTTCGGGGATAATGATCTGGATGACCCCAAGAGGTGAAAATTTGTTTGACGACGTACACAATGAAAACCGACTCAACTGTTTTTGAAAATCTCTCCAACTAATAGGGGGTCTCTACAGGTAATAGGTGTTTTATTTATTGTAGTTATGGCAGTTTGAATGCTCCCCCTGTAAAAGCCAATCAGAATTAATGCGGGTAACATAATGTATATCAATGTGATATGTAGGGCGTAAAAATATTTTAAAAAATTATTGACGTAATAATACGTCATATAAAAAATATAACGTAAATTTGCGTCACAATAGACAATTAAATACTCAATGTGTTGTTAATGTCGCAACCATTCATTGTATATGATTAACATCCAAATTTAATGATCGTTTAAGCAATTAATTTCACTGCTATGAAACTTGAAATATTTGAACCCTCACTTTGTTGTCCTTCAGGAGTCTGTGGCCCTGAGCCAGATAAGGAATTGATTGAGTTGCAAAACCTGATTCAAATACTAACCAAAGTTGGCATTACCATAAACCGATATGCTATCAACCAATCTCCTTTGGCATTTGTAAGTAATCATGCCGTTAAGGATTTCATGCGTTCGGAGGGGCCATCAAAATTGCCCTTGACTCTTTTGGGTGGAAAAATCATAAAACAGGAAAGTTATCCTACCCTGGAAGAACTTTCGCAGCACATTCCGCAGTTGAAGGATATAAAACAAGAAGGTAAAATCCTTGGAATTTTCAGTTAATATGGACAATATGATAAACGTAACCCTTTATACCGTACCTCAGGCAGCCTGCGGTACCCAGCAAATGAGCTGGCAGGATGTGGCTTTGATGTTGAAAAATCAGCTGGAACGTAGCATCCCTGGCCGGCATTCTTTTGGACACATCGAGTTCATGGATAATCAATGGTTTGAAGATTATCGCGCGCAGGAGTTGCTGGAAAGGGGAGAGGTAAGCCTACCCTTCGTGCTGGTGGATGGTGAAATTGCCAGTGCAGACAAAGTTCTCCATACCTTTGCAATCTACAGAAATCAATGGATTGGAGAAAGTGAAAGAATTATCAGAAACCATTTTTACATCTTAAATAACTACTATCATGAAAGTTACCCCAAGTGCTGTCGAAGAACTGAGCAAGGTGCTCGCAGAAACAGATAACCCACAGGCAGGCATACGCGTATTCGCACAGCAAGGCTGCTGCGGCCCGGCTTTGCAAATGTCCATTGCCGAAAACATCACCGCTGGTGACAAAATGCTCACCATTGATCATGTTAACTTCTTTATAGACGAAAAAGCAGAGAAGATGCTCGAAGGAGTTACCATTGATTTTGGGCCCAATGGATTCAGACTTCAGGGATTCAAACCCAATGGCGGAGGATGCTGTTAACAATAAATATCAAAGAGTAAGAACCTTAACCCCGAAGGCTATGACCACTCAAAAAGAAACAAGTTTCGACGAAGCTTTAATTCTGCGGGCCCGCCTTTTTAAAGCCATGGCACACCCCGCCAGGTTGGCAATATTGCAATATCTTGCTGACATTCAAACGTGCATTACAGGTGATATTGCTGAAGAACTCCCTTTAAGTCGCACCACTGTTAATCAGCATTTAAAGGAATTAAAAGATGTTGGCCTAATCGTGGGAACCGTTGAAGGGGTAAAGACAAACTATTGCCTGAATACTAAAACTATTGAATTGTTAAGAAAAGAAACCGATGATTTTCTATCCAAAATTGATGTCAAGAAAACCTATTGTTAATGCAACACCAAAAACCTGACGTTATGAAAGTCCTTATTTTGTGTACCGGAAACTCCTGTCGCAGCCAGATGGCTCACGGCTTTATGGAATCTTTTGATAATAGAATGACAGTTAGTTCTGCTGGAACCGAAGCTTCCGGAAAACTTAACGAAAAAGCCGTTGCCGCCATGAAAGAAATCGGCATTGACATCGGCCATCATACTTCCGATTCGGTTGATGAATACCTGGGCCAAGAATGGGATTATGTAATTACCGTGTGTGGCGGGGCCAATGAAAACTGTCCGGCTTTTATGGGCAAGGTTAAACACCGTCTGCATATTGGTTTTGATGACCCTTCACACGTTATCGGCTCTGAAGAGCACATCTGGAGCGAGTTTGTTCGTGTACGGGATGAAATCAAGGCTGGTTTTTACAAACTATACAAAGAAGAAATTGAGCCACAGTTGGATTAAAAACAATGCCATGAACCAGAAGGACATCAAAACCATTGTAAAAGAAAAATACGGGCAGATTGCCCTGCAGTCTGAGCCTGCTCAATGCAGCTGTTGCGGTCCGGTTTCCGATTGCTGCGGCGTGGATTATACCATTTTCAGTGAAAATTACGAAAGCCAGAAAGGGTACAACAAAGAGGCTGACCTGGGTCTGGGTTGTGGTATTCCCACTGAATTTGCGGGCATACAACCTGGCCAACATGTACTCGACCTGGGCAGTGGTGCCGGCAACGACTGTTTTGTGGCCCGCGCCATAGTGGGTGAATCCGGCAAGGTAACCGGGCTGGATTTCTCCGATGAAATGCTTACCAAAGCCCGCAGCAATGCCCAAAAGCTTGGCTTTACCAATGTGGATTTTATTGCCGGCGACATCGAAGAAATGCCATTGGATGGCAATCAATTTGATGTGGTCATTTCCAATTGTGTGCTTAACCTGGTGCCGGATAAGGCAAAAGCTTTCGCAGAAATCATGCGTGTCTTGAAGCCCGGAGGCCACTTTTGTGTTTCTGATGTTGTACTCAAAGGAGAACTACCGGATAAGCTAAAAAGCGATGCCGAGATGTATGCCGGTTGTGTGGCAGGAGCCATGCAAATGGAAGATTACCTGGAGACGATCCAAAAGGCCGGCTTTAAAGATGTAAAGGTGCATAAGCAGCGCAGCATTGAAGTTCCGGCAAATATTCTGAGCATATACCTGAATGAAGAAGAAATGCAGGATTTCCGAAACAACAAAACAGGACTATTCTCCATCACGGTTAGTGGAGAAAAATGATTTATGAAAAATAATGAACCACAAGGAAGCGCCAAGGAAGCGCAACGTTCGCCAATTTTAGCCTGCGCACCCATTGCTTTAACCCTTGAAAACATTGCAGTATTTTTTAAATAATTCTAATACGTAAAACATACAAAACTATGTCAGATCCAATCCAAAAGACAACCATTCCCGACCAGCCGAAGAAGACCATCGGCTTTTTTGAAAAATATCTTACCATCTGGGTTGCTTTGGGTATCCTGGTGGGTATAGGCATTGGCCATTTTGTAGGCGATGGCATCAAGGTAATCAGCAGCCTGGAAATTGCCAGGGTAAACATCCCTGTGGCCATCCTTATCTGGTTGATGATTTACCCCATGATGTTGCAGGTAGATTTTGGCAGCATCAGAAAAATTGGCAAAAAACCCAAAGGAGTTGTATGGACACTGATTATCAACTGGGCCATCAAACCCTTTACCATGGCCTTTTTTGCCTGGATATTTTTCTCAAAGCTCTATGGCGCATGGATTGATCCGGAGCTGGCAGGGGAGTATATTGCCGGAGCCATTATCCTCGGCGCTGCGCCATGTACGGCCATGGTATTTGTGTGGTCATACCTTACTGATGGAGACCCCAATTATACATTGGTGCAGGTTTCGGTAAACGATTTGATTATCCTTGTTTTATTTATTCCCATTGTGGGATTGCTGCTGGGAATTACCGATGTTATAATCCCTTACGACACCCTGGTGGCCAGTGTGGTTATTTTTGTGGTGGTGCCGCTGGTAGCAGGAGTTATTACCCAGCGGATACTGCTGCGCAGCAAAGGAATTAAATGGTTTAAAAACGTATTTCTGCCTAAGCTGAAACCGGTAAGCATTGTGGCATTGCTGGTAACCTTGGTGCTGTTGTTTGCCTTTCAGGGTCAAAACATCCTGAACAACCCGCTGATCATCCTGTTGGCGGCCGTTCCACTAGTGATCCAAACCTACTTCATTTTTTTCCTGGCCTGGTTTGGCGGTAAAAAGCTGAAGTTGAGTCACGCGGTTTGCGCACCGGCTGCCATGATCGGTGCGAGTAACTTCTTTGAACTTGCCGTGGCGGTGGCCATTGCCCTGTTCGGCCTGCAATCACCGGCAGCACTTGTTACCGTTGTGGGAGTACTTGTAGAAGTGCCTGTGATGCTTTCTCTGGTGGCTTTTGCAAACCGCAATAAGTATTGATGATTTTCTGTAGAGGAAAATACTGTCATAACAAGCAACAGGTCTCAACAATTAAACTTGAGACCT
>PWON01000212.1 GCA_003557385.1 Bacteroidales bacterium | reverse complement strand
TGTGAACCAACTGACCAATACAGGCCGCCTGCCCTACATCACTTCCGTAGCCTGTGTAAACGGCGCCTTTGTAAACAGCTTCAGTTTCTCAGAGGCCTGGATGCGTGCCACCCATAACGGCGAACCTGCCGGTGCTGTTGGCATCATGGCATCCACCATCAACCAGCCATGGCAACCACCCATGTGCGGACAGGACGAAATGGTGAGCATCAAGACCGAAGCAAGCATTCCCCACGGACAGACCATAAAAAGGACTTACGGGGGTATTTCAACCAATGGCAGCATGTTTATGATCCCGCAATATGGTTCTGAAGGCATCCGGACCCATGAAACGTGGGTCCTGTTCGGCGATCCGACCCTGATGGTCAGGACAGATGTGCCCGAACCGTTCACCCCTGCCTATCAACCGGTGGCTTTGCTCGGGGTTGATCATTTTACGGTTGCCGTGCCTGATGCCGACGGTTCACGGGTGGCCATGTCACATTACAACGAGCTGGAAGAAGAGGTGGTCATTTTGGGAACAGCCGTCGTTGAAGGGGGCACCGCCACCGTATATTTTGATGATCCCCCTGTGGTACCCGGCATACTCACACTGGCCATTACCGGATTCAATAAAGTAAGCTATATCAACAATGAGATCAACCTGATTCCTCCCGACGGGCCCTACGTCATACTGGACCAGTTCATCATCGATGACTCGCAGGGAAACAACAACCAGCAGGCAGACTATGGAGAATTCATCTCACTGGACATTGTCCTGAAAAACGTGGGCATCGATCCGGCTGCCCAGGTAGAGGCTTCGTTATCGGCCGACAGTGATTATGTCACCATCCACGACAGTCATTTTGTATTTGGGAATATCGACGAAAACGCTTCCCTTGCTACCGAAGGGGCATTCTCCTTCAAAGTGGATTCGATCATCCCCGACAAACACAACATCATGTTCACCCTGGCCATCACCGATGCCGAAGACAACGAGTGGGAATCGCTTTTTGCCCTGCGGATATATTCTCCGCAATTCAGCATCGGCGAATTCTGGGTGGATGACTCTGCCCACGGAGACGGCAACGGCAGACTTGATCCGGGCGAAACAGCCTATATTAAAGTGCCTTATACCAATACGGGAGGGGCTCCTGCCATGGCATCGGTCAGCAAACTGATCGCTGTCAGCCCTTACCTGACCATTGTGGATGAACGAATCGAACATGCAGTGATCCAACCCGGTGAAACAAAAGAGGTTTCTTATGCCGTTGAGGCGCATCCATCCACCATTGAGGGCACCTTTGTGGATATTTTGTTCCATATACAGGATGCCCAGGAGTTTGAGGCGTCACGGGAGCTGGTGATCGGGCAAGTGCCCGAATCTGTCCTGGGAGAAGGGGAACTGCCCTCGCAGCAATATCCCTTCTATAATTATTACCGGGCAAACCGCAGCCAGATGCTATACCGCTCAGGCGAACTGGGCGAAGGTGCCGGCATCGCCGCCATTGCATTCGATATTATCCAGACTTCCACCGTGTACAATGATTTTCCAAACTTTGTCATCAGGATGATGCATACCAGCCAGGGAGCTCTGTCGGGATTTTTGAATACCAGCGATGCCACGGAAGTATTCGTAGCAGATACCTACACCATGCCCCAGGAAACCGGCTGGCATACCTGGGAACTGGATGAAGTCTTTGAATACAACGGGCAAGACAACCTGCTGGTGGAGATTGTCTGGGGCCGCCTGAGCCATTACACCATGGACCATTACAAAGTAGCCAGCACAGACATGGGGTCCAACCTGGTGGCCTATGGCTACAGCGACTTTACGGACATCCCTTCACTCAACGGTACTTCAAGGATCCGGCCCAACCTGCTGCTCTCCTTTGCCACCGGGGAACCACCCGAAGAACGTACCCTGTCATTCAGTGTGACAAACCAGGACGAACAGCTGCTGGAAAATGCCAATGTACGTGTAGGCTCCCTGGACAAACAAACAGGTCCTGACGGGTTGACAAGTTTCAATCTTTTGCCCGGAAACTACACGTACACAGTTTCCAGGCAAAGCTATCTGACCCGGCAGGACGAAGCATTGCTCATCAACGACACCCTGATAGAAGTCCGGATGTTGCTGGCCAGCTACCCGGTTACATTCAATGTGGATGTTTCCCGGGCCATCGAATTCAACCTGCTGGAAGGTTTTGACCCGGATATTCACCAGATATTCCTTACCGGCGAAATGATCGACTGGGCGGAGCCGGGTTTGGAACCGGCTTCCCAGGTTATGGAACAAACAAGTGCAAACCCGCCTGTATTCTCCATCACACACGAACTGGCCCCCGGCTCCTATGCCTACAAGTATTTTTCCGATGCAATCGGCCAGGGTTGGGATGGCGGCGAATGGGCAGGCGAACCCAACCGCCTGATCGAGGTAGTTGACCAGGAAATGGTGGTGAACGAATTGTTTGGTCCCGACGACCTGCAAGTGATCGAATCCGGCGACATCAGTCTTACCATCTACCCGAATCCGGCACGGTCCAGGTTGTATGTACGATCGGACGGACAGATCACCGGAGTCCGTGTGATCAGCATTCCCGGACAGGTGGTATATGATGCCACTGTTCCCGGCACAAATCAACACGAAATAAACGTTTCCGGATTGCGTACCGGAATATACCTGGTGCAGGTCACCACCACCGGTGGCGTGATCACCCACAGGGTGCAGATCAGCGAATAACCTGCCGCTGTCCGCCCGGTTTGAATGCACGGGTTGAATACCCGGGTTGAACGTCCGGCGCGACATTCAGGTGTAACCAACAATAAAGGCCGTCCCTCCGGATGGCCTTTATGTTTAAAGGGCCGGATAATCTGTATACCCCCTGGGCCCGCCATGGTAAAAAGTTTCCTTGTCGGGCTCGGCCAACGGGGCGCCCGACCGCAGCCGTGCCACCAGGTCGGGATTGGATATAAAGGGTTTGCCGTAGGCAATTAGGTCTGCATGGCCGGCATCTATCATTGCTTTTGCGCTTTCCAGGCCATGGCCCCCGCATGAGATCAGAACCCCCTTGTAGATCTCACGGTAATAAGGCACGATACTCTGAACGGTTTGTTGCAGACGCTCTTCAGGTGTCATCATTTCACTGATGTGCAAATAGGCCAGGGAAGAATCATTGAGCCGGTCAACGATCCAGCCATAGGTTGTTTCGGGTTTTGAGTCGGCCATGCCCGGTTTCACAGCCCTTGGCGACAGGCGCAGGCCGGTCTTGCCGGCAGGGATATGTTTCAGCACTTCTTCAATCACTTCAAACAACAACCTGGCCCTGTTTTCCACCGGTCCGCCATAGGCATCGCTACGTTTGTTGGTGCCATCCATAATAAACTGATCAATCAGGTAGGCATGCGCCCCATGGATCTCCACACCGTCAAAACCTGCAAGCATGGCATTTTTTGCCGCCCGGCCAAAATCCCTGATCGTGTAGCTGATCTCATCCACTGTCATGGCACGGGCATATTCATAAGGCAAGCGGCCCTCCGGAGTCAGCACCTCTCCCTGGGGCCTGACCTTTGAGGCAGCCAGCGGGGCTTTCCCTTCAGGCTGCAACAGGCGGTGCGACCAGGGCCCCACATGCCAGAGTTGTAAAAAAATCTTTCCACCCTGTTGATGCACCGCATCCGTGATGGGTTTCCAGCCAGCCACCTGTGCCTTCGAATAACACCCCGGGGAGCCGGTAAACCCGTAGCCTTCGGGCGAGATCTGGCTGCCCTCCGCCACAACCAGCCCTGCCGATGCGCGTTGTTTGTAGTATTCCGCAATCAACTGATTTGCCGCCAGGTCTGGTTCGCTGGCCCGGCGGCGCGTAAGGGGTGCCATCACAATGCGGTTGGCCAGATTGACAGAACCCATTTTGTATGTATGAAACAATGTGTGCATGGCCTGAATTCTTTTAATTCCCGGTATACGGCACCCCTTCCCTGATCCAGCCGGGTGCCTCCTTGCCCCGCAGGTAATGGTCAAAATACTCCTTCATCCGGATGGTATAATCCAGCTTGTTGGGATACTTCTGCGGATGATGGGGTTCGTCGCGGTACTGCAAAAAGATCACATCCTTTCCGGCGCGGCGCATGGCCAGGTAAAGCTCAATGGATTGTTCCCAGGGCACAGCCTCATCCACATCGCCATGCATGATCAGCATGGGTGTGTTGATCTCATGGGCATAAAACAGGGGTGAGTTTTCGATATACAGGTAACGCCGGTCAAACAGAGAAGAGCCGATGCGGCTCTGTCCGGTTTCATACTGGAACTGGCGTGCCAGTCCGCTGCCCCAACGTATGCCCCCATAGGCGCTGGTCATATTTGAGACCGGGGCCCCGGCAATGACCGCAGCAAACAGATCGGTCTGTGTCACCACATAGGCGGCCTGGTATCCACTCCACGAGTGGCCGTGGAGCCCGATGGCATCCGGGTCGGCAATGCCCATATCAATGATGGTCTGCACGGCGGGCACCAGCGATTTTACGGCCGACATGCCGGGACGGCCTTCCACAAAGTGGATGTCGGGTAAAAAAACCACGTAGCCATTGCTGGCATAATAACCAAATCCCGGGCGGTGGTTGATCACAGTCTGGTTAAAATCGTGCAGGCGCTGAGAGAACTTCTCATAAAAGTATACGAACACCGGATAACGTTTTGCCGGGTCATAATCGCCCGGTTTGATCACAATCCCCTGCAGGGGAAATCCGTCGGCCGAGGTATAATGGACCAGTTTGGCCCTGCCCCAGTTAAACTGCTCCACCTGCTCCTGAAGGTTTGACAATTGTTGTGGCCGGCGAAAACGGGTGTTGGATGCCCAAAGGTCGGGGAATACATCCTGCGACTCCCGGGTAAACAACAGGGTGGAACCATCGTCAGACAACCTGCGCAAACGAATGTTCTGCCCGGTATCGTAAAGCCGTTCCAGGCCCTCCTGACCGAGGGTGGCTGAATAAATGGCCCGGGCCTTGGTGTCCTGGTCAAAGCCTTCGAGAAATACCGTCTGGCCGGGAACAAAAAACGGGGCTTCATCCAGCTTGCGGATGCGCAAGACAGTATTCTCCTGACGGCCCCTACCGGCGGTAATGTTTTGCATTTCCCCGTTGGCTGCATTGGCCAGCCAGAGATCGTAGCGGTCGTAGATCAATGCCGACTTCCCGTCGTCAAGCCAGCCGGCCATCCCATAGCCCGGGACCGTGGAGGGTCTGTCGTGCGTTTCATTGTAAAACGGAACATCCAGATGCCCTGTCAGGTTGGTATGCATTCCGGTCACAACGTCGAACACATGCCAGTTCTTGTCAAGGAAATACAGCAGGAACCGGCCACCGGGCGACAAAGAGGTCATGCCCTGCATCTCTTCCAAAACCATCTGTTTATTTCCGGTATACAGGTTTGCCAGGTAGACGTCCCGGAACCAACCCTCCCAGGTGATCCGCTTTTCATACGGACGCGAGGAGGTAATTACTACATGATCGCCGGTGGTTGCCACCTGTACCTGGTTGACCTCTTCATCGGCCAACCACACAATGCGATCGTCCGCCAGGTGATAAACAGACATCAGGTGTTGCCGTTGTACCTGCCGCCAAACATTTTTTTCATGGGTTTTGATCAGTGGATCCTCCCCGTGCCAGATATCCACTTCTGCTCCATGGCGGATGGAATCGAGCACAGAAGTGAATTCTTTTTCCGCCTCCGGCTGTGCCGCAAAGCGGACCGGCCGCAAACCAAAGAACAAGCGTTCGCCGTCAAGGGCCCATTGCAGGCGGTTGTCAAAAGGCAGGAAATAATCCGTTGGGGCATCATCCCGGGCAATGACCGGGAGAGGCGATGCATCGCCCGGATGCCAAAGGTATAGTGCCGCTGTTTCCACTGTGTCTTTCTCCAGATCTTCGGCGCGCATATAGGCCAGTGTTGAGGTGCCCTCAAACCATGTAAATCCGCCAAATTTGGCTTTGCCGGCGGTATCCAGTGGCATGGGTTCAGCATAAAGGTCAGCCAGCGAGAAGGCGTACAGACCGTTGACTGACTCCAGGGTGTCTTTCATGGTAAACACCAGTGTGGTGGCCAGGCTGTCGAGCGTCCAGGAATGCACAAAATCAATGGTCCTCTCCACTCCCACGTCAAGATCACGGATCAACAGGGGGGTGCCGGCCTCTTTCAATTGTTCGTTTTCTTCATCTGTCAACAGGGTGTCCTCAACAAACGCATGGTGCACAAAAAGCAGGTCCCTGTGTTCACTGAACCGTCCCTGCTGCACATCATCGAAAGCAATCATGGATCCATCGGCGGTACGAACAAGCACCGCCCCGTTGTTCGGTCTTTGCGAAGCCGGTTTGCCCTCTGTCTCTTCAAAAGAGGGCCTCCGGGTAAACAGGGCCCACTGGCCGGAAGATGAAAAGCGCGGGCTCTCACCGCGAAGAATTGTATGTTCCGTGCGGCCATTGGCCGACACAAGGATGCCATATCCATCGCCCCGGTCGGGCCAGGCCGCGTAAGCCACCCAGCTACCATCCCGGTTGATCTGCACACTGTGGTTATGAATGTGGTGAAAATCCATGATATCTTCCAGGGTCATGGGGCGGCCTTGCTGGGCGGCAGAAGACAAAACAAAAAAGTAAAAGATCCCGGTGAACATCAAATACCGGGTCATCATTAAAACGGACTCCATAAGCAGGTTTTTTTAAATGTATACATGTTGAGAGAAACCAAAAATACTGATTTTTAAAAAACCCGTCCGGGAGA
>PWON01000007.1 GCA_003557385.1 Bacteroidales bacterium | reverse complement strand
GTAGAAAAAATGGCCGGCCTCAACCCCGAGCCCCTCGATTATAACAATATTCCCGGATGCACCTATTGTTCGCCCGAGGTAGCGTCTGTTGGCTATACCGAAAAAGCTGCCAGGGAAGCCGGCTATGAACTCAAAGTGGGCAAGTTTCCTTTTTCAGCTTCCGGCAAGGCAAGTGCTGCGGGAGACAAAGAAGGTTTTGTAAAAGTGCTGTTTGATGCCAAATACGGGGAATTGCTCGGCGTTCACATGATCGGTGCAAATGTGACCGAGATGATCGCCGAAGCCGTGGTTGCCCGGAAACTTGAAACCACCGGACATGAAATGATCAAAGCAGTTCACCCCCACCCCACCATGTCAGAAGCCATCATGGAGGCGGCAGCAGCAGCATACGGCGAAGTGATCCATTTGTAGCAAAGGATCTGCAAACCTTAAACCAAAAACCCATGAACATATCTACCACCCCATTTCGGGGGCTGGTCATTATCCAGCCCAGGGTTTTTCCCGACGACAGGGGATATTTCCTTGAATCGTGGAACAAAGCGGGTTTTAAAAAAGCAGGCATACCCTGCGATTACGTTCAGGACAACGAATCAGGGTCGGTTCGCAATGTGATTCGCGGACTTCATTTTCAGGTACCGCCGTACGACCAGGGTAAACTTGTACGTGTAATGAAGGGGGCCGTACTGGACGTTGTGGTGGATTTGCGCCGAAAGGAACCCACATTCGGCCAGCATTTTAAAGTACAGCTCAGGGCAAAAGACCATCAAATGATTTACATTCCACCCGGGTTTGCCCATGGGTTCCGCACCCTCGAACACGACACGGTATTCTTTTACAAATGTACCAGGCACTACCACAAAGCTTCTGAGCGGTCAATCCGCTGGAATGACCCGGATCTTGCCATCGACTGGGGAACGGACACACCGCTTCTATCGGAAAAAGACCGGCAGGCAATGCGCTTTCGTGACTTTGACAGTCCGTTTTAATAACAATCACATAAGATCGGTTACGGAGTGGCTCAATATATTTCAAAAGAGAATAAGAGCCTGAATACAAACTGTTCTTCATCCGGCAGGTAAATGGTGCGTAAGCCCACCTCGAATGGGGCAAACAAGCGAAAGAAATGCATGTTCCCGACAATGTCAATACCGGCAGACCGAAGCCGGTCCTCCGCCAAACGGGGATTGCCGTCCTGCATCAACCGGTATCGCACCCACGCATGATCGGCGAAAACATTCAGATGAAGCCTTTTCACATACAAAACGGAAGGAATGGTCCACTCCGGGTAAGCCAGCGGAAAGGCATAATCAGCCATAAGGCCATAGGTGCGTTCATCAAACCTGCCTGTAACCCCCCTGGGATAGGGAACCAGGTTCGGGAAACTGAAATTCACAGTAAAGGGTTTTGGTTCAGCCCTGTTGTGTTCCTGGTAGACAGCCGCCAGACGCAAACTGTGGTGTCTCCAAATGCCCGGGAAGAAATTGATTAGCTGTCCGGCCTGCACCGAACCCATACTCCCGCCAGAAAAGGGGGTATGCCGGTAATGAAGGTCCAACACCTGTCCCCACCTTGGCCGGATATCCCTGTCCACCTTGCGCACTTGCCTGTATGCCAATATTCTATAATGCAGGGGGAACAGTTCGTTCGATTCAA
This sequence comes from Bacteroidales bacterium, assembly GCA_003557385.1. GTDB lineage: Bacteria > Bacteroidota > Bacteroidia > Bacteroidales > UBA7960 > PUPG01. The sequence goes on along the minus strand of PWON01000007.1, from coordinate 5,150 downwards.
AAAAGTCAGGGCTGTCGCGTCCGGCATCCGCCCTGGTGATCCCCGCTCGCACAGAGGGGGTAAGGCCATAAAAAACCGGTCCGCGACGAAAGCGCAGCGGGACGCTGACCCTGAACCTGAATGATTTTTCCAGCCATAAAAAAGGAATAAGTTCATCGGGTGTACCCTGATCCACGTAATATGCCCTTCTTGCGGCACGCTCAGCGGAAAAATCAAATACGGGATAACGTCCAAGGTATGTGTAATTGAAAAAATACTTTCCCAGCCTTTCATTAACATCCCACTCATATCCCAGCGATGCAACCGAGGTGCTCAATGCATTCTGCGAAAAAAAAGACACACCGGGCCTGGCTTCCATATAGTCAATATGCAAGGCAAACGGTGACCAGCTATGAATGTTGATCAAATGGGCCCCTTTCTGGTAATCGCTCACCTGATGTTCACTGCGTGTAATGTTACTTTTCGTCACCAGGGCTTCACCTTCCTGCTCAACCAGTGTCCGGTACAGGTCCACAGAATTTCTGGCAAGTTCCCCGAGGGGCAGAACCTCTGGAAGTGGGCCCTCATGGATTGCCGCCCGGTATCCCATGGCGGTATAATCAGACCATGCCAGTTTGTCGCCATCTGCAGACAACAATGCATCAATGCCGCCAAAACGTGAAGAGATGAGCTGAAACACTTCTCCGGTATACTCATCCAGGATATACACATTGTCTATTCCCGAAAAAGCACCGTTGAAAGCAATCACACCCGGTTCCAAATAGCGGGGACGAGCAATGTCTGTGTAACCGGCATGAAACAATGTCGTTACCCGGTTATTTTGCAAGTCAATGTCCAGGATCCGTTTGCCATTCTCATCCTGGGCTATGGCCACCACCCTCCGGCCGTCAGGATGCCATTGCGGATCCATCAGGAAGGGATTGCCGGGCAATGCTATCCGGTGCAACACGTCCCCTGTGAACGCATCAATGATGACCAGGGCATACTCATTGCGCGAAGTTACCTCAGCAACCGCAATTCTGGTGGCATCAGGTGAAACAGCCGGTGAAAAAAACCTGGTTTGCCTGGTGATGCGTCCGTTTTTTTGCGTGCTAAAGTCATAAGTGTGGATTTCAGACCACGAACGATGCTCCCACCTTGGATCGGGTCTTGTTTCACTCCATGCGACCAGTTTGCCTGCCATTGAAAAAAGCCGGGAGTTGTAAAAACCCGGGGTAAACAGTACTTGTTCTTTTCCGTCAAACCCCAGGGCTATCATCTTTGGGATATCACCCATTCCGGTTTTTAACACCAACAAGGTGGTTTCATCCAGAAAAGCCATTGGGCGATAGTGTGTATATATATGTTTATTCTTGTTGACTGTACGAACCGGCGTGTAATCGTGTTGGTCCATTTGCCATGTCCATGCGTTTTTAAGTTTCGCAAAGGTTTGCCGGTAATGCTCCCCGGCACCAACTCCCGCATGATTCCTCAGCCCCAGCGAAAAAGGGAATAAGGTATGGGGACGGCGGGCAACCTGGTCAATGACTTTGTCCCATATCCCGGCACCGTATTGACATCTTGCCATGGCGACCAGCTGGTATCCCAGCTCATAATGATTGGGAACATAATCCCTGAAAGAGCCCAGCATGGCTTTGTCATATGAATAGATCCCCTTGTCCAGCACCTGCGCGCGCAAACCTTGTTCAAAAGCAGGCCGTCTACCGCGGCCACCATGGGTCAGGGCTGTTTCGACCGAGACCGCATCCCCTTCGAGCCACCACAGGGGAACAAAAAGCCCCAGTGAGATGCCCGTGATATGTTCACCGAAAATCCGCGAAAAAAGCCCGGTAACTCCCTGATTCAATTTGTCCACCTGCACCACATGCCTGAACTCATGAACAGCCAGTCGCTCCAGCCAGTTGTGCGGGTCATTGTCGGGTGGTGGATTGGAAAACATCTCCAGGCGGGCAGGGGCCCAGCTTACAAACCCATTCGGCACCACAGTCTGGTTATGCAGGATCACAGGTACCCGGCGGGGCTTGTTGCCAAGGGTCCTGGATACCGGTTCATAACTGTATTCAAGGATATCGGCGATATAGGAAGCTTTCTGCACATAATCATCAGGAAAAATAATGCGGAAATGCTCTGTCTGGATTTGCTGCCAGCGCACACTGGCGGGATCCTGGCCCCTGACAAAATATTGTGCAAGCGCCGGTGTCGTGCCTGAGAACATGACAAATAACAACAAAAAGAAGAAGGACATGGCGGAGCATTCTGAAGCCGGTACCGGATTCTTGGATTGCCCATCCGGAGATGACTGCCCTTGATATGTTACAAAACCTGCCAAGTATCAGGAGTTATTGATTATTGAGATGATTAAAACAGGCCCAAAGAGGATCATGTCCGGGCAAAGGGGCCACCACCTGTACCGGCTCCCTGCGCACAGGATGGATCAACGCAACAACATGTGCATGCAAGTGGATGCTGCCATCTTTGTTTGGCCTGTCAAAACCGTATTTCACATCCCCCCTGATGGGACATCCAAGGGCTGCCAGTTGTGCACGGATCTGGTGGTGCCTGCCTGTTAAAAGCTCTATTTCCAGCAAATAATATCGTTCGCTGCGCGACATAAGGCGATAGTTAAGTTCAGCCCGCTTGCTGCCTGATGTGCCCTCCGGCACCACGTATGATTTGTTTTGTTTTTGATTCTTCCTCAGATAATGGACAATTACACCTTCATTTTCGGGAGGTTGATTCTGCACCACGGCCAAATATTTCTTTTGTATTGTATGGTTCTTCAGCATGGCATTCAACCTTGAGAGGGCCTTGGAGGTACGCGCAAAGATCACGGCGCCACTCACCGGGCGGTCAATACGATGGGCAAGGCCAAGATACACCTGTCCTGGTTTGTTGTATTTCTCCCTGATATAAGATTTGACCACATCGGCCAATGGCGTATCACCTGTCTTATCGCCCTGGACAATCTCCCCGGGCAATTTGTTGATCATGATGAGATGGTTGTCTTCAAACAAGACCCTGCCAGACAAACCGGCATGTAAAGTGTCCATAAGGGAAGGCTTAGTACTGCTCCCTGTCATTGGGGAACTTTTGGTTCTTTACATCAGAGATGTAGTTTTCCACAGAGTGTTTAATTTCGTCATACAGGTTATGGTATCTGCGCAGGAAGCGCGGAGAAAAATCCTGGTTGATGCCCAGCATGTCATGTATCACAAGCACCTGGCCATCTACGCGGGCGCCCGCCCCGATCCCGATGGTGGGGATGCTGATCTCCCTGGTGACTTTTTCGGCCAGTACAGCGGGGATTTTTTCCAGCACCAGGGCAAAACAACCTGCTTCGGTCAACAGATGCGCGTCCTCCACCAGTTTTTTTGCTTCTTCTTCCTGGGTGGCGCGAACCACATAGGTCCCGAACTTATTGATCGATTGAGGAGTAAGGCCCAGATGCCCCATCACAGGGATCCCTGCCGACAGGATGCGATCTACAGACTCCAAAATCTCTTTGCCCCCTTCCAGTTTCACCGCATTGGCATTGGATTCTTTCATGATGCGTATGGCCGACAGCAGGGCTTCGCGACTATTGCCCTGGTAAGTGCCAAAGGGAAGGTCAACCACCACCAGTGCCCTGGAAATCGCACGCATTACCGAACTGGCATGATAGATCATCTCATTCAGGGTAATGGGCAGTGTGGTTTTGTGCCCGGCCATCACATTGGCCGCAGAATCTCCCACCAGAATCACATCGATGCCGGAGCGGTCCACGATACGGGCCATGGAATAATCATATGCCGTGAGCATGGAAATTTTTTCCTGCCGGAGTTTCATTTCCTGCAATACGTGCGTAGTTACCTTGCTTACTTTTGATGCCTTCATGCCGAACGGGTATTGTTGCAGGGTTCTTCAGAACGTCCAGAAATTGTTGTCATACCAAACCTTTTCGGTCAACTGCCTGTTCAGGTCAATCAACAGTTTATGGTGGCCTTTTTCCCAGTTGGCAAGCCATTCAAAAAGCTCTTTTTCATTTGGATCATCGGTCTCGGCTGCACGGGCGGCATATACTTCGATCGATTTATTTTCCATGTCAATGGCTGCTGAAATGGCTGCTGCCTCAAAACCGGAACCGGAGATCTCTTCCACCATCTCTTCTGTCAGAATGGTGTTGGCAATGGCTTCATGACCGGGCGCATGTTCCAGTTCGTTCTTGTCGAAACGTCCTGCATGTCCATAATGCTTTAACTGTTTCTGTAAAAAATCAATATGGGTTTGTTCTTCTTCTGCCATCGTTGCGAAAATTTTCCGGACATCCTCGTTGCCGGTTTGCTTCGATACCTGCTCATACAGGGATTTACCCCTGTGTTCCATAATGATGGCTTGTTTAAGAATATCCGTAACATGTTTTGTATTCATTGTTCCTGTTATTTGTTTTTTTCCATTGAATTAACCAAAACAAAAATAGGGTTTTTCATCCAATTAAACGTATTTTTGCAGGCAAAGCATCAAGTATATGGAGTGGACCGTTGAAAAGGTTGTAAGCAAATTGTTTTTTGATTGGCATGGCCGTGCACCTGATAATTTGGCTCCCCTGCCGCCTTCCGGTTCCAACCGCCAGTATTTCAGGATCTGGGGGGCTGAAAAGACCGTGATTGCCGCATTCAACCATGATGCCCGCGAAAACCGCGCCTTCCTTGAACTCACAAAATACTTCCTGGATACCGGTTTACCCGTACCCCACGTGCTGGCTGAAGACACTGACACCCATTGTTACCTGCTGACCGATCTGGGCGATGACACCTTGTTCTCCCTGTTGCCTCACGGCAAAAATGCAGGCGTGTTTGATGATTCAACCATCGAACTGTATAAAAAGGTGATCTCTTACCTGCCCCGTTTCCAGGTGGATGCCGCAAAAAAAATAAACTTTGACATCTGCTATCCCAGGCACGCTTTCGACAGGCACTCGATGATGTGGGATTTGAATTATTTCAAATATTACTTTTTGAAAATTTCAGACATCCATTTTGACGAGCAGCTTATGGAGGATGATTTTGAGCGGTACACTGACCATTTAATGAACACCCCGGCCAGCTTTTTCATGTACAGGGATTTCCAGTCCAGAAATGTCATGATCAAGGATGGCCAACCATATTTTATTG
>PWON01000109.1 GCA_003557385.1 Bacteroidales bacterium | reverse complement strand
CCAAAGTTTATCCCCGTTGGGTTTCTGCAGTATTTCTTCCCTGTTTATCACGCGTTCACCTTGCAGCACCCTTTGATCGTCTTTATAAAAGTGCCGTGCAATGTCGGGTGGAAATAAATCAAAATCACTTTTCCCAATGATATCTTCTTCCTTTTCACAACCATTATTCTCGCAATCTGTCTTATTGGCAAGGAGTTTTCGACACTCAAGGTCTTTAATGTAGATTGCATCAGGAATGCTTTCAATGATTGTGCGAAGCAAAATACGTTCCCTGATAACATTCTGCTCAACCTGCTTTAATTCTGCAACATCTTTTGCATAGGATTCTTTTAGGGCATGGTGTTCATGCCTCAATTCCAACAAGGCTTTTTTGAGCTGTTCTTTGGTTAAGCGGTCGATATCCATCGTTTGGCAAAATACAAAATTTTTATTACCGGTGAACTTTGGTTGAAAAACATTAAATTGCAAAAAAAATTCAATTATGGCTGCAATTGTATCCATCCACTCTTACCGCGGGGGTACCGGTAAATCGAATCTCACTGCCAATATTGCCTATCAGCTTGCTTCAACGGGAAAACGTGTTGCGGTAATCGACACCGATATACAATCGCCGGGCATCCATGTAATCTTTAACGTGCAGCAAGATGCAAACCTTCCATGTTTGAACGATTATTTATGGAGGAAATGCGAGATTGAAGAGGCTGTCGTAGAAGTGGATGTGACAATGGCCGAAGGAATGAACAAGCTTTTTTTAATTCCTTCGAGCACCAATACCGGTGACATCGCACGAATCATCAACGATGGCTATAATGTTGAGTTGCTGAGCGAGGGCTTTGAACGTTTGTGTGAGAAACTGTCGCTTGATTTCTTGCTGATTGATACGCATCCGGGTCTGAATGAGGAAACACTGTTATCCATAGCAGTATCCGATAAGCTCCTGGTAATCCTTCGGCCCGACCAGCAGGATTTTGAAGGATCATCCATAACCCTCAGGGTGGCATCGCGTTTGCAGGTAGAACATATTGCTGTGGTGATCAATAAAATTCCTGCATCACTGAACCTGGAGGCGCTAAAGGGGGATGTTGAAAGTGCATACGGACATCCGGTTGCAGCCATGTTCCCCCATAGCGATGATTTGATGTTACTTGGAAGCAAAGAGGTGTTCAGCAAGCGTTATCCAGGCCACCAGTTCACCAGGGAAATAACCACATTATCTAACTATATCAGTCAAGTTTAAGGGTCAATGTTTTTTGACAAGATCAGGCGTTATTTATTACCGGTTGCCATATTTTCTCTGCTGTATGGGGGGTTGAACTTCCTGTTGAGCGGTCTGGTCCTGCCTGGTGCTGACTTCACCACCTTTCGTCCTCAACTGCTTATCCCGGTTGTGTTCGGCCTTGTTGTGAATCCGTGGGTGGGGGGGATCATTGCCATGGCAGGCAATTTCTTCGGAGACTTTTTGTTGGATTACGGCCTGTATTTCTGGCCCTGGTCAATAGCCAACTTCTTTATTGGATTCATTCCCGGTATGGTAGCCTGGTGGGGTATCAGAAACATTAAAAAGGTCAATGAATTCATCATGGTGCTGGTCTTTGTTTTCCTGGGAAATGCCATAGCAATGTTCATTGGCTTTACAACCCACGTTATGCTTCACGGTGATGCAACACTGCTGTATGTCTTGCGCACATTCTACGTGCCCGGTGTCATTTCCAACAGTTATATCCTGATGCTTCTTTTGCCGCCGGTGCTGGTTCTGCTGAAATATCTCAAATTGAACATAGAAACACGTGCGATGTTTCTGTTTCTCTTGTTTAGCCTGGGGGTGTTAACCATTGTAGTAGCCGCGGTGTTCTGGTCACAATTCAACAGCCTTACAAATCTCATAGCCAATCAACGCATTGAAAACGGGTATGATGTGTTGCAACAGATGATCGCTCACCTCTTTAACTGGATTGGGGTGGCATTGCTGGTCATACTTATTGCCGCCGGCAGCCTGGGATACTATTTTTCAAACCGTTTCATGAAACCGGTGATGCAATTGGCTGAAGCGGCCAACTTATTGAAGCAAGGTCAATGGGAAGAGAAAAGCCGCATAAGCATTCCGCGTGTGAATGATGAAATGACCAGCCTGATACAGCTTTTTAACAATATGGCGACAGAGGTGTATCAGCGCGAAGCCAGGATGAGCAGCGAGATCGAGCAGCTTAAACTCTCCATCGACAAAAAGAAGGAAGACAAGATTGTTAAGGAGATCACGGAGACAGATTTTTTCAGGAAACTGGAAGAAAAATCAAACAAAATCCGGAAAGGGAAAAACCGCTAAAGTCAACAAAATGGGCAAGAAAAAAGTACGCAGTGTTTTGGATGATTTCATCAGGGAACCAGGGAAAAAGACAGCGGAAAAAGACCTGAAGAAAATCGTTACACTGGGTATTCCTGTCACCCCGTCCGAAGGTGATGTGGTTGAAGTAATACTCAATGAGATCGAAATATTCAATGGCATTGATGGCTTGATCTCCAAATTGCTTGACCAGGTCAGGGAATCCTGTTTTTTCGGGCAAACCGATGTGTTTACCTCCGTCAATGTACAGCGGGATATTTGTCCGCAGCTTTACAACCATGGCATACATAAGATTTTCTTCTATTCGGCTTTCGAAAACCTTGAGCATCTGGGTGTATTGTATCCCCAGATGAACCTGCATTTCCGCTATATTTTCAATTTATTGCAAAGTCCGGTGGTCAACCGGGGCTTGTTTGGGCAGGCGGGCGACAGGGAAGATGCACAGGCGATACTATTTCCGTTTAACCGCGATGCAGATGACGACACCAGCGGGCTGCACTATCTTGTTGAAAGGGTGCCAAGCTCCCATTTTCTGCGGATCACTGTTGAAGAACTGAGCCATTCGCGCATCAACTTACGGCGCGTCAACCACCGTCTGATATCAAACATCGACCTCAGGGAAAGCCCCTACAGCTTTTCGAATGATGGGGCCATTGTATTTACCTCCCTGCTCAGCCACAGCCGCGACAACAAACTTAGCTTCAAGGAAACAGGGCTTCAGCTTGGAGAGCTTATTGCCTACCTCAACAGCTCGGGGTACGGCAAACTCAGGGAGATATTCTTTAACTGGCCCCGCGAACTTGCCAACCGGTTGTTGATGCACGCCGGCGATAACTGGCGCGGGTTGATTGACCGCCTGTTGTTGATCCTTCACGATGCAACAACAACCGGTCTGCTGAACAGTGAAAAGGTAATAAAGGTAGTATACATGGATGCGTTGGCTTACATTTCATTAAACCAGCGCGGCCGCAGCCTGCAGATTGACCTCAGTGAAAGGGTTTATACAGCGGCACTGGATGATTACCTGGGGACAATGGAGAGGCTGGAAAAATTTGTTGAAAACAGCGAGGCCGACCTCAAAGATGTCCACCTTGTTTTTATCCATCACTTTACAAATGAGTCACTGGCTGTACTTGGGGCATTCGACCGGCTGAACGCCGGCAGGGTTGATACCCTCTGGGTAAAATACGGTGGCAGTATCCCCGCCGGTTTTTTAAACTCAATCATGGCATTGCCCGATGCAGTGTATCGCTTTTATGGTCTGCAAGACATTAACAATGGCCTTATGGCAAGCAGCTTTTGTTTGAGCGATTATTACTCACCCATTGACGGGTTTAAGGAACTGCAGCAACACCTTATTCAAAACAGGACCGGTTATTATGAAGCGATGCAGCACATGGCCATGCACTTGTTTTTGAGTGCGGTTGTTGAAGCAGAAGCGGGCAGGAAGGTGATTATTGCCGAAGACGGAGGATACCTTGCACCAATCGTTAACCAACTATCATTAAACAGGTTAACCGTAGGTGAAGTGTTTAAACGTTTCAACTATTCCAGCAACCGGGTACCTGAACGTGATTTGGAGGTCGTTTTTGCCGATTGGATAAAAGGCATCTACCCGGGGAGTGTTGAGCACACTCGCAATGGATATGATGCCCTGAAAGATGTTGAAGAAATTCACGGGAGGCTTGCCTTTCCAGCCTGCACGCTCGCCATTGCGAAATACAAAGTATTTGATGAATCGATCGAAGTAGCATATTCCTGCATCAATGCCATTGAGAACATCCTGAACGGACAAGGCTTTGTGCTCAACCAGAGGCGTTGCCTGGTGCTTGGATCCCTGGGGGCCATCGGCATCCAGAGCATGTATGCGCTGATGCCGCGGCTTGGCAAAGACAGGCTTGCCGGCTTAGATATCATGGAAGACGAACAATCCGCCCACCCCTGGTTGCAACTGGTTTCGGCGAAGAACTTGCCTGCAGAAACAAAATACAATATCGACCTTATATATGGGGTAGTCGGGAAGTCCATACTGGATGAGTCGTTTTTTGAAGACCTGGTGATCAATACCCGGTGCCGGAACATCTTTTTAGCCAGCGGATCCACCAAGCGGTTCGAATTTTCTGATTTTATTCAATGGATCGAAAAACTGCATACGATGGAGCGACCAACAATCGGCAATTGTCCGGCCAGTTTGCAAACATCACCCATCGAAGACCCGCAAACCTCCGCCATATTAGGCACCCGGATTGAAATGTTTATTGAGATGCCTGAACAAGTGAAAAATGTAGTATTTTATCTTCTAAGCCAGGGAATGCCCGTAAATTTCCAGTATTATGGTGTGCCTCGCGAAACAATGGACTTTGTGATGACAGACTTTGTTGCCATGGTAAATATTGTTTGCCAGGCAACTGAAAAGAAATTACCGGCCAGGTTATTGGCCCTTGATCATCATATTGACAGGCATGGCAATTTGCAATAAAACAGCAGTCACAAGAGGGGTTGAATGATAACATAAAAACACAAAAAATGAAAGCACTGGTATTTGACAAACAATTAACCTTCCGAAACGACATCCCACAGCCTGAGGTTCCGCCAGGTGAAGCGCTGATTAAAGTACTGATGGCAGGGGTGTGCAACACCGACATTGAGATCACAAAAGGCTATATGGGATTTCATGGGATTCCCGGCCATGAGTTTGTCGGTATTGTCGAAGAGGTTAATGATGCTGACCAGGGCTTGCTTGGCAAGCGCGTGGTAGGCGAAATCAACTGTGCCTGCCTTAAAAGCAGTTGTGAATACTGTAAGCAAGACCTCGGACGTCATTGCCCCGGCAGAACAACACTGGGCATCTTTCGCAGGGATGGCTGCCTGGCTGAATACATCACATTGCCCATTGTCAACCTGGTTGAAGTACCAGAGCATATTCCCACATCAGTGGCAACACTAACCGAGCCCCTGGCTGCAGGGTTTGAAATACTCGAGCAGGTCGACATCAAACCGGATGATGAGGTACTTATTGTAGGCGACGGCAAGTTGGGACTATTAATTAACCACGCACTCAGCACGAGCAATGCAAACATCACTCACGTTGGAAAACATGCCGGCAAACTAAAACTTATCGAAGGCCTGGGCGGAAAAACTCAAGTACTGGACAGTTCTGCAGACTTCCTGCAAAAACAGTTCGATGTTGTGGTTGAAGCCACGGGCAGCATCACCGGGTTCAGGTTTTCTGTACAACACACAAAACCGCGCGGCATCCTGGTACTGAAAAGCACACTGGCATCAGATCAGAGCATCGACTTGTCGCCGGTGGTAATAAATGAGATAACTGTTGTTGGATCGCGCTGCGGCTTGTTTCAACAGGCTGTTGATTACCTGGCCACCGGGGTGGATCTGGAACCACTGATCACAGCGGTTTATCCCGCCGGCCAGGCCATGAAAGCCTTCGAACACGCCAAAACAAAGGGCTCTTTAAAGGTATTGATAGAATTTGCCAAACAATGACTGAGAACCACTTAATCAGCATACACATATATGATCCGTTTTAATGATGATCGGTTGATTGCACTTATATTGGTTTTTATCCTCATCCTGCCTGTGTCCGGTTACAGCCAGGAAATTACCCCCTGCAACAACGGTTTATTCGTGGTGGAACGCGAGCATGCACTATTTTACCCCGATCAATCAAACAGCTTAAGGGAAAAGTTTAATATCGAATCATACACTTCATTTAATACCGGGTTTTACAACAGCCCTGATAACGATGTTTACCATAGCTTGTCTGCAAGGCCTTATTTTACAAATTTTTTACTGATACCATACCATGTAGGCAAGGAAATTACCAGGTTAGACAAAGAAGGATTGGAAAGAAACATGTTTTTCCTGAGTGTTTTCGCGGCCACTTTGACCATGGACCTGGTGGTTCGTGACTTTGTTCAGGACAACATATACGCAGGAGACAATTTTGCTTCTGAGTTCCTCTATGGCATTGGGAATAAGAAATACTTTTTGCCTGCAATGGTTGGTTTGTATGGGGTCAGCCACCTGTTGAAGGAAAAGTATTTTCATGACACCATGCTGCTGGCCTTTCAATCCATTGCCATCAGTCAACTTTTTACCGAAATTTCTAAAAATAGTGTTATGAGGGCCCGCCCAAGGAACATTCCCGATGATCCATTTGTGAGAGAAAAAGGATACAGGTCTTTTCTTTCAGGGCATGCATCGGGTGCCTGGTCGATCATGACGGTATTTGCCGGCCGTTATCCAGGCATGAGACATGTTTTTTATGGAATGGCCACTTTGATCGCGTTGAGCAGGCTTTACGAAGACGCACACTGGTCATCTGATGTGTTTATGGGTTCAATGCTTGGATATGGTGTGGGAAGGCTTACGCTTAAATTGAATCAAACCCATTTGAAAGGCAATGTGGCCATTGCCCCATTTTACAACCAACATGGCCGGGGCATCATGATG
>PWON01000233.1 GCA_003557385.1 Bacteroidales bacterium | reverse complement strand
TCTCCGATCTGCTTGGTGAAGGCTGGGCCGGCGGCGAATGGGACGGCGATCCCAACAGGGTGGTCAACATCACCGAAGACACCGTGATCGACGACATGTTTGGCCCGGAAGAGATCTTTGCAGACACCATCGAAGAGATGCAATTAACCCTCTTCCCCAACCCGGCATCCGGACAGTTCAGCATTCATTCCGGTGTCATGATGCAGGAAGTCAGGATTATGGACATTACCGGAAGAACAGTAATGCATCTGCAAGTCGACAATTACGAGTTGACGGTGAACACTTCAGGCTTTAACAACGGATTGTATATTGTGAATATTTTCACCGAAAGCGGTGTATCCGTTCACAAGGTACAAATCCAGCGATAAGCATTCTTCAGGCATCCTGTATGCCGGAACAAAAAACACCGGCCGCTTCCGGCCGGTGTTTTTTTATGTATGATTCGAAAAAAAATCCGCGCACTACCAACCGACAATGCGGCCCCCGGTAGTAGTGAACCATATCCTGCCCCCGCCATCGCGCATCATCCCGTTTACGGCAGAGTTCCCGGTTTTCACCATACGGTCCACCCGGGCCTGATAAGGATCAAGTGCCATCACAATGCCATTGTTGGTTCCTAAATACACCCACTTTGCATCCGATACCAAAGGCACAGGATTGTGGTCGTACCCAAACCCGGCATCTGCAATCCAATTGGTTTGAAATACGGAAGACAAGGCACAGACAGCAACCAGACTGTCATTCATCAGCTTTGCATAGATTTCTGATTTGTCGTGCGATAAGCCCATACTCTCCCTGACCTGGTACCGCCCGGTACGCCAGATTTCCGTGCCGCTTTTCAAGTCCAGTGCCGTCATGTACCGGTCGGGGGCCACCAAAAACACCTTGTCGTGACTGATGGCCACCTGCACATTGCCTGGCGAAAACAATTTGACCGGTGAGTCATTGTTCCAGATCCACAACAACTGCCCGCTGTGCCTGTCGAGGGCGTACACATGGGTGTCCCATGCCGTAAACACCACCACGTTGCCGGCAACGGCCGCCCTGGCCTGTGTATATCCGTTGATCTCCTCAAAAGACCATTGCACCGCACCACTTTCGGCATCCACACAGGCAAACGCACGGTTGCCAAAACCCACGTACACATCACCTTCCTTTACCAAAGGGCCGGCCATTACAGGGGCACCGGTTTTTAAGGTCCAGCGGATTGTCCCGTCAGATACATCCAGCCCGAAAAGTGTGCTGTCGGTCGTACCGGTTACAATGGTTTCACCGGCCAATGCCGGGGTGCCAAACATATTGCCCCCCAGTTCTGTGGACCAGGCTTCGGCAGAAACCTCCAGGTCAATGGCCCTGAGCCACCCGGCCGAATTTCCATAGACAAGCAGGCTGTCTCCAACGATCAGTGGCCCTGTAAACACCGACACGCTGTCTTGCCACTGAAAAAAAGGACCGGTAACACGATGTCCGTAATCCGCTGCCCGGGCCGGCAGTTCAGGGAATGGCAGGCTGTCTGTCACAGAAGAGTCCAAATAGTTGAATGCCAGTGCAGGAGCGCCTACCGGTTCTCCTGCAATCTTGTTCCAGGCCCACAAGCTGTCGCCCGCAAGCTCAACCAGTGTATATCCGGGCGTATCGCCTCCGCGCAGCACCAGGGAGCGGCCCATGACACCCGGAATCCCCCCGGCATTCAACAAACGCAGCTGGTGTCCGTGACCCGAGAAAGCCACCCTGGCCCTGTGCGCTTTAAACAGGGCGGCCAGTTCATGCCACCGGTCAAGGCCAGGAGCCAGCGGATAATGCGCAAATACGAGCAATCGCTTGTTTTGGTCGCCGTGTGCCTGCAATTGTTGCTCAATCCAACGGATATCCTGTGTGCGCACATGGCCGTCGCCCATGCGCATGAAAGGGCCTGTGCTGAAACCGATCAGCACAAAATCTCCCGTTGCATGCAGGAATTTGTCGTCGCCCCACAACCGGTTGAAGTGTTCACCGGCGCTCTCCGACCAATTGGTTTCGTGGTTGCCCGGAACGATCAGGTACCCACCTTTGATGCCATCCAGGATCCGTTTGACATTGTCCAGTTCACTGTTCGACCCGGTATTTGTAATATCCCCGGTAACGACAACCAGGTCAATCTGTTGCCGGTTGATGTCGTCCACAATGGCCTGCAGGTGTTCTTCCGCCACCTGTCCGGGCGTTACATGCAAATCTGTCAGCAAGGCAAAACGCAGGCCGTATGGCTGCCGGCTGCATGAATACATAATCAGGCAACAAAGCGTGGCCATGGCGGTTGCAATCAACAATTTTTTTATATGCATTTCTTTGGTATTTAAGATGTTACATCTTATGATTGGGTGCGCCGGACGCTGATTTTTTCAAGACGCCGGCCTTTGCCCGGCCGGCCAAATCCGATGCGGATCTTCGCCTGGCGGCCAACACCCAATTTCACGGCAGTGATCAAAATTCACTACATTTGCCTGGTAAAAATAATCAAAGACAAACACTTAAAAAAACCGCCATGATGAACGGCCTGAAAAAATGTATCATGGGAATCATACTGATAGCCACTGCAATGGGTGCAAGTGCACAAGTCAAACCTGGCATTGAGGTGTTGCGCGACATGGATTTTGAACCCCTGAAAGGAAAGCGCGTCGGATTGATCACCAATCCAACCGGGGTGGACAGCCGGTTGCGTTCCACCATAGACATCCTGTTCGAAGCCCCCGGCGTGGAACTGGTGGCACTGTATGGCCCGGAGCACGGCGTACGGGGGGATTATCCTGCGGGCGAACTGATCGACAATAAAAAAGACCCGTATACCGGGGTGCCCATGTTCAGCCTGTATGGACGGACACGCAAACCCACCCCTGAAATGCTTGAAGGGGTAGACATCCTGGTGTACGACATTCAGGACATCGCTTCACGCTCATATACATATATCAGCACCCTTGGATTGGCGATGGAAGCGTCAGCAGAAGCAGGCATTGGCTTTATGGTGCTTGACCGCCCCAATCCCCTGAGCGGGTTGAAGTTTGAGGGGCCCCTGGTGGAAGACGCCTTTATCTCTTTTGTGAGCCAGTTTCCCATTCCTTATGTACATGGGTTTACCGTGGGCGAGCTGGCCCTGTTTCTCAATGGCGAGGGTTTGCTGGAAGGGGGACAAAAGTGCCGGCTCAGCGTCATTGAGATGGAAGGATGGTCGCGCGATATGCTGTTCGAAGACACCGGCCTGCACTGGGTGCCCTCCTCACCCCACATCCCGTTTTACCACTCCGCCTATTACTATCCGGTATCGGGTATTTTGGGTGAACTGTACTGCATGAACATCGGTGTTGGCTACACACTTCCTTTCCAGTTGTTTGGGGCTGACTGGCTCGACGATGCCGATGCCCTGGCTGCCAACCTCAACGCCCTGGACATTCCCGGGGTTATTTTCCGGCCCATGCACTTCCGGCCTTTTTATACCGACATGCAAGGCAAAACAATGCGCGGGGTCCAGGTCCACCTCCTGGATGTGCACGCCGCCCCCCTCTCGCTCATCCAGTTTTATGTGGTCCAGGAGATCCATACATTGCACCCGGAAACCAGGTTGTTTGAGCATTGCGGCAGCCACCGCTTTGACATGTTCGACAAAGTTTGCGGCACCGACAAAGTACGCATAGCGTTCGGGGAAAACTACCTGGTGGAAGACATTCTCGATTTATGGACCCGTGAAATTGATCCTTTTGTAGAAAAAGCCCGCAACTATTTTCTATACCATTAACAGGCCCCGGGCTTGCCGGCAGCCATGATACAAAATCCGCGGATCATCCTGTTCACGGGTATTCCGGGCCAGGCAAGCCGTTAAGCCCAACGGCCGCCCCGAAGGGCAGGCCAGGTTGCGCATCTGCTATTTCTTGATCCCAAAGTCCTTGTCGATCTTCAGATAGCGCAAAACGAGCAGGCCGGGGATGGTACAAAGCAGCACCCAGATAAAGAAATTGCTGTATCCAACGATTTCCTGAATCCAGCCCGAGATCATCCCGGGCACCATCATGCCCAGGGCCATCAGTCCGGTACATATGGCAAAATGCGCCGTCTTTTGTTTCCCCTGGGAGAAATAGATCATATACAGCATGTAGGCCGTGAAGCCAAAGCCGTATCCAAATTGTTCCACCGCCACGGCGCCCGATATCAGCCAGAAACTTTCCGGTGTGGCATAGGCAAGGTACACATACACCAGGTTGGGCAGGTTGATGGCCAGGGTCATGGGTAATATCCAAAACTTCAAGCCTTTTTTCGAAGCCATCAGCCCCCCCAGGATGCCACCCAGGGTAAGTGCCAGGATGCCAAAGGTTCCATAAACCCATCCGACATCACCGGTTGGCATTCCAAGGCCTCCGAGTTCGCGGCGGTCGAGCAGGAAGGGTGAAGCCATCTTTACAATCTGGGCTTCTCCAAGCCTGAACAGCAGCAAAAAGGCGAGTGCAGGCCATATCTGTTTTTTCCGGAAAAAAGAGCCAAAGGTCTGTAAAAATTCAACCATGAAATGCCTGTCCTGCGATTTCACAACCGGTTGGTCGCTCGATGGGCGGGGCAGCATAAACAGATGGTAGACAAAAAACATGATAAACAACCCGGTGAGGATAAAAAAGGTAATGGACCAGGCCAGGGGGATATTCCCTGAACGGCCTTCGAACCAGGCGATGGATTCCCGGTCGAGTTTCGGGTCAAGCTGGACCAGTAGCCAGGCAGTCTGATCCCAGTTTTCTGACGTGAACTCCAGGCGCTCCCCTTCCACCAGCCGGATGCTGGCATCCCCGCGCTGAAACCCGGTGTTTAAAACAATGGGATCATCGGCCGGTGGCGGCACCGACAAACGCACCCCGATCAACCCGATGTTGCCCTGGGTATCCAGCGGTTCCGCCACCAGATGATCCTCGATCCCAAGGCGTGCCCTGATCCAGTTGGCCAGGGGTTGCGATACCGCCCGCGACCACCAGGAGGCCCTGGCTACTTCTGCGACCTCTTCCTCAATCACAAATCCGTGTGCCACATTATGGCGGTGGGCCCACCGGCGGATGCTGTCTGCCTTGTCTTTGTCAACCCCGTCGAGCGAAAGATAGAGGTCATCGGTACCCAGCACAAATGTCATCTCCTGTGTTTCTTCTTCCGATGGGATGGCATCCACCATCTCCACCACAGCACCTTCCGGATGTGCCGTAACAGAAAAACGTACCGGTTCCTGTCCGGTGAACACCTCAAAATACCCGGCCACAATGATCAGAAGGCCCTGGCCTGTGATCATGGCAAAACGGTAAAAGGTGCTTCGTATGCCGATAAAGTAAGATTGATCTCCCTGGCTCAACCCGAGCATATAAAAGCCGTCGGCGGCAATGTCGTGTGTGGCGGAACTAAAGGCCATCAGCCAGAAAAACGCCAGGGTGTACTGGAAGAAAGACGGCAGGGGGATGGTAAAGGCCACGCCGGCCAAACCCGCACCCACCATAAGCTGCATGATCACCACCCACCAGCGCTTTGTCTTGAACATGTCCACGATCGGGCTCCACAAAGGCTTGATCACCCATGGCAAATACAGCCAACTGGTGTATAAAGCTATATCGGCATTGGATACCCCCATGCGTTTGTACATGATGACCGATACCGTCATCACCATCACATAAGGGATCCCCTGTGCGAAGTACAGACTGGGTACCCATGCCCAGGGCGACTTTTTTTGTGTATTTTCTTCCATGTGCATTTTTTATTTAATAGTTCTTTTCAATGGTGGCCCCTTTGAAATAATGGCCAAGGATATCCTGCCAGGCAATCCCCCTGGCCCCCATAACGGCCGCACCGATATGGCACAAGCCAACACCATGTCCCCAGCCGGCCCCTTTCAGCACAAAATGTCCGGGAATTCCCTGTCGAACATCATGGGCTTCAACCACAAAGGCAGAACTGTATAAATGACTTTCTGACAACGCTTTCCGTATTTCAAGTTCTTTTCCGATCACCATACTGCCTTCACTGCCCAGCATCTTCAGCCGGATAAGCCGGCCCGAGGTACCACGTTCAACCGGCATCATTTCCATAATATGGCCCACATCCAACCCAATTTTTTTACGCAGCAAACGGCGGGCTTCTTCCTGGGTCAATATCACCTCCCACCTGTAAAAATCAATGGTTTCCTGATCATATTCATTGAGCACCTGCGACAGGACCTCTGCATCGCGTGTATTGCAAAAAGCCTCCGGCGAACCCAGTATCCATGCCCTGGCCTTGTCTTCCGTATCCAGGTTTGTGTCGAAGCCTACGGGCAGGCGATGGTTATCGGCCACCTTCACCAGGTAAGGGTGCGCCCTGGGCTCCCAGACATGTTCAAAATGTTCCGACAGGCCCCCGCAGCACTTGGAGTACCGGGCATCGCAAATGTGGCCATCGTACATGAGTACCAGGCCGGAGGTATCCGAAACCGCTTTGGCCACCACAGGGCTGCTGACCCTGGTGATCCCCTGGTAACGCTGGCAATGATCGTCAGCACACACATCAAAATGGCGGTGATCTTCCCGGTCGTACCACCGGATATGTTCTCCAGGCTGACCGGCCGCCCCGGTGTCATCACCTTTGAACTGCCCTGAAAACCCTTTTTGTTTTTGGATCTGTGCCAGCAGCCAGCTCCGGGCGATCACCGCATGTGCCTTCAGGAAGGCTTCGCTTGCTGAAGCACGCATTTCCGACGAGATGACACTGACCAGGTATTCTTCGAGTGGCAGTGTATTGACGCCCCATAGCGTTTCACCATCATGGATGATATGCAGGCTGCCCCTGAAGCGCTGGGTTTCACGGCGCTGCCAGTGAAAGTCGACTCCAATGGTTACATCAAACAGGTCAAACACCTGTTTCTCCGCGTCAAGCGGTTCAAACACCACCGGAAAATCCGCACGCAAGGTCTTCCCGGCAAACTCCAGCACCAGTCCCCCGTTCTCCATCCGTGCCTCCCCTTTCCCTTCAAACAAACTGTTTGACCCGACATGCCGGAACGACCCATGCAACTCAAACCGGATCTCCTCCCCGGCCAGAATCCCCACTTTTATATCTACTGTACTCCCAGAACCTCCCATAATCATTTCTCAACAAATTAATATTTTTTACTACTAAAAACCATTTACCGCCCACCAACCACTAATTACTAATTACTAAATACTACTTACTACTTACTACTTACCAAGCAGTACTTCTTTCTCATTTCTCCAAAACACCCGCTCCACCCGCGCCCCCACATAGTGCGCATAAAAAGCCACAGGCGCCACCCAGGGAATGATCGCGGTACGGTGCCCCTCTTCCTGCATGTCTTTCAGGCATCTTTTCAGCAAAAGGCTGCCCATGCCCAGCCCGCGCAAATCGGCATGCGTCCCCATCGGGCCGAACCACCCGGTTCCCTTGTTGTTGGCATTGTGCAAAGAAAAAGCTTTTATCCGGCCATTTTTCAGGGCAATATGGGCCGAAGGCGGGTCATTTTTTAAGGCCATGCCGGCCTCGTTCTGCCATAACAGCCATTCTTCTGCCAGCAGTGAAAACAGCTCATTTTTGTCTTCTTTGGTGGCACGTCGCACCTCAATGCCCTTTGCCAGCAACATCTGCTCTTCTTTCTCCGTCGACCAGTCAGAGGCCTCCAGGTCGGCGACCATGTTGACCGATTCGCCAAATTGCTTAAAGCCGAGCTTCCAGACCATGCAAAGTGCCGGTGTATAGCGCGGATCAATGCCCGGCATGAAATAATTGAGCGGCACATCGTAGATGCGGATTTTGGTGGCCCCTCTGGACACCAGGCTTTCTTCGGCAGCCCGGTACATCGCGGTCCCAATCCCTTTGCGCCGGTAGTCATGCTCTACGGCCATCAGCTTTACATAACCGAATGCTTCGCCCCGGATGTCACGCCTGACGGCATACAAAAAACCGACAAGCGTCTCATTGTGATAAGCAGAAAAACACAGCCCGGGATCGGCCATGGGATCTTCAAACAGTTTTTCTTCAAGCAGACCGGTCGTCATTTGGTCAAAGTCAAAGTTGCGGTCGAGAAAGCGTGCGACACCGCCGGTATCTAACGGCCACCCGGTTTTTATTTCAAATGGCTGTTTCATGGACTCATGGTTTTTTATGGACCAGTTCGTTCAACAAATCATCCCAGTTTGCGGCATCAATACACACCTGGGCAAAAATGTCTTCCATCAGGGCCAGGTCCATCCGTGCATAATCCTTTTCCCTTGGGGTAACAAGCACGCCGCCAAGGTCGACCGAAGCCGGACTGAGCATTACCTGTTCATCGCCCTGTGCATGGAATTGCCATGGCCGGTGCTCCTTCCTTGGCAGCACCAGGACCTGCCATTCCGGGGCATGATAGCCGGCCAGGATATTCAGCATGGGCTCCGGCTGGTCCGGCTGCAGGGGCTTCAGAAAGTCATAGATCTGTTCAAAGCACCCGGCCAGGGCCTGTTTATCACTGCTCCGCAGCATGATGATACGCCTGTGGTACTGTTCCATGGCCCGGATGTCAACATGGTCGTTCTGCCGCAGAAGTTTGCCGGCATCCTGCCGCATCCTTTCAACGGGCAAAAAGCCTTTGTTGCCAGCCTGGAAATGAAAATGGTCGGGGGCAGATGCCCCGCAGCGGGGCCCATTATAGAAAACCACAAAATCTTCAAGGGCTTTGGCCAGTTGCAGCATGTCGTCCATCCTTCCGGCAATGAGCTGATCCTCATGAGTCCTTACCGGGATGGTCAGGTGCCGGGGGAAAATGGGAAAGGGATTCACCAGGATGAGGTACTCCCTGCCAAATTCGACCCATCGCTGTTGCGCAGGCAAGTGTTTTTCACACAGAAAACAGGGGCGTTCCCTGATGGACCTTGCATCAACCTTTGCGGCGGATGAACGGATGCGTGCCGGGTTACACTGGACATAAAAATCCGCATCCTCCGGTTTATCCAGCGGCCGCCGCATCACCCGCTTTAAACCACTGTAGTTGTTCCGGGCAAGATCCCAGTCACGCACCTGCTGCGAAAGCAAGGCATGTACCCGATCCTGAAAACTGCCGTTGATCCCTGAAAAACCTTCTATTGTCATCTGTGTGTACATATTATTTTTTCAGCCGGATAAACCGTGTGCCGACAGATAGGTGCCGGCGGATCAGGGCTGGCACATTCAACCCTGGTTCTTTCTGATACGTGCCTGCAATTCAATGGTACGTATCCTGTCTTTATAGGTGTTGTGTGCATTCTGCTTCTGAATGTCCAGCGAAGCATCGGTATTGTCTTCCCAGCGGCGGCACAGGTATAAGGGTTCATAAATGCGGCCGATCTGGTAATGGCGCGAAATGGCCAGGCCAACGGCATAGTCTTCGCCATAACTCACATTGGGAAACAGGATCTTTCGCAAAACCGGGGTGTAAAAAGCCCTGGGGGCACCCAGCCCGTTGATGCGCAAGGCATTGTTGCGGCCGTTGTCTGGGGTCCATTCCCTGTGGTCTATCAGCCCCGGCGGAATTTCTTCCAAATTAAAATTTACCATCCGGTAACTGCCCACCACCATGGCACATTGTTGCTCATAAAAAGCATTGACAATGTTGGCGATCACATGTTCATCAATGTACAGGTCATCGCTGTCGAGTTGAATGGCAAAGCGTCCGCATTGCGGATGCAACCCCCCTTCATTCCAGCAGCCGCCAATGCCCAGGTCTTTGCGTCCCGGAATATGGTGGATGAGCCGCCGGTCTTCAGCGGAGAGTTTTTGCAACAATGCAGAGGTGCCGTCGGTAGAATGATTATCAACCACAATGATGTTGAATGGGAAATCCGTTTTTTGTTTGAAAACCGACCGCACGGCATCCTCAGTGGTTTTTACCCTGTTGCGCACCGGGATGATCACGCTGGCCTCCACGGGGAATCCCTTTTCCAGGTCCAGGCGGACCGGCTCAAACTCCGGTTTCAGCCATCCCCCAATGGCCTTCAGGTGCCTGGTGCAGGCCTGCTCCATTTCAATCTGGACATCCCTGTTGCGCGGATCCACGTAGTCGAACATCTTTTCTCCCGAAGTGCGCTGATCGGTTTCCATTTCGGTATATAAAAATTCCGGCAGGCGCACCAGCCGCGATCCCTGCGATACCCGGAGCCTCAAATCGTACAGGCCTGCAAAGCGGAATGTATCTTCCATGGCAGCTGCGGCCTTTTTGAATGTATCTGTACGGTACAGCACCAGGGATCCAAAATTAAAATCATCACGAAGGCTCCCTTCCTGGTAGTCAATTACCGGCAGGGGGCTCAGCTTGCCTGCTTTCATCTGGTAATGATCCGCATAGACCATACCGGCCCCGGTGGCCTCAGCCACCTGCAACATGCGCTCCAGGGCATGGGCACCAAGTTGCAACGGCAATGCACTGGTATATACCGCCGCATAAGGGGTTTCAGCAGCTTCGGCCATTTGTTTTATGCCGGATGTGGCGCGCATTCCCGCTCCTTCGAGGATACGTGCACCGCGTGGCAACTTCAACCCTTTGGATTCAGGAGTTCCCAGAATACAGATCTCTGAAATCAAGGCATGGTCCTGAAGCGCATCCAGGCTTCTTTGCAAGTCGCCAGGATGGCCGCCAGCCATAAAAAAGGTAATTTTCTGATCTTTTTTTGTCATTATTCAACCGGTTTTATCATTAAAAAATCAAGGATGGATTTCATCAGTTCGCTGCGGTGCATGGCATCCGGGACAGATTCAAAAGGAAAGCCCAGGGAAACGGTCCGGTGCTCCCCGGCATAAGCCACCCCGGCACTGGTCATGCCCGTGGCATAGCGGTAAATGGTAAATGCATTTCCCCCGGCTGCCTCGATGGCATCGGGAGCCTCCACACGATAGGTATCCGGATGGAAGCCGGTATTGAACCGGATCTCAGCCGGGAAAAGATCGCGGGCATAATCGGTGACCGTCACATCCCCCTTGTTCGTGGCATGGTTGGTTCGCCAGGTGTAACCCAAAACATCCTGTGCAAACCCGATCGCATCCTGGTCATCAAAACGCACCATGTCTGTTCCGATGTAAGCCCCCGATAAGAACACCGATCCGCCCCCGGCAGCAAAATCTGACAGTTGTTCAATAAATGCTGGTGTGAACAACCTGAAATCGACCTGCTGCCTGTCGCGAAAATGGGGCACGCCTTTTTGAAGTCCGCCAATGACAACAACCACAGAATAGGGCGATGTGTCGAAACCGGGCTGTTCAAATGCCTGGCGGCTTACCGAGACAAAAGAATGCCCTGCCTGCCGGATGGCCTTCCCATACAGCCATGGAAAATCAAAGCTGTTTCCAGGAATGACCTGTGCTTCCTGATCGGCATAGCTGGCACCCCAGCCGGGGCTGTCATCATCGAGCCATGGCGAATCGCGGCGAAAATCGTATTGCGATCCGGTAAATGTCAGTTTATATTGATATGGAACGCCGCTGTCTTCCCACCAGGCAATCCCGGCAAAACCGGGGGTTTCGAAGAATGACGGGCCACTGACGCGGTCAAAGGCATTGACCACCAAAATTTGCGGGGCGTCATCCGGGAGCAGGACCATGGAAAGTGTTTCAGAAGGAAAACTTTCCCCTCCCCTGTTGACCGCCGACACCCTGAACCCGGTCAACTTTTTCCGTTCGGGAAGTTCCAGCACCACATGGGTGTTGCCGGTGATGGTATGACGCACAAAGCCTTCCCCTTCCTGGCGAAGGTAGAGTATATAATGGGTCGGTGAGGCCGTGGGTTCCAGCGGATCTTCCACTTCTTTCCATGACACACGGATGGAGTCGCCGGCAAGCACGTGCATAGAAAGCTCCACGGGGGGCAGGGGGGCAACCACGGCCTCGCGGCCATCCTGGTGCGCTAAATAACGAAGGATCCCCTTATAAATGGCCCTGCTTGCATCAAACTGAAAACGCGGGTCAAGGCCAAAAGACATGTCTGCCAGGTTCTGGTGGGAGAACAGTTCCAGCAAAAGGTCCGGCACGTTGGGTCGCCAGGCCTCGGAATATTGCCGGTCCCAGATGGCCCTCCGGGTCCAGTCGGGTTTATACAATTGCCGGATGTCCCATATCAGCTGATGTTGTACCAAGTCGGCCAGATCGCGGCTGGCCAGCCGCGACAATCCGTCAGGGAAATACCCCTCATCGCGCCGGGCACTGTATATGGCCAGGGTGCCGATCACAGAATCGCCCGGAGTCACACCGGCATCGGTATGGATGGCCAGCGAAAGGTCTATGGGGATGCCCAGGCCGGCCTCTTCACGGTGGCCAAGGGGCCCCAGCGGTGATCCCATCAGGTAATTTACCCATTCGCCCCGCGACTGAAAGTCGTCGTTGTAATCGTTCATGCCCCGGTTGAGTGAATACACCAGGGTATCGGGCATGCCGGCATATTGAAGGTAATAACGGGCACCCTCCACATACCTTGGATGTCCGCTTGTCTTCCATGCCGGACGGGGCGACGCACCGGGGGTTTGCAGCCTTTCTGCCACAGGTTCACGGATGATGCCCCGGTCGTCAACAGAGCGCTGACGGGCCATTTGCGCCCTGCCTGGCCGCCTGGCAACCGATCCCATTCCGCCACCAAAACGCACGGCATCGGCCGTGACATATCCTTCCTGTTCAGAATACCCGTATATATCCAGGCTTCCCTGCTCCGGGTGTTTCCCTTCACTGAAATAATACGTTCCCAGATAAACCCAGGTACCGTGGGCCATCTGCTGGTTGAGCAGCATAAATTCTTCGCCGCCGGCAAAGCGCAGCCTGCAGGCCACCTCAGCCAGCGGCGCCGGGCTGCCTGCCCAGCTTGCATACACTGCGTAATACCCGTCTTCGGGGATGTCGGGTATGTAGCGCACATAGGATGAGGTGTCGGCACTGGCCGCGATCCGGAGCGAATATCCCATGAGAAAAGGGTTGTCGCCGTCAAACAGGGTATCCTTCCTGGCAAAACCAGGGGCCAAGACCTGCCATGATTCCAGGCCATCCTGAACAATGACCTCCGATGTGCCTGTGGAGCCTTCTATATCCAACACCACTTCATGGCTTTGGATGTCGCGCTCACGGGGCATAAATACCGTGGCACCCGCCAGTTCAAGCATGGGGGTCAGGAATTGCAGGTTCATGGCCATGGGGAACACATCCTCTACCGTGCCAAACAAACGTGCCCGCTGCCATTGCCAGCGATCCAGCCCGGCATCATAATACATGCCGTGGCTGTGCCAAAGGGCGATGTGTTTGCCCTGCAGCCCGGCCTCAAAAGGCGGGGATCCCGGGCGGCTTATCAAGGGGGCAATTGCCGGCATTTCCCGGTATCGCGATGTGTCAACATCCATAAAGCCGGTACGGAAATAATTCGGCACAAAATCATAGAGCAAGCGCCCACGGGTCCAGAGCGAAACAGAATAATTGCGAAAGCGCCAGCCAAGCCTGTTAAGTATTTCATTTTCAAAAGAACGGATGGCCGGGTAGCGCAGTGGCAGGTGGGCAATGTCCTGGTGCATGAAAAACGAAACATGCCTTTGACCGGGATGGACCCAAAAGCTGTCCACCTGCATCCTTCCAAGATGCTCCCAGGGGCTGAACACCGATTCAATATCGGGCAACTGCCTGTTAACGGCCCGTTCCAACCGGACGGTCCTCCAGCTCGTTTCTTGTCCGCCGGCCTCAGATATCAAACAGGGCGTCATTAAAAAAACGGCCACACAAAGTATCGCACGAAAAAAACGCCCCTTAAAGTACACAATATCCGGCATGACAAAACAAAAAAAAGATTCGGGCATACAAAGCTGTTTCAAAAATAGGAACTCTTTTTAAATAAGCGGGAAAAAGGAGGGGTTTTTTAAAATATTTATTAATTTTAGGCATTCTAATAAATATATCATATTGCCATGCATCTGATCGCCGACAGTGGTTCAACCAAAACAAGCTGGTGTTTGCAAAACCTTTCAACAGGCAAAACATCCCGGTGCCAGACAGCCGGGATGAACCCGTTTTTTCAGGACACCGGCGACATGGTGAACATGCTTGAAAAAGAATTCAGCCTGGATTGTCATGGCGTGGATGCCATCTTTTTTTACGGGGCCGGCTGCGTGGAGGGAAAAAAGGATGTGGTGCGCAAAGCCCTGCAAGCATTTTTTGCTGCCCCGGCTGTCACGGTAGAAAGTGACCTGATGGCAGCGGCCCGTTCTTTGTGCGGACGCGAAGAAGGGATTGCCTGCATATTGGGTACCGGTTCAAACTCCTGTTATTATGATGGCCGGCAGATCGTTCAGCAAGTGCCACCCCTGGGATATATTCTGGGGGACGAAGGCAGCGGGGCAGTGCTTGGTAAAATGCTGGTGAGCGACGTATTGAAGAATCAGTTCCCCATACGCCTGCAAGAGTCTTTTTTTGATGCTTTTGACACCACGCCCGAAGCCATTATGGAAGCAGTGTACCGCAAACCATTACCCAACCGTTACCTGGCCGGATATACCCGTTTTTTATCGGCCCATATTGATGAACCGGAAGTGGTTGATTTGCTGCGCAGGGCATTCGACGCATTCTTTGCCCGCAACATTGCACAATATCCGGAAGCCGGCAACCTACCCCTGCATTTTACAGGAAGCATCGCATTGGTCTTTAAAAATATCCTTGGGGAGTCGGCCAGGGCAGCCGGATTTCGCATAGGCATTGTTGCCGGCGATCCGATGGGCGGATTGTTGCGTTATCATGCCATGCCGTAACGATTTTTTTCCGTGTTGTTGTTGACGACACGTTATAAATAAATACCGGCCATGTCGAAAGAACAAAATGAAAAATTTGAACTCAGCATCACCGAGTCGGCATCCAGTTTCAAGAACCTGGAAAAGATGTCGGTGGGGGAGTTGATCCGCGCGATCAACAAGGAAGACGGCAAAGTTCACCTGGCGGTTAACAAAGTACTTCCCCGGATCGGCCAACTGATCAAAAAAATTGTGGAGCGCATGAGTCAGGGGGGGCGTGTATTTTATCTCGGCGCCGGGACAAGCGGCCGCCTGGGTGTGCTCGACGCCTCAGAACTCCCCCCTACTTTTGGCGTTCCCGACAACCAGGTCATCGGGCTCATTGCCGGGGGAGACGTGGCCCTCAGGCGGGCCGTGGAAGCGGCAGAGGATGACCCGGAAAAAGCCTGGAAAGAACTGCAGGACCATGAGATCGGACCCCTGGATACGGTGATCGGGATCGCTGCATCAGGTTCCACTCCCTACGTGGTCGGGGGACTGAAGCGGGCACGCGAACATGGGATTTTGACCGGTTGCATCACCTGCAACCCGGGGTCAAGTGTAGCCAAAGAAGCGGAGATCCCCATCGAGGCCATTGTCGGGCCGGAGTTTGTTACCGGAAGCACACGCCTGAAGGCCGGCACCGCCCAAAAAATGATCCTCAACATCATCACCACCACCATCATGATCAAACTGGGCCGTGTAAAAGGAAACAAAATGGTCAACATGCAGCTGACCAACACAAAACTGATCAACCGTGGCACACGCATGTTGCAGGAAGAGCTGGGGCTTGCCAGGGAGGAGGCCAGGGAATGGTTGCTCACACACGGATCGGTGCGGAAAGCCATCGAAGCCTACCAGGCGCAAAAGAAATAAAAAATACCCCTGAAACAAATAACGTTTTGCTTTATACATTATATATTTGTAAGATAAAACCAAACCAAATTTAATCACCACAACAAACCAAGCGTACCTATGAAAAAACGACTGATATTATGGACCCTGATGGTCTGTTTGTTTCATCTGGCCATAGCACAGGAAAGAACGGTCAGGGGAACAGTGACCGATGCGGTGGAGGGCATCACGCTGATCGGTGTTACCATCATGGTCAAAGGGACGACCATCGGAACCACCACCGACATCGATGGCAATTACTCCATACGCGTTGCACCCGGTGCAGTGCTGGAATTCAGATACATCGGGATGATCACCAAAGCGGTGGAAGTGGGTGACCGCACGGTGATCGATGTAGCGATGCAACCCGACACAAGGCTTCTTGAGCAAGTGGTGGTAACTGCCCTGGGCATTAAACGCGAAGAGCGAACCCTTACCTACAACATGCAAAGTGTGGATGCCGATGCCATTGTTTCATCCAGGCAGGAGAACCTGGTCAACGCCTTGCAGGGACGCGTCTCGGGTGTTCAAATCACCTCTACAGGGGGTGCCCCCGGATCTTCTTCAGAGATCATCCTTCGGGGAGCCACCTCGGTGGACGGAGACAACCAGCCGCTGTTCGTCATTGACGGGGTGCCCATTTCCAATGCCACGGTCAGGGGAACCACCAACCGGGCCGCAGACATCAACCCCAACGACATTGAGTCCATTTCTGTTTTGAAAGGGGCTGCTGCAGCCGCCCTGTATGGTATTGATGCCGCCAACGGCGCCATCATCATCACCACCAAAAGGGGCAAAGAAGGGGAGGTTACCGTAGGACTGAATACTTCCGCCACCCTGACACAGGTGGGCATGCTGCACGACGTACAAAACAAATTCACCACCGGCACCTCCGGCCTGTACAATCCCCGCACCTTTGCCCACTGGGGCCCGTTGTTCAGAAGAAGTGACGACGTGTATAACAACCTGGAGAATTTCTTTCAGACCGGCCTTTCGAGGAAGTTGGATGCCAATGTGAGCGGTGGTTCAGAAAACCTGACCTATTACCTGGCTGTTTCCGACCTCGACGACGATGGGATCGTTTCCAACACAAATTACAGCAGACAGTCGGCCATGTTGACCGGTACCGCAAATATCACCGACAGGCTGCGGCTGACCACCACGGCAAACATCATCAAATCCAGCAACGCCTATGGCATCGTGCCCGCTTCGGGCGGCTGGATGGCCAATGTATACCGGTGGCCGCGCTGGGACAACATTGAGGATATTTACAATGAAGATGGCAGCAAACGCTATGTCTGGTTTCCCGTGAGCGGCGTCATGGCCGATGTGCCCGACAATCCCATGTGGATCGCAAACCATAACGTCCGGAACGATGAAGTTGACAGGACGATCGCATCGATGAACCTCAACTACCAGATCAACGATTGGCTGAGTGCAGATTATGTGGCCGGACGCGACTTCTTCATGCAGCATTACAAAGCCGTGCGTGAATGGGGGTCTGCCGGCAGCGCCTACGAGGGGGCGATCAGTGAATTCACCCGCGAGAGCGAAAAATTCACCTCTACCTTTATTCTGACTGCCGACCGCAGAATAACCGATAATTTGACCATTACTGCCCTTGTTGGCCATAACGTGCAATCGGATTTCGCCCGCAACACCTTCAACGAAGGGGAGCGGTTCAGGAATCCCACATTGCACTCCCTGAACAACCTGCAGGAGTTGAGGACATCGCAGTCCACCGCCCGGCGTCGCGTTGTCGGGGTGTTTGGCGACATAACCATCGATTACAACAGGTTCCTGATTCTGGGCGCCACAGGCCGCAACGACTGGTCTTCCACATTGCCCATTGACAACCGTTCATTCTTTTATCCCTCCTTCAGCTTTGCCTTTATTCCGTCAGAACTTTACGAGGACAGTCCTTTGTATGACGTGTTGTCCTTTGCCAAACTGAGGGCCAGTTACGCGCAGGTTGGTAAGGACGCTCCACCCCACCGCCTTACGCAGACCCTTACCCAGTTTTATGGCATTGGCGGCGGTTGGCGCAACGATCCCTTTGCCGGCAACCCCATCCTGAAACCAGAGATCACCAAAGAGATGGAAATAGGGGTGGATTTCAGGTTGTGGCACGGTTTGTTCCATGTAGATTTTACCTATTACCAGCGGGTGTCTGATGAGCAGATCATCCAACCCAGGGTAACCCCGGTTACGGGCGCCATCCTGCAGACTGTAAACTCCGGCTCTGTAGAAAACAAGGGGATGGAGGCCCTGATCAGAAGCCAGGTGATCCGGCGCGACAACATGGCATGGGATGTGTCGCTGAACCTGTTCGGCAACCGCTCAAGGCTCACCAAACTCTTTGGAGACCTGGTGGAATTCCCGGTGACCTACGGGCAGGTTTCTTCGCAAGCCATCGCAAGTTCCTGGTTGGGAGAGCCCCTGTTTGGCATTGTCGGCACCGATTATCACAGGACCGAAGACGGGCAGGTAATCGTCGACCAGAATGGTTACCCGACGATAGACACCAGGAAAAGATACCTGGGCAACAGGGAACCCAAGCTTTACTATGGCCTGAACAACAACTTCCGTTTCCGGAATTTTGAGGTGTCGCTTCTGATTGACGGATCTTACGGCGCACAGATCATGAATGCCACCAGCCAGTTTTTGATCTCCAGCGGGAACCATGCCATGCTGGAAGAATACCGCAACAAGGAGTTTGTTTTTAAGGGGGTTGTGGAAACCGAAGACGGCACTTTTGTGCCCAACGAAACACCCATCATCCTCGACCGTGAATTTTTCCAGAACATTTACATGTACGCAGGCAGCAATTTTGTTGAAGAAGCCTACTGGATCCGCCTGAGGAATGTCCACTTCATGTATTACCTGCCACAGGAATTCATCGGCAGGATCGGCATTAAAAATGCCTCCGTAAGCCTGAATATGCAGAACCTGTTCTTGATCACCAATTATTCGGGCGGCGATCCGGAAGTGAACAATGCAGGCCCCGGCGGCGGAGCCAGCGGTGCAGGCACCATGGGCGTTGATTATTTCCAGGTACCACACAGGCGAGCCGTTACCCTGGGGCTTGACCTGCGGTTTTAACAAAAGACATATGCCAACGAACTATATTCACAAGCAAAAACACAACACAATGAAAAAACTCATCATATTTCTTTCGTTCACGGTGGTGTTCTGGGCGTGCGAAGACTTTTTGGACGTCAATGAATCGCTCGACAACGACGAAAGGACCACCCCCAACTACATGTTGCCCGCCGTGTTGGGCAATATGGCCTATGCCCACTATACCCATGGAGAAACCACTTCGTACATTACCCAGTATGTGACCACCGAATATGGCACCCATGCCGTCAAAGACCGCTGGGACTACCGGGGCATCCTGCGACAGGGCGCCTGGCGCAGGCATTATTTCGATGTGGCCGGCAATGCACATAAAATGATCCAGTTTGCCAAAGACGAAGGCTCACAGAATTACATCGGCGTCGGGAAAATCATGATGGCCTATTCCTTTCTCACGGCCACCGACATGTTCGGGGATATGCCCATTCTGGATGCATTTACAGGCATTTACAATCCCACATACGATGCACAGGATGTGGTGTATGCCGAAATCGAACGCTATCTGGACGATGGGATCGAAGCATTGAACCAAGCCAGCAGCGCCGACCGCCCCATGACCTCATCCGAAGACCATATTTATCATGGCAATGTGAACAAATGGCTGTCGTTTGCCCATGCCATGCGGGCCCGGCTCAAACTGCACACCGCCAATTTCCAGGGGGGCTATCAGGAGGTGCTGGACCTCCTGGATCAGGCCCGTGCGCATTGGGCAGAGCCCTATTTTGCATACGTAACCGATGCTGACAGCGACTGGGACCGCAACATGTGGGGACCTTCGAGGCCGAGCCCACAATGGGACTTTGCAGAGATCCGGAATATGCTCCACGCGTCGATCCATACCAGCTTTTTTATGCACGCCATGACCTTGTCTGGAGAGCATGATCCACGGCTTTATGAGTTGTGCACGCCCGGTGCGAACGGCAATTATCTATCCGTTCCGGCCAGTACTGGTCGCGGCGCCCTCGATATTGACGATTTTGCCATACTGTATAACGGCTACTGGACCAAAGACGATTCTCCCATTGTGTTCATCACCGACGAAGAACTCTACTTTATAGAATCAGAAGCCGCTTTTTACCTGAACGACATGCAACGTGCCTACCAGGCATTGATCAACGGCATCACGAGAAACTTCCAACGGCTCGGGATCGGCTCAGAGCTCAATGCATACCTGAATTCCGAAGCTGTTCCGGGAAGTGCCACAGAACTGAAGATATCCGACATCATGATGCAGAAATACATTGCACTGTACCTGCAACCTGAAGTCTGGGTGGACATGCGGCGCTACCGCTATTCCAACCATGCATACCCCGAACTGGAGTATCCTGAAAATGCACTCGATTTATACGAAGGAAGGTGGATCAAACGGATGCCGTATGATCCCCAAACCGAGTATATATACAACCCGCACGAAATTGCACGGCTCGGGGCCCGGGGTGATCTCTGGGTAGTCACACCTTTTTGGTGGATCGAAAACTCTACATTGGCCAATTAAAAAAACATTTCACAATGAAAACAATATATAAAATTTTAGCAGTCATTGTACTGGCAGGATTATGGGCCTGTGAAAAGAACGACCCCCTGGCCGACCAGGGCGACCTGACCGGCCATGTGGTGCCCTTCATCCTGCTGGCCCAGATGCCTGATGCGCCCGCCGGTGATACCATCACCCTCAGGGCTTTGAGCTGGGCTGTTGACGATGACATTTCGCAAATTTCCCTGTATCACAGAGGTTTTAAACTGCAAACCTATGAAGTGAAGATCAGGGCCGAAGGCGATGATGTTACGCACGAACTGTCTGTGACCATGCAGGCAGATTCCATCATCATCCCCGAAACCCTGATTGACCAGTATCCCAAAGAGGGCGAATCGCTGAACGACTATTATCAGACCTATGAAAACGCCTATGTCATCCTGCACGATTTCATGGTGCCCATGGGATATGCCCTGAACAAGGAAAGGGACGGGGAGCTTATCCTCGCCATGCCCGAAAGTGCATACCAGATGCTGGTTGCACATTTTAGCACCATGTTTTACAGGGCATTGATGGTGGCGGTCTTTCCGGACATCAACCCGTTTTCCGTGGTGTACTTCGAAGTGGATGATGGTGGCTTCTTTACCGGGGCGCTCACCGACGAAGGCATGGCATACGTCCGGGAACACCTGGGCAGGGAGTTGATGATTGAAATATTGCACGAGGCAAGGGTTGCCGACAACACCCGGGTCACCGTCAGGGCCAATGCAATCATTGATCCGGCTCACGAAGGGAAGAGTTCTGAGCGCACTTTCAGGGTACTTTGATACACAAAAATAAATCCAGATATTATGACACGATCAGTATTTTTTATCCGGGCAATTCTCTTTTTCACGCTTTTTGCATTGGTCATTGTGGCATGCGAAAAAGAGGAAGAGAAAATTTGGGGTGATGTGGCCATTGGGTTCTCCATTCAGGACGAAGATGACCTGAACGCCCCGGCCGAAGTACGGTTTATCAACAATTCAAAAAATGCCGAATCCTACCACTGGACATTCCCGCTGGGCAGGATCATACGCCAGGGTGAGGTTAAAGGAGATTCCGTAACCACCGACATACAGCCCGAAGCGGTGTTCTATCCCCTTCCGGGAGAGTACGAAGCCATACTCAGGGTCACCGCCGATGGCAAGGAACAGGTTTATGAGAAGGCGTTTACCGTCAAAAAGCCCAATCCGGTTATTTTGCATGAACCAACAGGCATCGTATACGACGACACGGTGACCTTCCGCGCAGAATTCTTCCTGTATCCGGGGATGGAAGACCAGGTAACCTACCAGTGGGATCTTGGCAACGGCGAAACCTCGCAGGAAGCCAACCCGCAAACCACCTACAATCCCCCCGGGGTTTACACCGTAAACCTGGAACTGTTTGACGGGGTGGAAACCCTTTATGCCACCCGCGACATCAATGTACAGGCGGAAATTGCCAAGACGCTGTTCTTCACCAATGCAGCCGATAAGAACCTGTACAAAAAGATGCTCTACACCGGCACCGACCTGCCCCACGAAAACCTGGGGGTGGATGTGGGTCTGCATCCCCTTGGTGTCAGTGTTTACCAGGACAGGATCGTTATTTCGGTGGCGGGCGACCACATCCGTTTTTCACCGGCCGACACGCCCGCCGACGGCTACATATTCACCACCAACCTCAATGGCGGCGATCGCTGGACCATTACGGCACCCACACCGGACCACGATTACCGCGACGACCCCTTTGTCAGTACCGTGGGGCCCGACGGCATGGTTTACTGGGTTGACAGGTTCCAGGGCGGACGACGCATCCATTACAGCGAAGAGGATGCCGATTACCCCAATCCCTTTGTATTCCACGAAGCCAGTGAGGGTTCAGACCTGGCCAACGCCATTGGTGTTTCCTCAGCCTACGGCTGGACCGACGGGGCCATCCGGATCGTGTCCGGGGAGATCTGGTACAGCAAGCATGGCACAGGTCGCGGATTGTACAGGTTTACCTTGGAAGGCGACTACATCGACAAATTCGACAACCTGTTTGATTTGAAGATCAAGACATTTAAGGTGGACGAGGAAAACGGCAAAATTTACTTTGCCGTCAACCAGTCTTCCGGCGGATACGATGCAGGTTTGTATGTTTGCGATATCGACGGACACAACATACAGCTCATTGACCCGCTCGAAGGGTTTTCCACCCAGGGCGGCGAGGCAGAACGCACCTATGTGACCACCATCGTGGTCGACAGCGACGGCGGATACATTTATTATCCATTCCGCCACGACGAGGACCTTGACCTGTTTGGTGAAATTGTAGGCGACGGCAGCCAGTCGGGGATCAAGCGCTGGAACATTGACGGAAGCGAAGAACCTGAATTTTATATTACCGGTGTGATCCCTTACGGCATCGCCATCGACCATGTCAAAAGGTAAACCCCATGAACCCTGTACATGCCCCGGGGTCCGGCCGGACCCCGGGGCATTCAGGTTTGAATACCCATAAATATGAAGAAAATCCTACCCGTTCTGTTCTTTTTGTTTTTTCCCCTGATCATTTCGGCCGACCAGCCCGAAAGGGAGATGCGTGGGGTGTGGCTGACCAGCGTATGGAACATCGACTGGCCGCACAGTACCTCTGTTTCAGCCATCAACCAGCAAAACCGCCTGCGGCAAATGCTTGACGTGCTGGTAGAGACCAATATCAACGCCGTATTGTTCCAGGTCAGGCCCAACGCAGATGCCCTGTACCGCTCGGCATACGAACCCTGGTCGCACTGGATCACCGGCACACGCGGCGAAGAACCCTTGTATGATCCCCTTGCCCTGGTGATCTATGAGGCGCACAAAAGGGGCATGGAGGTCCATGCTTGGATCAATCCCTACCGGTTTGAAAACACAGCCGGCCAGTTTGCAGGACAGCCGGGCGATTATTCCCAGACCCATCCGGAACTGATCTTCACCCACGGCGACAAGACTTTTTTTGACCCGGGGATCCCGGCCACCACACAACTGATCAAATCGATCATTGCCGACCTGGTCATCAACTATGACCTCGACGGAGTGATTTTCGACGACTATTTCTATCCGGGGGGCATGCCCCTGAGCGCCGACCAGGAAACATACGACACTTATGGAACCGACGAGTTTGTTCAGCAGTATTATGAGCAAAACACCCGTGGCAATTTCCGCAGGGCTTCGGTAAACAATATGATCCGCGAAGTGAATGACACCATCAAGGCCATTGACCCCTCCATGGTGTTCGGGGTAAGCCCGGCGGGCATCTATTCCACACAGGCGTCAGCCGCTGCCCAGTGGGGCACGACCCTCCCCCCGGGCATCACCGGCAGGGACAATTACAACG
>PWON01000232.1 GCA_003557385.1 Bacteroidales bacterium | reverse complement strand
TCGCCGATGGCGCCACGACCTTTGTGGAGGTTGGGCCGGGCGCGGTATTGCAGGGACTGGTGAAAAAGCTGAACCGTGAGATAGAAGCCTACAGCGCCTGAAATAGGCCCTGAACCAGGGCATGATATCACCATAACTTATCGCCATGGCCGTGTTAAGCTATATTCTGTTCATTGCCGGCTTTGTGTTCCTGATCTTCGGGGCCAACTGGCTGGTGGACGGTGCTGCTTCCCTTGCCAGACGCTATCGAATATCCCATGTGGTGATCGGGATGACCATCGTGGCCCTGGGTACATCATCGCCTGAACTGGTGGTCAACCTGGTGGCTAGCTTTAAGGGAACCTCCGATGTGGCCCTGGGCAATGTGCTGGGCAGCAATGTCTCCAACATCTTTCTGATCCTGGGGGTATCGGCTGTGATCTTTCCGCTGGCGGTCAATAAAAACACTTTGTGGAAAGAAGTGCCCTTTGCACTGCTGGCTGCCCTGACCATCGGAATTGTGGCCAATGATCTGTTTTTGGACGGGACAGCACTGTCTATGATCTATCGCAGCGACGGCATCATTTTGGTCCTGTTTTTTATCCTCTTTATGGTGTATGCTTTTGGCATTGCCCGCGATGGCGTATCCGGTGTGACATCAACAATCCGGGCTTATCCCCCGGGACTGTCGATGGTGATGGTGTTTGCCGGATTGCTGTCCCTGATCGCAGGTGGGCGCTGGATTGTCCAGGGTGCTGTGGATATTGCATCCAGCCTGGGCATGAGCGAGGCATTGATCAGTTTGACCATTGTCGCCCTTGGAACCTCTTTGCCGGAACTGGCCACCTGTGTGGCGGCTGCCATGAAGAAAAATGCCGGCATTGTGATCGGCAACGTACTGGGGTCAAATATTTTCAATGTATTTTTTGTGCTCGGAACCAGCGCTGTGGTTAAACCCCTTCCATTCAACAAGATCCTGAATTTTGATATCTTGACGGGTTTGGTGGCAGTTATCCTGCTTTGGATCTTTCTGATCGGTTCTGGAAAAAAGATCCTGCAGCGTTGGCACGGCCTGATGTTTATTGCCCTGTATGTGGCCTATATCACGGTGTTGTTTGTCCGGGGCTGAGGGCTTGCAAGGGATTCCTTAACGCTTACCGTATTGTTCTTCGTAGTATTGCAGGTAATCGCCCGAGGTTACCTGCCGCAGCCATTCTTCATTCATCAGATACCAGTCGACGGTTTTGTCGAGGCCTTCCTCAAAGGTTACCGAAGGCTCCCAGCCCAGCTCTCTCTGTACTTTTCCGGAATCAATGGCATAGCGGAGATCATGGCCGGCCCTGTCTTTTACAAATGCAATAAGATTTTCGGAGGTACCGGGGCTGCGCCCCAGTTTTTTGTCCATGATCCGGCAAAGCAGGCGGATCAGGTCGATATTTTTCCATTCATTGTGCCCTCCGATGTTGTAGGTCTCGCCAAGCTTCCCCCTGCGCAGGATCAACTCAATGGCCTGTGCATGGTCTACCACATAGAGCCAGTCGCGTACATTCTCTCCTTTGCCGTAAACAGGCAGTGGTTTTTTGTGTAATATATTGTTGATGAACAGGGGAATCAGTTTTTCAGGAAACTGGTTGGGCCCGTAATTGTTGGAACAGTTCGACAATACCACGGGCAGGCCATAGGTGTGGTAATAGGCCCGCACAAAATGATCGCTCGATGCCTTGGATGCCTAATAGGGACTGCGGGGGTCATAGGGTGTTTCTTCGGTAAACAGGCCTTCCTCTCCAAGAGAACCGTACACTTCATCGGTGCTGATGTGGTAAAAACGGTGTGTTTTGCCGGTGCCGGCCCAGAAGTGCCGGGCGGCATTCAGCAGGTTGACAGTACCCAGCACATTGGTGTGGACAAAGGCCATGGGATTGACAATGGACCTGTCTACATGCGACTCGGCCGCCAGGTGCACCACGGTGTCAATGCCATATTGCTCGAACAGGGAGAACACCTGGTCGCCATCCACAATATCTGCCTTGACAAAACGGTAGTTGCTTTTATTTTCAATGTCGGTGAGATTCAACAGGTTGCCGGCATAGGTCAGGTTGTCGAGGTTAATGATGTTGCTGTCAGGATAGGTGTTTACAAACAGGCGGAGCACATGTGACCCGATGAATCCGGCACCTCCGGTAATGAGTATGTTTTCCATTGCAGTGGGTTTATTTGTTCATAATACCTGTAGCCAGGTTTTGCTCCCATTTCCAGGCCGAGGCCATCATTTCCTCCAGCCCTTTTTCAGCTTTCCACCCCAGTTTAAGATTGGCCAGGGTGGTATCGGCCCATACCTGCTCAATGTCTCCGGGCCTTCTGCCGGCGAATTCCCTGTTCAGTTCAACACCGCTCACCTGTTCGAAGGTTCTGATCGCTTCCAGCACGCTGTAGCCCCTGCCCGTGCCCAGGTTAAATATTTCGTGGGACTGTTTGCTGTCTTCACCGGTCATGCGCTGCAGGGCCACCACGTGTGCGCGGGCCAGGTCGCTTACATGAATATAATCTCGGATGCAGGTGCCATCAGGGGTGTTGTAATCATTGCCAAATACCATGAGTTTCTCGCGTTTGCCGATGGCTGTCTGTGTGATAAACGGAATCAGGTTGTCGGGGACACCAATGGGTAACTCGCCGATCAGTCCACTCTCATGGGCCCCGATCGGGTTAAAATAGCGCAATGAAATGGCTTTCAGATGACTTGCTTTTGCCGTATCGTGTATGATCTCTTCGGATATCCGCTTGGTATTGCCGTAAGGCGATTCGGCTTGTTGCACCGGTGCGTTTTCGGTTACGGGCAATTGGTCGGGTTGCCCGTAAACAGTGCATGAAGAAGAGAATACAATGCGGGCGGTTTTATGTGTTAGCATGCATTGCAGCAAATGAAACAGGCCTCCCAGGTTGTTGTGATAGTATTTCAGGGGGTGTTTCACGGATTCGCCGACCGATTTATGGGCGGCAAAGTGGATCACTCCTTCCAGGTCGTGATGCCTTTTGAAAAAATCCTGCATGGCGGGCAGGTCGCACAGGTCGATTTGTTCAAACAATGGTCTTTGCCCGGTGATGCGGCCAATCAGGTCGACCACCCCAGGATCTGAATTCGACAAATTGTCGATGATCAGTGGTTCGAATCCGCTCTTCTGGATCTCCACCACGGTGTGCGATCCAATGTAGCCGGTGCCGCCTGTGACCAGTATTTTCTTCATCTAAAAGCTCCAATAGGTAAGGTTGCGAATCTGGTTCCGGTAAATACCTTTGATATCGATTAAAATTCCGTTTGCGGAATTTTTCATGAGTTGTTTGAAATCCTGTTCTGTAAGTTTGACGTAAGGCTGGTGATTCACGGCCACCACCACCGCATCATAATCGTCATCCTGCGACCGGGCCAGTGAAAAACCATATTCCTCTTCCACCTCTTTGCTGTCGGCATAGGGGTCGACCACATCAACCCTTAAACCGTAGGTTTTCAGTTCGCTGATCAGGACAGATACCCTGGAGTTGCGGATATCGCTTACATTTTCCTTGAACGTAATGCCCATCACCAACACTTTGGTCTGCAGGATGTTCTTCCCGGCAGCGATAAGCTTTTTTACCAGTTGCTTGGCGGCGTAAAAACCCATGGAATCGTTTACAAAACGGCCTGAGTTGATGACCTGGGGGTGGTATCTGTATTCTTTTGCTTTGTACACCAGGTAATATGGATCCACGCCGATGCAATGCCCCCCGACCAGGCCGGGGTAGAACTTCAGGAAGTTCCACTTGGTGCCTGCGGCCTGCAATACATCGTAGGTGTTGATGCCCATGCGGTTGAAAATAATCGACAGCTCATTCATCAGGGCAATGTTCACGTCGCGCTGGGTGTTTTCGATGATCTTGGCGGCCTCGGCCACTTTGATGGACGGGGCCCGGTGAACGCCAGCCGTAACGACCAGTTCATAGGTTTTTGCAATGTTTTCAAGGGCCTCCTCATCGTTTCCGGAAACCACCTTGGTAATGGTGGTCAGCGTGTTGACCTTATCGCCCGGGTTGATCCTTTCGGGGGAGAATCCCACTTTAAAATCTGTGCCGGCCTTCAGCCCTGATTCCTTTTCCAGCAAAGGGATACAGTCTTCTTCGGTGCATCCCGGGTACACGGTCGACTCAAACACCACATAATCGCCTTTTTTTAGGATCCTGCCAACACTTTTGGTGGCCGAGAGCAATGGGCGCAAATCCGGAAGGTTGAACTGGTCGATGGGTGTGGGCACCCCCACAATGTGAAAGTTTGCCTCTTTGAGGTCTTCGGCACGGCTTGTGAAACTGATGTCGCAGCCCCGGAAGGCTTCCGGTGCAAGTTCCCTGCTTGGGTCTTCGTGCCTGCGGATCATCTCCACGCGGTCTTCCTTGATGTCGAACCCGATCACTTTAACCTTCCTGGCAAATTCCAGGGCAATGGGCAACCCAACATATCCCAGGCCAACCACCGACAATGTCGCTTCCTTGTTGATCAATTTTTCATACATTCCATGCATCTGTTTATCATGTTTTTGTTTTGTCCGCATGAGCCGGGTGTCGCCGAATCTGGGGGTGATCCGATCACCCTGCCAATGACCACCTGCCCGCGTGACTACATTAAATATTTATTTCTGTTCATCCGATCTTTTTCACCCGGTCGTTTTCCATCCGGTATTGCTCTTTGCTCTCAGGGCATACCGCCATATCGCCTGAGCCGAAGTGCAGGCGGTGGCCATATTCGCTCATCCAGCCAATATGCTTGGCCGGATTCCCCACCACCAGTTCATAGGGAAGCACATCCCTGATCACCACGGCCCCGGCGCCAACGAATGCGTAAGCCCCAATTTCGATACCACATACCACGGTGGCGTTGGCCCCGATGGTGGCTCCTTTCCGGACCATCGTTTCGACATACTGGTCCCTGCGCACCACGGCACTGCGCGGATTCACAATGTTGGTAAAAACCATTGAAGGACCCAGGAACACATTGTCTTCGCAGATCACCCCGGTATAAATCGATACGTTGTTTTGCACTTTCACGTTGTTGCCAAGCTTTACCCCGGGCGACACCACCACGTTTTGTCCGAAACTGCAATGTTCACCAATTTCGCTTTCGGGCATGATATGTGAAAAATGCCATATTTTGGTGCCCTTGCCAATTTTGCATCCCGGGTCAATTACCGCGGTTTCATGTGCAAAATATCC
The DNA here is from genome assembly GCA_003557385.1 of Bacteroidales bacterium. GTDB lineage: Bacteria > Bacteroidota > Bacteroidia > Bacteroidales > UBA7960 > PUPG01. The sequence goes on along the minus strand of PWON01000232.1, from coordinate 1,632 downwards.
TGAATCTGCTTTTTGTTTGCTCATGTTTTTTGGTTGAAGAACGACAATACATTGTCCGTGATATAGTGAAGTTGCTCCTCGTCCAGTTCGGTGTGCATGGGCAGGGATATCACCCGTTGACTCAATGCTTCGGTCACAGGAAAATCCCCTGCTTTGTACCGTGGGTCATGGTAAGCCTTTTGCATGTGCATAGGCACGGGATAATAGACCATGGCCGGAATGTTCTTCTCCGTGAGGTATTCCTGGAGTTTAAAGCGGTCAATGCCGCTGGTTTTCAGGGTGTACTGATGAAACACATGGGTGGAATAATCACTCCGGTAGGGGATGGTCAAACCTGGTTGCCCGGCAAATGCCCGGTCATAATATGCAGCGGCTTTCCGGCGGGCAGCCGCATACTGGTCAAGGTGGCGCAGTTTAATGCGCAAGATGGCTGCCTGGATGGAGTCGAGGCGTGAATTGACGCCGATTGAGTCATGGTAATAGCGTACTTCCATGCCGTGGTTTACAATGACCCTGAGCTTTTGTGCCAGTGCGTCGTCGTTGGTAAAGACTGCCCCGCCATCGCCGTAACAACCAAGGTTTTTGGAAGGGAAAAAAGATGTGCATCCGATGTGGCCAAGGTTGCCGGTCATTTTTCTCTGTCCGTCAGAAAAAATGTATTCGGCGCCAATCGCCTGTGCATTGTCTTCGATCACGAACAAGCCATGTTCGTTTGCGATCTCAAGAATGGACTCCATATGGGCGCTTTGACCGAAGAGGTGCACCGGTACTACCGCTTTGGTTTTTGAGGTGATGGCCTTGCGGAAGGCTTCGGGATCCATGTTGCACGTGTCGGGATCAACATCTACCAGCACTGGAGTCAGCCCCAACAGGGCAATCACTTCGACGGTGGCCACAAAAGTAAAGGAGGTGGTGATCACTTCATCACCGGGTTTCAGCCCGAGTGCCATCATGCTCACCTGCAGGGCATCCGTTCCGTTGGCGCATGGAATAACGTGTTTTACACCAAGGTATGATTCCAGCTCTTTTTGAAACGCTTTGACCTCCGGGCCATTGATGTATTGGGTGGATCTGATTACGTCGATAACCGCCTGGTCGATATCCTGCCGGATATGTTCGTATTGACGCCTTAGGTCCACCATCTGTATTTTTTCCATGATATGATTTCAAGATTATCGATTATAAAGCCAAAACAAGCCATCAAAGATAAAAATTATTCAGCCCTTTGTTGTTTTTTGTGCAAGTTTTTGGGCAAGCAAAGATTCACTATCTTTGACTTTTTCTAAGTGGTTGCCCCATGCGCATTTTGTACAATTTGGGTGTTTTGTGTTACTCTTCCGGCATATCCATGGCTGCTCTTTTTTCGGCAAAGGCACGCAAATGGGTTCACGGGCGCAGGGGGTGGCGTTGGGCCATGCAGGAAGCGGCTGGCCGGGGTGATCAGGTCAACAGCCCGTCCAAAACCATATGGTTTCACTGTGCCTCTCTGGGGGAGTTTGAGCAGGGGCGGCCTGTGATAGAAAAATTTCGTGAAAAATATCCACGCTGGCGTATTTTGTTGACGTTTTTTTCGCCCAGTGGATTTGAACACCGCAGGGACTACCCCCATGTGGATCATGTTTTTTACCTGCC
>PWON01000101.1 GCA_003557385.1 Bacteroidales bacterium | reverse complement strand
GGTTTTTAAAAAAATTTAAAAAATATTTTCAATGACAAGCACACATTGGTTCCGGATAAAATCAACGTTGTGCTATCTGGTGTCATGTCAACGCTGCTTTCCCATGATCACTGCTACCTGCAGAGTCTTGCCCGGGAATTGGCAGACATCAATCCAGGGCCCTTCCACCACCTGTCCGTTGATGCGGATCTCACGGACGCCACTGTTGACTCCGGCCCGGTTGTCAATATGTACGTTGAGTTCTTTACCCCGGTATTTACGGATCACCTTTACTTCGGTCCAGTCTGCCGGCACATGCGGATCAAATGCGATCCCTTTCAGGGAGGTGCGCATGCCCATGATCCAATCGAGCCCGATGCGGTACATCAAGACCGACGATCCGGTTAGCCATGCGTGCGATGCCTGCCCCTCGGTTTCGTGTTCCCTGGACGTTACATATTCTGAAAACACATAGGGCTCGCATTCGTACCGGTCAATCCCCACGCTGTTTGATGAATTTACCGGCAGCATGTTCCTGTAAACCCGGAGTGCCTCTTCCGTTTGCCCGTTCATCATGGCGGCCTGCACAAACCACGCGGAAGCGTGGTTGAATACGGCCCCGTTTTCTTTTTTCCCGGGTACGCAGCGCGAGATCAAACCGATGTTGTCTTCCACTTCCCTGTAGGGGGGCCAGCAGATCTGCATGCCGGTTTTATTTTCCAGATGCTTCAGGCAGTGTGTCAGGGCACTATTTGCGCGGTCTTTCGGCGCCACCTTTGACAGCACGGCCCAGGATTGTGCATTCAGGAACAATTTGCCCTGTTTCATCGACTCCGAACCCACTGCCTCGCCGTTATCGCGAAAAGCACGGACAAACCATTTCCCATCCCAGGCAATGTCGTTTACCACCGAAGCGATGTGTTTGTAAGCCTTCGACCAATGCTTTTTTACCTTGCGGTCTTTCACATGGTCGAGCAGCTCCATGCTTTTGTCAATCACATAACACAGGAAAAAGGCACCCCAGATGGTTTCCCCTTTGCCCTGTGGCCCAATGTGATCGAGGGGATCGTTCCAGTCGCCCTTGCGTATTTTCGGGAGCCCCCGTTCGGTGCAATCGTCAATGGCATAATCCAGTGCCCGCACCATGTGGTCATACACAGTGGCTTCGCCGGCGTCGTAAAAGGCGACTGTTTCATCAAGGATGCCAAAGTCTCCTGTTTCGTTGAGGTATTCCACCAGCCCGAAAGGGATCCACAACACCGTGTCGGAGTGGTAGGTACGCTCCCCGTGATCGGTGAGCGGAAAAAAATTATGCAGGGTAGAACCATCGGCAAATTGAAAACCCAATGCCTTCAGCAGCCGTTCGCGCACCCTGCCGGGTTCAACAATCACCATGCCCAGAATGTCCTGGAACTGATCGCGTATGCCGGTACCGAATAGCAAACCACCATGGTAATAACCGGCGTTGCGGGCCATGTCGAATGTTACCGCAGATTGGTACTGGTTCCAGACATTGAGCATCAGGTTGACGCTTTCATCCGGTGTGCTGACCTGCACATGCGACAGGTAATTGGTCCAATAGTCTTTCAGTGCCTTGAGTTTTTCTTCGACATAATGGTTGTTGCGGTAGTTTTTGATCTCCAGGCTTTGATAAGGGTTTTTGTCCTCCTTCGGGGCTATGCCCAGGAATACGGAAAAATCGAGGGATTCTCCCGCGTCCAGGGTTATTTCAGACTGAAGGGCCACCACCGGTTCGCCGGCGGTGATTTCGGTGTTTCCCATTTGCCCGTTTGCCACCGCAACCGGGTTGGCCTCAGATCGCCATTTGCCGATGAAGGCATCCAGGCTGCCATCAAAACCGGTGATGGGCAGGTTCATGGTAAAATACACATGATGCCTCCAGTCGATGTTGGGTTGTTCCACGGAGGCTGATTTTTTGTTCAGCACCCAATACCGGCGTGTGGCTTCCAGACACCGGGTGTCCTTATTGAACCGGATGTCGGTAAAATGTTTGTCGTTGGGCTGGTTGACGATGTCGTTCAGTGCATTGCCCATCATAAGCTCCTGGAAGGCATATACCTGCAGCCGGCGTTTGCGTCTGCTGGTGTTTTGCAGGCGAACTTTCCATATTTCGCATGTGTTGTCGCGCGGCACAAAATAGGTGAGTTCGGCGCGGATGCCCTGACATTCTGTGATGATGGTGGTATATCCCTGCCCGATCCGGGCCTGGTAGTGATCGTATTTCCGGTCGATGGTCGGGGCCCAACTCAACGACCAGTAATCGCCTGTTTCAGTGTCTTTAAGTAAAATATAGCGTCCCGGTCTGTCCCAGGGCAGGCAATTGTAACGCATGCGTGATATCCGGTTGTCGCGGGGGGTCTCCATAAAGGAAAATCCGCCTCCGGTATGCGAAACCAGCCCGGCATATTTGTTGTTCCACATATAGTTGAACCACGGCCGGGGCGTATCCGGCCTGGTGATCACAAACTCCCTGAAATCATCCGTAAAATATCCGTATCTGTTTTTTATCATGGTAAAAAAGTTATGAACGCCATTCAATCAAATAAGCCGCAATCTTTTTTGGCGGCACAGCAACCCGGAAAGCATTCCCGCTTTCAACCGGCAACGCTTCACGGGCTTGTTCCTCAAGGCTGATGGATTGCACCCGGGCCAGGGAGAAGGCGAAGGACACCCTGCCTTTGATCCGCTCTTTGGTCGGGTTATACAACCGAAGCACCATCTGTGTATGTCCGCCCGACTCCGGTTTCTTCAATGTGCTGAACACCAAATCTTCAGGTTCAATGTTCATCATCCGGACCTGTGCGCCTCCACTTCCTGAAAGCTGTCCCGACTGCACCAGGCGCAGGGGATAATTGAACAGGAAGGCCTCCCGGTAAACCTGTCCCTGCTGCCAGTCGCCGGCATGGGGATACAATGCAAGCCGGTATTCCTGTTCGCCAGGCATCTGCGCCCCTTTTTCATCCGGGTATGCCTGGGGTGCGGCCGGGTTTATGCGGTATTCAAACGTGCGCAAAAGGGTGATGGCCAGTGTGTTGTTTTTATCGGGAAGCACTTCATATTCTTTCAGCCCGTCTGCCAGTATGGCCAGCCCTTTTTGTCCGTCCGATACATCTACAAAATGGTGCATGGGGTAATCATACATGGGTTGTTCAACCCAGGCGGATGTGTCGGGCCTTTCCAGGCTCCTGGCCACCACATCGAACTGACCCTCGCCGTGCGAATGGGTGGCGCGGATCCCTGTGGGGATCATCAGGCGCAGCCGGTGGCTTTCTGACACATTGTTCAGCTTTATTTTAATGTTCAGGTGCCGGTCTGTCTTACCCAAACCCACACGCATTTCCAGTTTGTTCGACAACATTTCCGGCGATGTGTGGCGGCGCGCTTCCAGGTCTTTTGGAAGCATCATTTCATGGACCATGGTGATCTCTTGGTATGTATTGCCGGTAAAACTTCTCCTGATCTCAGGCTTCGTGTTGCGGGTCGACACCGTGGGATCCATCCGTTCGTGCACCCATGCATGTCCGGCCTCGCCATGGTCTTCGAACCAGGCCACCTCTTCATACAGGACGTCGTTGCGTTTGTCCATGACAGACAGGCTGCCGTCCGCCTGCACGACGGCTTTCAGAAAATCATTTTCCAGGATGTTTTCGTGGGTTTTTTCTCTTGCAGATGCAGCCCCGGTTCCGGCAGCCTCCGGTTCTGCCAGAAATGCTTTCATTCCGAAACCGGGTACATTCCGCACGTGAAGATACATATGATAACGCACCATGTCGAAATACATGGGCCGGTTGATCATCTGTTCCAAAATGGGTTGGTGCGGGTAGCGCGCAATGACATCTGTTTCCATTGTGCGGCCGGAGTCATCCGTAATTTTGACACTCCCCTGATCCATGGTTTTTGGGATGTCCACAAAGGCTTCCACCGTGTCGTGCCGCTCAAAATTCGTGGCGTTGACGGCAGTCACAAAAATGGAGTGATTCCCGGCGCTTTTGAAGCCACGGGTGTTCAAGCGGGGAAGCATGGCCTTGAGTGAACGTTCAAAAATACCCCTGGAAATCTCCACCGAGTGGCCATAGCGTACCATCATATCCTGGTGGATGCGATCGAGCGAACAACCCCCTATGGAATCGTGGGCAGCATTTTGAATGATCAGTTCCCAGGCCATGTCCGGATAGTTGTCCCGGATGTCGCGTCCCATGACGGCTGAAAAAATATTGAATGGTTCCGCATAATATTGTATCCAGCGTTCGGCATCAAAGTTGGCCTGTTTCAGGTACATGCGGGCAGAGGTGGTGTATCCGAAAAGGTTTCCGCAGCGGTGGTTGTTCTGGCTGCTGCGGCGTTCGCCGCCAACCTTGCTGAGTTTTTCCGGTTCTACCGACCGGGCCAGGCAGTCTGCATATTCTTCCAGGGTGGAATGCCGCACCTCAAGGCCTGGCAGTTGTTTGCGGATATCGCGGATGATATCAACGGTTTGCCGGTTTGGACCGGAAGAATCGTGACCTTCCATCCAGATGATGTGTGGCGTGGTGAAGTCACCGGCCTGATCTTCCACGATCTTTTTTACCTGGGGAACAATGTTTTCGGGATAATAACCCGTATGCGGTGAGATGATGAAATAGTCTTCGCCGGATTGCATCCGGTCGGCAAAGTGAAAGGGAGTGCCCCCTTTTTGCCAGTCATATTCCAGGTCGTGCACCTCTTCGTTATGGATCACAGGCCGGTAGATGTAAAAATAAAAATTGTAGCGCGGCATGGTGCTGAAACGCGAAGACAACAGGGTGGTGCCGTCGGCCCCCTCCCAGAGGAATTCCGCCTTCGGACTGTCAAGGGCGTTGATGCCACGGTAAAACATGACCAGGTTGATGTTGAATTCTTTGTAGATCTGTGGCAACTGGGAGATCTGACCCCATGAGAAAGGGGAATATCCGATCTTTGAAACACCCCCGCAGTTCCGGCTGGTTTTATGGCCCAGCAGCAGGTTGCGGATCAGGTTCTCCCCACCAACCTGGAAGGTGTCGGGCAAAATATACCATGGTCCGTGCAGCAGGCGTCCGGCCCCGGTAAGTTCCCTGATCCGCTCCCTGTTCTGTGGTTTTACCTCCAGGTAATCTTTCAGGACGATGCTCTGGCTGTCCAGGTGAAAGGCACGGTATCCGGGTTCTGTTTCCAGGATGTGGAGCACGGCATCCATCATGTCGACCAGCATCTGGCGGTTGCGCTGAAAAGGAAAACGCCACTCGCGGTCCCAGTGGGTGTTGGAGATGATGTGGAAAATGTTTTTTTTATGTTGCATGTCAGTGGCTTATTCGGCAAAAAGATTGTAATCAATGATGGCTTGCGGAATGCCACCGGTCAACACGTGGGCGGCAGCATCCAGGTTGTGCCCCGAAGTCTGGGCAAATGGCACGGCTATGCAACAGCCGATGCCGGCAGCCCTGATGGCAATGGTGCCGCTCTGGCTGTCTTCAAAGCCGGCTACCTTGTCGAAGTCGCAGGGCATGATGCCGGCTTTATGCAGTGCAATGCTGTAAAGGTCGCGATGCGGCTTCAGCCTGATCTCACTTGAATCGGTGGCTGTTACAAAAGCATCGTATACCCGGTTGTAATCCTGGTAAGCCTGCAGGATACGTCTTTTTTTTGCCCGGTCCAGCGGACTTTCTTCAATCACACGGCCCATCACCTGCAATACTTCCCGGACCACAATGTCGGCTTCGTACCGGATGGAAGAGGTTACCAGCCCCAGCTTCAGGGGTTGTTTTTCGAATGCGGCACCCATTCCTGAGATTTTTTTTGCACAGGCATCCCTGTCCCGGCCCTGCATCCCTTTTCCTGTGCTTTTGGTGTAATCATCACACAGCCGGTCTGCCAGAAGGCCGGCATCACTTCCAAGCCAGCCCTTGACCAGGGGGATAAGCACAGCAATTCCCGGCATGGGCGAAATGAGGTCCTGCCCCGGGGCACTGTCGCCGAATACCTGGCGCTGCACTGTGTCGGTTTTTCCTTCCTTAAGCAGCGACAGGATCCGGTGGTAACAATCGTAATAGATGTCAATACCCATGCCCACCCTGGTGGCAAAATCGTTTGGTCCGGCCAGGGATCCGCAGGTATTCAACAGGCGATCCGTGTCTGCTCCCTGTTCAATGTCTGCGATGGCGCTACCGAGTTTTAGCTTATGCAGGTTTTCGATCACCTCACGCTTCCGCTGTGCGTCTACGCCGTGACACAGGGTGTGTTGCGCAGCTGCAAAGAAGGAACGGACCAATTGCGCGTGATCCAGCATGTGCCCGTATTTTATCAGCAGATACTCCACGTGTTTTGTGGTGCTGTTGCCGATGATGTGGGCCAGGTCATCCCGGTGGTCAAGCCCGGGCCATGCTTCCCTGCTATGCTTTCCGCTCATTTTCCTGAGCATGCTTTCCAGGGAATGGATGCACAACACTTCCGTGGTGGTGGTGGTGCCGTCCATGTCCATAAAGACAGCCTTCAGTGACTGCAGCCGCTTGATCCGGTCGGCCAGGGGATAAAATTCAACGGACGGATGCACATAGGATGGGTTTTTTACCTCTGCGAATTCACCCGGATGGGACTTAATGACCTGTATTACCTGTGCTTTATTGGTGATCATTGTGTTGTATTTGTTCGGTTTACTTGTTTGTATTGACGTTTCTGTGCACTGTACCGTGCTATATTCCGGCAAAATATGCCCTCCCTGCTTTCAGGGCAATATGCCGTTCTATGTTCCGGCAAAATATGCCCTCCCTGCTTTCAGGGCAATATGCCGTTCTATGTTCCGGCAAAATATGCCCTCCCTGCTTTCAGAAGGGCCCCGGTCGCCATTTCACTTCCTGCTTCGGC
>PWON01000198.1 GCA_003557385.1 Bacteroidales bacterium | reverse complement strand
TTTCAACCTGCCCGAGCAGGGGTTTCGTCTTCTGTTTCTTTTTTGCTGCCATCAAGCTGTTTTTATAACACCGGGTGTATCCAATGCAAAAGTAATGATTTGGAGTATTTATTACCTTTGCACATCATAACAACGCTCTTGATAATGAATCCAACGATCAGTGAACAGGAGGCCATACGCCGCGAAGCGCTCGAAGAATTGCGTGCGCTGGGGATAGATCCCTACCCTGCCGAAACTTACGAAGTCAATGCCAGGGCCAAACAGATACTGGATGAGTTCCCCGCCGACAACAGCCTCTACCAGGATGTCCGGATTGCCGGCCGGATCATGGGCCGCCGTATCATGGGCAGCGCTTCTTTTGCGGAACTGCAGGACGAGACCGGCCGCATACAGCTTTACTTCAACCGCGATGAAGTTTGCCCGGGCGAAGATAAAGCGATGTACAATAAAGTGTTCAAACGTTTGTTGGACATCGGGGATATCATCGGGGTCACCGGCTTTGTGTTTATCACAAAAATGGGCGAAACAACCATACACGTAAAGGAATTCAAAATCCTGTGCAAGTCGTTGCGTCCACTGCCCGTTGTCAAAGAGAAGGACGGCAAGGTGTATGACGCATTTACCGACCCTGAACAACGATACCGGCAGCGTCATCTCGACCTCATCGTAAACCCGGAAGTGCGGGAAGTGTTCCGCCGGCGTGCAAAACTTATCCAAAGCATGCGTATGTTTCTTTTGGAGAAAGACTACCTGGAAGTGGAAACACCGGTTTTGCAACCCATTTATGGCGGGGCAGCGGCCAAACCATTCAAGACCTATCACAACAAACTCGACACCACGTTGTACCTTCGCATTGCCAACGAACTTTATCTCAAACGTCTGATAGTCGGGGGGTATGAAGGAGTATTTGAATTTGCCAAAGACTTCCGCAACGAAGGCATGGGCCGTTATCATAACCCGGAATTTACGCAGATGGAATTGTATGTGGCCTATAAGGATTATGAGTGGATGATGGACCTGGTGGAAGAAATGGTGGAAAAGATCGTACAGGACCTTCACGGAACAACAAGCATTTTGGTGGAAGATCAGGCCATCAGCTTTAAACGCCCATGGAAACGCCATTCCATGTATGGGGTCATCGAACACTTTACCGGCACGGATATTTCGCAGATGGATGAAGATGGCGTCAGGAAATTTGCACATAAAAGCGGTGTGGAAATCGATGATACCATGGGCCGGGGCAAACTCATCGACGAAATTTTCGGACAGAAGTGTGAACCATTTCTTATACAACCGACCTTCATCACCGACTACCCCATAGAGATGTCTCCCCTGGCCAAAAAACACCGCAGCAAACCAGGATTGGTGGAACGTTTTGAAGCGATTTGCAACGGCAAGGAGATCTGCAATGCCTTCAGCGAGTTGAATGACCCCATTGATCAGCGGACCCGCTTTGAAGAACAATTGGAGCTGGGCCGGCGCGGAGACCCTGAAGCCATGGTGCTTGACGAAGACTTTCTAAGGGCGATTGAGACCGGTATGCCCCCGACGGCAGGTCTTGGGATTGGCATTGACAGGCTTGCCATGATCCTGATCAACAAGCACAGCATACAGGATGTGTTGTTTTTCCCGCAAATGCGCCCGGAACGAAGCGGGACAACAACCCAGTCGGGCGATATATTTGCCGGGGCAGGCATTCCCGAACCCTGGGCCGGTTTGTTGCTGCAGGCTGGATACAACGACTTGAAAACACTCAAGGAAGCCAATCCCAACAAGGTATTTAACCAGTTATGCGGTTTAAGAAAGAAACATAAACTCGACATTCCAGCACCCGGACCGGAAGAGGTTAAGGGATGGATCAGCCAGATCGGCTGACCAGGCAGAATGATTGATTGACAGTTCATACAAACAATAAAACAGAAAACCATCCTATAATGCCCATTTTAGGTTCAGTTATAAAACGCGCCATTGAGCTTCGCAGTAAAATGCCCGCAATTTTCCAGACCAGGAATGCTGCCAGGGCACAAAAGAAAGAGCTGAAGAAGTTGTTGAAAAAAGCCAGCAGCACTGCTTTTGGCGAACATTATGGTTTTTATGAGATCCTGAAAAGCAGTGATCCGATTACCCGGTTTAAAGAAACGGTTCCCATTCACGATTACAATACCATATTCAGGGACTGGTGGTACAGGACCCTGAACGGCGAACCCTATGTATGCTGGCCCGGGAAAGTAAAATATTTTGCCCTCAGCTCGGGCACCTCCGAAGCATCTTCCAAACAAATTCCCGTAACCGGCACCATGTTGCGGGCCATTAAAAAAACAAGCGTAAAACAGATCTTTTCTCTTGCCCGGTATCATTTTCCGAAATCATTTTATGAAAAAGGGATATTGATGCTGGGTGGCAGCACCCATTTGCAATACAACGGAACCTATTTTGAAGGTGATTTGTCCGGCATAACCACCAAAAACATCCCGTTCTGGTTTCAGCATTTTTATAAGCCGGGCAAACGCATTTCCAAAGAAAGGGATTGGCCGACCAAACTCAATGAAATTGTTGCCAAGGCCAAAGACTGGGACATAGGGGTCATCGTTGGCGTTCCTGCCTGGTGGCAGATCCTGCTTGAAAAGATCATCGATCATTATCAACTCAAACACATCCATGAGATTTGGCCCAACCTGTCGATTTTTGTGCATGGCGGTGTTTCTTTTGGTCCATATGTCAGGGGTTTCGAAAAGCTGTTAGGCAAACCACTCACATATATTGAAACCTACCTGGCCTCTGAAGGCTTTATCGCCTTTCAGAGCCGGCCCGACACAGAAGGAATGCAATTGAGTCTCGACAACGGCCTGTTTTTTGAATTTATCCCCTTTGACTCTAATCATTTTGACGCACAGGGCAATTTGCGCGAGGGGGTCAATACACTTACCATATCAGAGGTAAATGAAGGAAAGGAATATGCGCTGTTGATTAGTTCATGTGCCGGTGCATGGAGGTATATCATTGGCGACGTGATCAAATTTACCGACCTGAAAAGAAATGAAGTTGTCATTACAGGCCGCACCACACATTTTTTGAACTTGTGCGGCGAACACATGTCGGTCGAGAATATGAACATGGCGGTTAAAATGGCCGAGGACCAACTGAATATTGAAGTCCGTGAATTTACCGTGGCAGGTGTTGAGCATGGTTCCATGTTTGCCCACAAGTGGTTTATTGGTACAGACAACAAGGTGGAATCGGAAGAACTGAAAACCAAAATAGACGAAAACCTTAAGATCCTGAACGACGATTACCGGGTCGAACGGATTGCCGCCATAAAAGATGTCATTGTGCAGGTTCTTCCGTCGAAGGTTTTCTACGATTGGATGCGCATGAAAGGAAAAGAGGGTGCCCAGAACAAGTTTCCCAGAGTGCTGAAAGGAAAGGTGTTGGATGAGTGGGAGGGGTTTGTGAAGAAGAAGTAATTAGTATTTAGTAATTAGTAATTGGTAGTATATAATTGGTTGTTTGTAGTGTTATTTTGAGAGGTTGAGTGGTTACGTTAGAGAAATTTTTTACTTTCTAAGATAATCGACATGAGTGTAAGAGTGAGGTTTGCGCCCAGTCCGACCGGCCCTTTGCATATAGGGGGCGTTCGGACGGCTTTGTATAATTACCTGTTTGCAAAAAAACACCAGGGTGCTTTTTTGCTTCGCATCGAAGACACTGATCAAAACCGTTTTGTGCCGGGCGCCGAGGAATATATCACAGAATCGCTCAAGTGGAGCGGCATATATCACGATGAAGGGCCAGGCGCCGGCGGACCCTATGGACCCTACCGGCAATCGGAGCGAAAAGATCTGTACAGGGAATATGCCCTGCAATTGATCAGCAACGGACATGCATATTATGCGTTCGACACCCCGGAGGAACTGGAAGCCATGCGCAAACGCCTCGAAGCAAACAAGAGCGGAAACCCACAATACGACAGCCAGACTCGCATGCAAATGAACAACTCGCTCACCCTCTCCCCCGGCGAAGTGAACCGCCGGATCGATGCAGGCGAAGCCTTTGTGATACGCATAAAAATCCCGGAAGGCCAGGAAGTGCTGGTGAACGATCTGATCCGCGGCCAGGTCAGGGTAGACAGCCGGCTGCTTGACGACAAGGTGTTGTTCAAGGGCGACGGCATGCCCACCTACCATCTGGCCAACGTGGTGGATGATTACCTGATGAAGATCACCCATGTGATCCGAGGGGAAGAATGGCTGCCATCGGCCCCGCTGCATGTGCTCCTTTACAAATTTCTGGGTTGGGAAGAAAGCATGCCTGAATTTGCCCACCTGCCCCTGCTTTTGAAACCGGACGGACATGGGAAACTCAGCAAACGGGATGGCGAAAGACTTGGATTCCCGGTATTCCCGCTCGAATGGAAAGATCCATCCTCGGGAGAAGTTTCGCCGGGTTACAGGGAAAGTGGATATTTTCCTGAGGCCTTTGTGAACATGCTTGCATTGTTGGGATGGAACCCCGGAACAGAACAGGAAATATTTGGCATGCATGAACTGATTGAAGCCTTCTCCCTGGAAAGAGTGGGTAAATCAGGGGCGCGCTTTGACCCTGAAAAAGCCAAATGGTTTAACCATCAATATCTGCAGCAAAAAGATCCGGAACGCATCGCCATGCTATTTGGTGAACAAATCAAGAAACATGGACACCAGGCCTCCATTGAAAAATTGGCAAAAATCATTTCACTGGTGCGCGACAGGGTTGACTTTGTACACGAATTATGGGATCAGGCAGCCTTCTTTTTTGAGGCTCCGGATCGTTACGATGAAAAATTCGCCAAAAAGAAATGGAAAGCCAATACCCCGGGTATCCTGCTTCAACTAAATGATAAACTACAGTTTACAGAACCCTTTGAACCCAGTCAAATAGACAACACCCTGCATGCATTCATGGAGGAAAATGAAATCGTTGCCGGCCAGGTCATGCCCGCGTTGCGCCTTGCACTGGTAGGTGCCGGCCGCGGCCCGGAGGTGAAGGAAATCATGTCCGTACTTGGCAAGGAAGAAGTGATCCGCAGGATCCAGGGGGCGGTTGAGCGACTTGGATGTTAGCTGTTGGCTTTTGGCTGTTGGCTTTTGGCTGTTGGCTTTTCCAGGCTCAGCCGTACCTTTTCCTGGCATAATCAAGATAGGTCTGAAGTTCGCTGTACCAATCCCGGCCGTATTTGCGTACAAGGGCATCTTCCACAAAACGATATACCCTGACCTTTAGTTTCTTGCCTTTTGCACGGGCACAATTGCATACAGGCCACCGGTGATAGTTCAGGGCATCATATGTTGGATATTGTTTTATGCGTACGGGGTATAAATGGCAGGAGATGGGTTTTTGAAAGTCAATCAGGCCGGCTTCGAAGGCACATTCAATGGCACACCGTGCTATTCCCTCGCCGTCAAAATAAGCATAGGCACACTGTTTTCCATCAACCAGCGGGGTGGTCGTCTCGTTGTCATTGTCCCTGACCCAATGCCCTTGTTTTTCAATTGCATCGCGACCTTGCGGGAGCATAAACGGGGCCACCCGGCCCGCAATTTCCTCCAACAACTGGCATTCCTCCTCCAAAAGAGGCGCACCGGCATCCCCTTCCACACAACAGCCACCTTTGCATGCAGGCAAATCACAAACAAAGGTTTCTTCATACAACTCGTCCGACAGGATGCAATTCCCAAGGATTATCATGAATAATATTTTTTCAGTATAACATGGAAAAACAATCCGTATGGCAACGAAGCCTTCCTTATTGGTCTTTCAACATCATAAAAACATACAGGCTGAAAGCCAGGGTGGTAATCAATTGCAGCAACAGGGGTGTACCTACCAGTGGTTCTGCGGGCAACACGGTGGTAATGGCCATATATTTCAACCCATAATACAACAACTTGCTGATCCAGATGCTGGCAAAGATGGCTCCCAGCCTGTGTATGCGCTGCATCAGCAAATGAAACACAAATACCATGACCGTAAGTTCAATGGCAATGAGGCCGGACTTGACCAGTACTGGATGGGCGGAAATAAAATAAGAGAAAAATGGCAGTGTCAGGGCAAGGATCCAGGCGTTTTCGCGCCGTGTATGCACCATGGCCAGGATCACCATGATCCGCATAGGTTCCAGCATGTACAATTTGATACTCAGCAAATGCGACATGGTGGGCACAAGATAAATAAATGCCAGGGCAAACACATCAAACAAAATCGCCCGTGTATTGGACCTTTTTAATGAAATGACCTGTCCGGAATGTTGTGAAAGCATACGAAAGATTTTTTTGGGGCAAAAACATGCCGTGCAAAACAGTTCGCACGCACATTAGTGCTTAAACTCATTATAAATAAGCCCTTTCAAGGCAAACTCCGGCATCAAAAATAATAAAAAGAAGCGTAAAAGTATATTTTTGTATGCAGAAACATAAATACATTCACCATGGACAGAAGGCAGTTTTTAAGAAGAGGATTTATTTACAGCGCTTTGGGTAGTTTATATGCTTCAACCCTGGGCAGGATCCCTGCATTTGCCGCAGGAAACAAGCCTGCCGGACCGGGAAATTATGACCTGGTTGCCGTACGCGGGGGTGAACCCGTGGAGATGTTCCGGCGGGCTATGGAGGAGATGGGGGGTCTGGGGCTTTATGTAAAACCCGGACAAACCGTCGTGCTGAAACCCAATGCCAGTTGGGACGTGCCGCCTGAGCGGGCAGCCAACACCAACCCGGCCCTGGTGGGTGCCATTGTGGAAGATTGCCTTAAAGCCGGTGCGCGGCAGGTATATGTGTTTGACAACACCTGCGACAACTGGGAAAGAAGCTACCAGAACAGTGGCG
>PWON01000184.1 GCA_003557385.1 Bacteroidales bacterium | reverse complement strand
ATGCAATGTATGGCGCCACTGGCAGAGATCACATTGTTCATGTTGATCCCGATGATTTCGTATCCGGGCATGGCTTCCTGGTATATTTCCAGGGCCACATCGTCCAGGTAGGATCCGTATACCGGCACCAAAACCAGGTTGTTCACTATCAGGGAATTGGTATAAGTCCGATAGTGCGCATTGGGTGGATAGTTGCCCGTTGGGCTCGGAGCCATGGGGATCCTGATGATGTTGAATGGCCGGTCGTAACATGACAGATGGTTGCTTGCCAGATACTCCAGGTTGGCCTCAATGAAGGGGCCGTCAGATATTCCTTCCGGAAACTCTCCCACAAGAAGGGTTTCTTCATCAAGCAGTTTCATGTGCATGTCGAGATGCGAAATGTTGTCAAAGGGCAGTTCATCCATTTTGATGTACCGGCCTATCCCTTTGTACATATACATTACCTGGTCGATCTGCTCTTCGCTCAGGTGTGTGTTTTCTGCCAGTATCAGGCTTGAAGAAAACCCGGTGCCCTGTCCGTCGGTCATAAAGTTGCCACCGGTCGCAGTCAGCAGGTTTGAATCATATGCCATCTGGTATACAGGTAAATCGAAGTGTTCGGCGAGCAATTTGGGAACCATATTGTCGTATGGCCTTGGGCGGTTATAATCCCAGTCGATGAAAGCCAGGTCGTCTGTGCCGTTAAGATAAACGCTTTGCGGCCCGTAATCCCTCACCCACACGGAGTTAAACGGTACTTCAATAAAATCGATGTTGTTGATGGCCACGTTGCCCGAAACAAGGTAATTTTCCACCCAAATGGGGTTTGAGGTGATGATGTAGACGCTTGCGGCAGTTTGGGCGTGTCTTACTATTTCCCTCAGTTCTGAACTGTAGGAAGCCCAGGTAATGATGATGGCGCTGGTTTCTTCAAATTCTGCGGGTGTCCTGGGCGGGTTTTCGGGCGGGGTGATGTTTGCAGGTTCCGGGAGCCCTTTTTTATAATCTCCGTAAATGGCGCGTTCTGCTTCTGTCATCCATTTTGGAAGCGGGGCCTGGGCAGTGGCCTGAAATGAAATAAAGCAGATGGCAATGGCAATTAAACAAACAGGGCAGTGAAAACGCATAAAAACAAAAGATTTAGTCATTCAAACAATGTTGATTCAGGAGAACATTTGCAAGCTGTGGAGTTTTTTATAAATGCCATTTTTTTTCAGCAATTCCTGGTGAGTCCCGGTTTCCACAATGCGCCCTTCGTGCATGACACAAATCAGGTCTGCATGGATGATGGTCGACAGCCGGTGGGCAATCACAATGGATGTGCGGTTTTCCATCACATTTTTAAGGGCCTCCTGGACCAGCTTTTCTGATTCCGTATCCAGCGACGAGGTGGCCTCGTCGAGTATCAGTATGGGCGGGTTTTTCAAAATGGCCCGTGCGATGCTTATCCGCTGTTTCTGTCCTCCCGAAAGTTTTCCGCCGCCGTCGCCTATGTTTGTGTGGTATGCCTGGGGGCTTTCCATGATAAAATCGTGCGCATTGGCAATTTTTGCGGCCCTGATGACGGCTTCATCAGAAACATCTGTGGCACCGAAAGCAATGTTGTTGTAAAAGGTGTCGTTAAACAGGATGGGTTCCTGGTTTACATTACCCATCAGCTTGCGCAGGTCTTTGATTCTGATCTGCTTGATTGGAATGCCATCCATGCTGATCTCCCCTTCATCCACTTCAAAAAAACGGGGAATCAAATCAACAAATGTCGATTTCCCGGCACCGGATTGTCCGACCAGGGCTACTTTCCGACCTTTGTCAATCCGGATGCTGATGTCTTTCAAAACATAGGTGTTTTCGTAGCGGAAACTTACGTTCCTGAAAGTGATGCCGGACTTGAATTCGTGTTTTGGCCTGGCATCGGGGCTGTCGGTGATGGATACTTCTTCAGAGAGCACTTTGTCGATCCGCTCAGCCGAAGCAAGGCCTTTCTGTACATTGTACCAGGCCTTTGAAAAGTTCTTTGCCGGCTGGATGATCTGTGAGAAAATGGCCAGGTAGCCGATAAACGCTTCAGGCGCCAGGGAAGTACCCCCCGACAAAACCATTGCCCCCCCGAACATCAGGATCACAATAAATACGCTTGTGCCCATAAACTCACTCAAAGGTGAAGCCAGTTCCTGCCTGCGGTACAGCTTGTTCATGATGCGCGTGTATAATCTGTTCAGGCTCACAAAACGTTGCCGCATCTTTTCTTCGGCATTGAATGCTTTAATGATGCGAAGGCCTGTGAGCGTTTCCTCCATTACCGAAAGGATCATGCCCAGTTTGCTTTGGCTGATGAGAGCGGTGGGTTTCAACGATTTGGCAACACGCCCGATGATAAAGCCGGCAATGGGAAGCAGCACCAGGACAAACAAGGTGAGTTGTGAACTCATGACCATGAGCCACGCCATATATACCACAATGGTCATGGGATCGCGAAATGCCATGGCCAGGGAATGGATGATGCTTATTTCAATCTGGTATACATCATTGGTCATCCTTGAAATGATGTCCCCTTTACGTCCCTGGGAATAATAGGCGAGGGGCAGGTCAAGTGTTTTCTTGTAAATGTCGTTGCGCATATCCTGCACGACGCCGTTTCGTACCGGCGCCAGGTGATACAGGGCAAGGTACCTGAAACCGTTTTTGAGCAGGCTGGCAATCACCACAAGCAAGCTGATGAATGTCAGTGCAGTCACCTCTCCATAACGGGTGATCATCAAATGCAGGTAATAATAGAAATTGTTGATGATGGCGTCATAGTTCATCCGCAGAGGCATCAGTTCATACACCTCCTGCTGTGTTTGAAACAGGATGCTCAAAAACGGGATCACCATCGTCAGGCTGAAAAGGGAGAATACCACCGCCAGGAAATTAAAGATAACGTTCAGCGAAACCCTTGACCAGTAGGGAATGATGTATTTGAGAATCTTTCTGAAATTTCGCATGGTGGTGCAGGGGTATGGCTTATTCGATGGGTTTGGGAATGATCCCGGTATAATTAAACGGGTTGATGCGCTTCAGCTTTTCTTTTTGTTCCTGGTCAATGTCGAGTTGATCAATGAACTGATGCAATGTTTCTTTGGTTACGGGTTTGTTTTTCCTGGTCAGTGCTTTCAGCGCCCGATAAGGATCCGGGTATCCCAGGGTTCTCAGCAAATGTTGTATGGCCTCAGCCACCACAACCATGTTGTCTTCCAGGTCGCGGTGAATTTTTTCCTCATGAAGGCTGATCTTCACAAGCCCCCGGCGGGTGGCTTTCAATGCAATCAGCATGTGCCCCAGGGGGAGGCCGGTATTGCGCAATACAGTGGAATCGCTGAGGTCTCTTTGCAGGCGGCTTACCGGCAGTTTGGCCGAGAGGTGCTCAAACAGGGCAATGGCGATGCCTGCATTGCCCTCTGCATTTTCAAAATCAATGGGGTTGACCTTGTGAGGCATGGCCGATGACCCGACCTCACCATCCACGATCTTTTGTTTGAAATAATCCATCGAGATATATGTCCAGAAATCCCTGTCCAGATCGAGCAATATAGTACATAAACGCTTCATCCCATCGAATAGCGCCGCCAGGCCGTCGTAATGGTCGATTTGGGTGGTGATTTGCGATCTTTTGAGACCAAGCGATATGCAAAATTCATTGGCAAAAGACACCCAATCGATTTCCGGATAACAAATGTGGTGGGCGTTGAAATTGCCGGTTGCCCCGCCAAACTTGGCTGGAAACGGAATGCCTTTCAAATCTTGTCTCCGGATGTTGAGCCGTTCGTAAAACACCATGATCTCTTTGCCCATGGTGGTTGGGGAGGCTGGTTGCCCGTGGGTGTGTGCCAGCATGGGGATGTGCAACCATTTGTTGGAAAGTTCGCGCAGTGTGTCGAGCAGTTCCTCCAAAGCAGGATACAGGACAGATTCCATGGCTTGTTTCAGCATCATGGGCATGGCCGTATTGTTCACATCCTGCGAGGTGAGGCCAAAATGCACAAATTCTTTGTAGCTGCCCAGCCCCAGTTCGTCAAAGCGTTCCCTGATGAAATATTCTACAGCTTTGATGTCGTGCCTGGTGGTTTGTTCGATCTGTTTGATCCTTTGGGCATCTGCATTGGAGAAACCGGCGGCAATTTTTCTGATTTTCTCCAACCCACCCGGGGGGATATCACGAAGCTGGGGGAGGGGGATCTTGCAAAGGGCAATGAAATAGTCCACTTCCACCAACACACGGTAGCGCATGAGGGCCTGTTCAGAGAAGACCATGCGCAACGGTTCTGTCACCTCCCCGTACCGCCCATCCACCGGACTTATGTTTAAAAGATCATCCACAAAATTACTACTAAACACCAAACAATAACCACTAATTACTAAATACTAAACACTAATTACTTCTTCCTACTTCTTCTTCCTGCTCCGCTGCGCTTCCTGCTGTTTGGCCAGTTCCTCCATCCTTTTTTGCCATTTGGATTTTTTTACGGGCTTCTTTTTGTGCTCCTGCATTTTGGCATGAAGGGCATCTTCGTCGATAAAACTGCGGAACAGAAACATTTGTCCGAACGTGATCACATTGGCCAGGAAATAATAATAACTCAGGCCGGAGGCAAAACTATTGAATATCCCCAGAAGCATGACCGGCATGAAATACATCATGGTCTTCATTCCCGGCATCTGGCTACTGGAACTCATCATCTGGGAGTTCATATGCGTGTAAATGATCATTGATCCGGCCATCAAGAGGGTAAACAGGCTGACATGGTCGCCGTAGAACGGGATGGTAAACGGCAGGTCGAGGATCGAGTCGTAGGAAGACAGGTCGTCGGCCCATAAGAATCCTTCCTGGCGCAACTCAATAGATGCCGGAAAGAAACGGAACAGGGAAATCAGTATGGGAAGTTGCAGCAACATCGGGATGCATCCCGCCATGGGGTTTACACCCGCTTTCTTGTAGAGTGCCATGGTTGCCTGCTGTTTTTTCATGGCATCCTCTTTCTTGGGGAACTTTTTGCTGATTTCTTCTATTTCCGGTTTGAGCAGGCGCATTTTGGCCTGGGAAAAATAGGTCTTGAATGCAATGGGCAGCAACACGATTTTAAGCAGGACTGTCAGAATTAAAATGATGATGCCATAATTCAGGTCAAAGCCATCCAGGAAGCTGAAAATGGGGATCACCGCAAAACGGTTGATCCATGAAGTAAGGAAAAATCCCCATCCCAGTGGGATCTGTCTTTCCAGTTCGAGGTCATATGATGTCAGCAAACGGTAGTCATTGGGACCAAAAAACCATTGCAAGGGGTAGCGGTTGTCGGTGCGGGCATCGTATTCCAGGGTGATGGATGCCGACATGGTCTTCAAAAAGTCCTCTTCATCTTCCCCGAGTACGCTGGAGTTAATGTCTGCCCCGGCAAAGCCTTCTTTGGCAATCAGGGTTGAGGAAAAAAACTGCTGTTTGAAAGAGATCCACCGCACGCTGGTCGTCAACCTCTCAGAACCATCCCTGGTGGGCCGTAAACGGGACACCTCATCACGCACGTATTTATAATAGATGGTGGTGTTGTTCTGTTCATTCTGCCTGTTCTTTTCAAGACGCAATAGTTTCGCCTGCCAGTCAAGGTTCAGAAACGTGGTGTTGGACGCAATGGCTTGCTGCATCCCTATAAAATGGATGTCGAAATCAAGCATGTAGTCATCACCGCTGATCCCGTATACAAATTCGATGTAGCTGGGGTTTTGGGCTGTGTGAAAGTCGCTGTATGCCCGCATGGCAAACTGCATCGACTCATGTTCGTCGATCCTGATTTCCTGGTCGGGCCTCAGGGGGCGATTGTTCAGGTAGGCTGTAAAAAACAGGTTTTCGGAGGAGACATTCCGGTTGCCTGAAAAAAAGTGAAAGGTAAACCGGGCGTCTTCGCCGGAAAACAACACCAGGGGTTGCTGATCATAGGTTCTGTAGCGGACCGGTTCAGCGGAATGGATATATCCGCCCTGCTTGCTGATTTTGAGTCGAAGCACTTCATTTTCAAGGGTGATCAGGCCTTCTTCACCGGTGGCGGCGCCGGAAAAATACCCCATCCTGTCCCTGAGCCGTTGCTCTTCAGTGGAATCCAGAGTCCGGGCATCCAAAGGGGCCGAAGGGTCAGGCAATGTTTCTTCCACTTGAATGGTTTCAGCAGCCTGTGCTTCCCTGAGTGCTTCGGCTTGTGCACGCTGGGCCGCAGCGATGCTGTCCTGAATCCTTCTTGCCTCCAGACGTTCCTCTTCGCTGGGAGCCATCCAGATGCTATAGCCAATAATAATGACGGCGATCAGGATCATTCCCAATATGTTATCTCTCGTCATCTGATGGATTTTTAATTCGACTGCAAAGATAGTCTAAATGCTTCAATAATTGAAGCGCCCGGGAGCTGTTTTATGTCAGGATTTTGGCTGCCCTGATAAAATCTATAAACAGGGGATGGGGTGTGTCAACGGTGCTTTTGTATTCAGGATGGAATTGCACACCGATAAACCACGGATGATCCTCCAGCTCGATGATCTCTACCAGTCCGGTTTCGGGATTGAACCCGGTGGCTTTCATCCCCCCCTGTTCGAAAGCTTTAAGGTATTTGTTGTTGACCTCAAAGCGGTGCCTGTGCCGCTCCGATATTGTTTCTTTACCATAGATGCTGTATGCCTTTGATGCAGCGGTCAGTTTGCAGGGATAGGATCCCAGTCGCATGGTGCCGCCTTTCAGGTGGATCTTCTTTTGTTCTTCCATGATGTCGATGATGGGATCCGGGGTCCGGGCATCCATCTCGGTGGAGTGGGCCCTGGGCATCAACAATACATTGCGGGCAAATTCAATCATGGCACACTGCATGCCCAGGCATATTCCAAAGAATGGGATGTTGTGTTGGCGCGCATGAGAAATGGCCGCGATCTTCCCGTCAATGCCCCGGTCACCGAAGCCGGGCGCTACGATCAGGCCCTTCAGGCCCCTGGTCTGCTCCAGGATATTTTCTTTACTGAGCTGTTCTGAATGGATCAGGCGCAAGAGTACCCTGCAGTGATTTACGGTCCCGGCGTGGATCAGGGATTCAATGATCGATTTATAGGCATCCACCAGTTCCACGTATTTGCCCACCAATCCAATCTCAACTGTACTTTTTGGAGACTCAAGGCGTTTGATGAAATTTTTCCACCTTTTGAGCTTGGGAGGACGCTGGGCCGATGCCCTGGTTTTTTTCAGAACCACACTGTCAAGACGCTCTTCACGCATCAGCAGGGGCACCTTGTAAATGCTGTCGGTATCGATCGACTCAATGACCGATGAGGCATCCACGTTGCAGAACAGGGCAATTTTTTTCCGGATGCCGTCATTCAAATGTTTTTCGGTCCTGCACACCAGTATATCCGGCTGTACCCCATATTCCAGCATGGTTTTCACGGAATGTTGGGTCGGTTTGGTTTTGAGTTCTTTGGCAGCCGACAGGTAAGGGATCAGGGTAAGGTGAATGACCAGGCTTCGCGTACCCATATCCCACTTGAGTTGCCTGATCGCCTCAATGTAAGGCAGTGATTCAATGTCACCAACCGTTCCGCCTATTTCGGTGATCACAAAATCAAACTGGTTGTTTTCGCCCAGCAGTTGAATGCGGTATTTGATCTCGTCGGTGATGTGCGGGATCACCTGGACGGTTTCGCCCAGGTAGTCGCCCCGTCTCTCTTTTTCAATGACCGACTGATAAATGCGTCCTGTGGTCACATTGTTGGCCTGGGAAGTGGAAATATTCAAAAAGCGCTCATAATGGCCAAGGTCAAGGTCTGTTTCCGCCCCGTCTTCGGTTACATAGCACTCACCGTGTTCGTAAGGATTCAGGGTGCCGGGATCAATATTGATGTAAGGGTCGAGCTTTTGAATGGTCACACGGTATCCCCTTGCTTGCAGCAGCTTGGCCAGTGATGCTGAGATGATGCCCTTGCCAAGCGAGGAGGTCACTCCGCCTGTAACAAAAATAAATCTGGTTGAATTTGGGCTGGCCATGATTGAATGCTTTTACGGGGGTTGTTCATTCAATTGAAAGATGCGAAAGTAATAAAAGATTGGTAAAAAACAGTTTTATTCTGTTTTTTCCGGTGCGTCCCCCCGTTTTTTTGGCCGCTCCGCAATGCGCGGATCTTTCATTTGTTCTGCCCGCTGCTTGTCTGTTCCGGAAATCAGGTTTTCTTCACTTTTCTTCCTGACAATCTTTTTTCGCTCCAATACCCGGTCGTCATCGCGGCTGATCTTTTCTTCAATGATCACATACTCCTCCTCACCTGTTTCTTTGGGCCAAAAATCGCATCCGCCGGTTCTCTTGATCAGAAAATACCCGCCTGCCAGGGCCAGGATAATGGCAGCTATTCCCAGGCTCTCTACCCCTTCGTACTGGTCAAAATCCATCACAATCACCTTGCGTGCCAGGGCAATGATGGCCACCAGCATGACCACTTCCACGTGAATTACGTGCTTGCGGAAATATACCTTGATGGTGTCGAGCAACTCAATGCCGATGACGACCAGAAGGAAAACCCCGAATACAGTCATCAGGTTATCAAGGTTGATGATAAAGTGTTCCTCGCTGGTCTCATATATGGACTTTCCAAGGACATAGGCCAGTTCAATGGTGGCAATAACGAGCAAAATGGACATCAGGGCGATCAGGGTCTTGATGATGTAGCGTTCAATGATCTGTACGCTTTTTTTCAGCAGGGGCGGGGTGTGGTCTTTTTGGGGCATGTTTCGGTCTTTTTGGTTTGAAATATACAAACATTACCCAAAGCTGTGGCTCCGGGTAACATACAAAAATAAGAAACATAGATAAAAAAAACCCGCCCCTGCAAGGATAAAGCAATATGTTTTTTAATGACCTTGACCTGCCCGGGATGTTGCAGCGTCCCGTATGGCCGGTCCGGAAGGTATTGTTACCTGATGACAGCCGGCAGCGGGTCTTCGGTTTCCGGCTTCAGTATTTTTATGATCAGCGCCTGGAAAAAATCATGGTTTTCCGGGTCGGAAACATTGGCTGAAGAGGGTGAAATAATCAATGCGGGCATGTCGTCAGGGACCGGAATCTCCTCATACATTTCCATTTCCAGGGTTTTGCCGTCGAGGGTCTCGAACGTCAGGATGGTTTTGCTGTTCATCGCTGAGGCAAGTGTTCCGGTGAGCATGCTTGCCATGAACATCAGTGCAAATATTTTGGTTTTCATTTTTGTGTTATTTTAAAGTGTTGATATTTCGTAATATTGAATGTGTTAATATGATGAATCATTTTTCTACTATTATATATACAAACAAACAATCATTTTGTTTAATAAAAATTAAAAAAAATTAAACAAATTGACTTTATTGATGCTGGAGAAAAAGGTTTTTGAAAAAAATTACCTTTGCCCTACGTTTGAAACTTCAAAGGGATGGCATTTTTGATGAGGGATCATGAAGGTTTGCGTCGGACCACACTTTTACTGGGCAGTACCCTGACGGTGATGGCAGGAGCCATTGTAGCCCCCGCGTTGCCTGAAATCAGCCGTGCCTTCGGACACCTGCCTGATGCAGAGTTGCTCAGCAAACTGATCCTAACCCTGCCTGCTTTGTTTATCGCTATTCTGGCACCGGTGGCGGGTTATTTTGTCGACTGGTCGGGGCGGAGGAAAGTCCTGCTGTTTGCGCTGATCCTCTATGCGGTGGCAGGAACCACAGGTGCTTATCTTGACAATATTTACCTGATACTGCTTGGCCGGGCTTTTTTGGGAGTGGCGGTAGGTGCCCTCATGACGGCCATCATTACGTTGATCGGCGATTATTTCGAAGGCCTGCAGCGCAGTACCTTCATGGGATATCAGGCGGCTTTCGCCTCTACCGGTGGCCTGATCTTTATTTCTACCGGAGGCTTTCTGGCTGATATCCACTGGCGCTACCCTTTTTTGATATACGCTGTTTCACTGGTTATTCTGGTCATGGCCGCCCTTTCAATATATGAACCTGTGCGCTTTAAACCTGCCGGTGGTGTGAAATTACTGAGCCGGTCACTTCTTCGAATGATCCCTGCACAAGTATATTGGGTATATGCGATTGCCTTTTTTTCTTTCGCCGTGTTTTACATGATTCCTGTTCAGCTGCCGTTTATGCTCAGTGCATTGGAGGGGATCAGCAATACGCAGGTCGGTCTGGCCATTGCCTGTATGAATATTACCGCCATGCTTACGGCTTTTAATTATTCGCGTGTAAAAAAACGCCTGGATTTTCCTTATGTGATGGCCCTGGTGTACTTCCTGGTGGCTGCAGGGTATGCCACCATCAGTATCAGCAATACATACGGAACGATGATCGCGGGTATCCTGATCTGCGGCCTGGGCTTTGGCATGCAGATGGCCAATGTGAACCTCTGGCTGGTAAACCTGGCGCCGGCTCCTGTCAGGGGCACCCTGGTCGGTTACCTGAATACATGGATTTTTTTTGGTATGTTTTTGTCGCCCGTTTTGTTGCAGCCCCTGGTGTTGCTTGCAGGATTGTATAAAAGCTTCATGCTTGTGGGAATTATACTGGTGGTGATCGCCACCGTCCTGATCTTTTCGGGGCGCAAGGGTTTTTGGAATACTGCGGGGGAGGCTTAGCAGATTATGTCGAGGCGGTCAATCAGGATGCTTGATCCTGGAAATGGTTTGGGCAGGATCAGTCGAATGGAACACAGCGCTTCCGGCAACCAGGATATCAGCTCCTGCCTCTGCAAGCGCTTTGGCGTTGACGTGATCCACCCCACCATCCACTTCAATCAGCAAGCCCGGGTTCAGGTCCTGTTTCATCCTGTGCAGGGCGCGAATACGTTCATAGGTCCCTTCAATGAAGTGCTGTCCGCCAAAGCCAGGGTTTACCGACATCAACAAAACGAAATCAGCATCCGGCAATATGTCTTTCAGCAACTCCACATTGTTGTGCGGATTCAACACCACACCCCCCTTCATGCCGAGTTTTTTTATTTGCTGAATGCTTCGGTGCAGGTGGGGGCATGTTTCGTAGTGTACGCTTAACCAGTCGGCGCCGGCATCCTTAAAGTCTTCCAGGTATTGATCCGGGTTGCTGATCATCAGATGCACATCCAGGGGCTTCTTTGCCAGCGATTTGATTTGTTTGATGATGGAAAACCCAAAAGAGATATTGGGGACGAAATGTCCATCCATCACATCCACATGAAACAGGTCTGCCTCACTTTGGTTCACCATGTCAATATCCTTTTCCAGGCAAAGGAAATTGGCCGACAATAAAGAGGGTGCTACAAGATGCCGCATATTTTACCGGTTGAATGATTGCTGTTGGTATTGCAGTTTATCCAAGGTATGTCCGGAGAATTTTGCACTTGGATGTTTGTTTCAGGTGGCGAAGTCCCCTTTCCTTGATCTGGCGTGCACGCTCCCTGGTGAGATTCAGTTTTTCTCCGATCTCTTCGAGGGTATGGGGTTGCAATCCACTGAGCCCGAAATAATGTAAAATTACTTCCGCTTCCCTTTCCGGCAGGGTGGCAATGGTACGTTCAATCTCATTTTTCAGGGAGTCGTACAGCAGGCTGTTTTCCGGTGCATTGTCGTCGTCGTCGTTGTAAACAATCTCATACATGTCCGATTCCTCCCCTTCCATGATGGGGGCGTCCATCGACAAATGCCTCCCGCTGTGTTTGAGGGCGTCCTTTACTTCTTCTGCTGTGATGTCAAGCATTTCGGCAATTTCTTCCGGATTTGGTTCCCTTTCGTGTACTTGTTCAAGCTGGCTGAAGGCTTTATTCACTTTGTTGATTGTTCCGATTTTATTGAGCGGCAACCGGACAATGCGGGCCTGTTCCGCCAGGGCCTGTAAAATGGATTGACGGATCCACCACACCGCATAAGAGATGAACTTAAACCCCTTGGTTTCATCAAAACGTTCGGCGGCCTTCATCAGTCCGAGATTGCCCTCGTTGATCAGGTCGGGCAAACTCAGGCCCTGGTTCTGGTATTGTTTCGATACGGATACAACAAAACGAAGGTTGGCCTTACAGAGCTTCTCAAGTGCCTGCTTATCGCCTTTCTTGATGCGCTGTGCCAGGCGTACCTCTTCTTCGGCAGATATAAGCCCCACTTTTGCAATTTCCTGCAAATACTTATCCAGTGAAGCAGTATCCCGGTTGGTAACCTGTTTTACTATTTTCAGTTGTCTCATCAAACAGCGCCTGTTCGGATAATCATGTATCCAATGATACGTAAAAACAGAAAGAGGGTTGCAGCATACAGCCTAATTCGGGCGCCTGGGTTCCCTTGGGAGTAATGCCTTGCGCGAGAGTTTCAGCTTACCTGTCTTTTTATCCAGATCCAGGAGTTTCACTTCAATATCATCTCCCACCTTGAAACCGCTGTCTTCCACTTTGTCAAGCCTTCTCCACTCAATTTCACTGATATGAAGCAATCCTTCTTTGCCTGGTATTATTTCCACAAACATGCCAAACGGCACGATGCTTTTTATTTTTCCCTGGTAGATCTGCCCTATTTCCGGAACGGCAATGATGCCCTTGATCCGTTCCACCACATAATCGATCGATGCCTTATTTTCCGAAACAATGTCGACCATCCCGTATTCACCGACCTCTTCGATTACAATGGTACTGCCGCTCTCTTTCTGGAGCTCCTGGATCACTTTGCCGCCGGGGCCAATGATGGCGCCTATGAATTCTTTGGGTACCGTCATCTTAACGATTCGCGGCACATGGGGTTTGTAATCAGGCCTTGGTTCAGAAATGGTTTTCTCCATTTCTTTCAGGATGTGCAGGCGCCCTTTGCGTGCCTGTGCCAGGGCTTCTTCCAGCAGTTCGTATCGCAGGCCATCGATCTTGATGTCCATCTGGCAGGCGGTGATGCCGTCTGTTGTCCCCGTCACCTTAAAATCCATATCGCCCAGGTGGTCTTCGTCGCCCAATATGTCGGACAAAATGGCATATTTGCCTGTTTTGGTATCGGCGATCATGCCCATGGCAATCCCGGATACCGGTTTGGAAATCTTGATACCCGCGTCCATCAGGGCCATGGTGCCGGCACAAACGGTGGCCATGGATGATGACCCGTTCGATTCAAGGATGTCAGATACCACGCGAATCGTATAAGGGTTGTCGTTGCCATTGGTCAGTACCGGTTTTAAAGCACGCATGGCCAGGTTGCCGTGACCTATTTCGCGGCGGCTGGTAAAACGCATCATTTTTACCTCGCCGGTACAGAAAGGCGGGAAATTGTAATGCAACAAAAACTTGCTTTTCCCCTCAATTACTGCACCGTCAATGGTTTGTTCATCCAGTTTGGTACCCAGGGTCACCGTGGTCAGCGACTGGGTTTCGCCCCGGGTAAATACGGCCGATCCGTGGGCAGCCGGCAGGTAGTCCACTTCGGCCCAAATGTCGCGGATCTCGTCAGGTTTCCGCCCATCCAGGCGTTTTTGTGTGTCAAGCACAAAATTCCTGATGGCTTTTTTCTGGATATCGCCAAAATACGTTTTGATCAATTCACCTTTCTCTTCCTGTTCTTCTTCAGCAATACCTTCGAGGTATTCTGCCAGCACCTGGTCGAATGTTTCCCTGCGCACATGTTTGTCGGCAATGCATTGTGCGGCCACATCATAAAGTTTTTTAAACATTGCATCTTCCATCCGGGCCAGCAGGTCTTCGTCTGCATCCTGCGGGGGATATTCCCTCTTCGTTTTGGCCTTGTCCACCTCAGTGGCAAGTTCCGATTGCACCTGGCACTGGATCTTAATGGCTTCGTGGGCTTTTTTAATGGCGTCGAGCAATTCAGCTTCAGATACCTCCTTCATCTCGCCTTCCACCATAATGATGTTTTCAAGGGTTCCGGCCACAATCAGGTCGATATCGGCCGATTCTTTTTCTTTTATGCCCGGGTTGATGACAAATGTACCTTCGATACGGGCGACCCTGACTTCGGAAATGGGGCCGTTGAAAGGAATGTCTGAAACGCTGAGCGCAGCTGATGCCGCCAGCCCCGCCAGTGCATCCGGCAAGGTATCCTTGTCGGCAGATATCAGCGATATCAACACTTGGGTTTCAGCCTGGTAAAAATCGGGGAACATGGGACGCAGTGCCCTGTCCACAAGTCGTGAGATCAATATTTCATGTTCAGACGGACGGGCCTCCCGCTTGAAAAAACCTCCCGGGAACCGTCCGGCTGCCGCATATTTTTCTTGATAATCAACTGACAGGGGCAGGAACGACTGTCCCTCCCTGACTTCGGATTTTGCTACCACGGTAGCAAGCAACATGGTGTCGCCCATGCGAACCACCACTGCTCCGTCGGCTTGCTTCGCCAACTTGCCTGTTTCAAGGGTGATGATCTTTCCATCGCCCAGGTCAATTGTCTTCTGAATCTCTTTTTGCTTACTCATCTTTTTTTTTACTTTCTTCTTTAAAATATTCGGATCATTTATATGTTTAGATAAAAAAACAGGCAATTAACGAGTAATTGCCTGTGTCCATGTTATACCAATTATTTTCTCAGCTTCAGTTTTTTGATAATCGCCCTGTAACGTTCAATGTCGTTATCTTTCAAATAATTTAACAGTTTTCTCCGTTTCCCTACAAGCAACACCAGCGACCGGCGGGTCCCCAGGTCTTTTTTGTTGGTCTTCAGATGACTTGTCAGGTGGCTGATGCGGTGTGTGAACAATGCAATCTGGCTCTCGGGCGAACCGGTATCGGTTTCATCCTGTCCGTGTTTCTTGAAAATATCCTTCTTGATTTCGGGGCTTAAATACATATTCTTCGTTCTATTTAATCTGTGTTTCTTGAATGATTAACTACAGGGGTTTACAGGCCTGCAAAAGTACGAATATTTTTTGTTTTTACAAAGTTTTTTAAAAATGTTTGCCCTCACCAAACCAACCATTTTGCATTCTCCCCGAAAGTTTGTACTTTTTATCCCGGTTAAAAATCGCATGGCATGTTTCGACTTGCAAAACCAAAAGACTTGTTAACATTGATCCTGGCGCTTTGTTTGTCCGTTAATGATCATGGCAGGCTGTGTGCCGGCCCATACCATGAAACCGGTTTTGAGGGGCGGATCATGGCATTTCTTGAACTCAGCATGGAAACAGAAGGGATCATGGGCTTGTCTGTTGGTTTTGCCGGGCCGGATGGATACAGTTGGGCGGCAGGCCTTGGGTACGCCGATCACGGGCAGGACGTTCGTGCCAGTCAGTATACTGTATACCCGGTGGCTTCGCTCACAAAGATGTTTACCAATATTGCCGTGATGCAATTGATGGGCCAGGGTTTGCTAAACCTGGACAAACCGGTTTCCGCATACCTGCCGGAATTCAAAATAATGAGCCGGTTTGATGACCAGCCCCCGATGCTTGTAAGGCACTTGCTGGGACATTATGCCGGGTTGCCGAGAGACCTGTACAAGGGGATCATGGCTAAGGATCCTTCCGTGCGCCCGGGTTTGTTTGAACACCTGGCCGGCCAGTATGTGGCGTATCCTCCCGGCATCAAATACCTTTATTCCAACCTGGGTTACGAATTGCTTGGCAAATTGATCGAAAACCTCAGCGGCGAATCATTTGAAGACTATATACAAGAACGGGTGCTGGTCCCGCTCGGTATGGCGCATAGCGGGTTCCGGGACAAAAGCAGCGACCCCGGGTCGCTTTCGGGGGCCTATATCCGTTGGGATGAAACCGCCTACCGGGAGATGCCGCATAATTTGCGCGCAAGCGGTGGGCTGTATTCCAACACCAGGGATATGGTGGAACTGCTTGACTGGATCCTTGCAACGGGACACCGGGAGCCCAGGGTGGGAGATGCCCTGTTGCAGATGATGTGGCGGGATCAAAAAACCGCCGAAAGCCTGGATATCGGTCTGCAATCGGGATGGAGCTGGATTATGGAAGAATATCCGGAACCCATGGAAGGGTTCTATGCCTATCAGATTGGCAGCACCATGCATTACAATGCGGTGATGGCGGTGGCCCCGGCCCATCATATGGGTGTTGTGCTGTTGTGCAATACCGGGGGAGTGCTGGATGCCCTGGAAGAGATGGCCCGGCTGATCATTCTGGCTGCCATTCAGCAGGAGCGCGGACAATCCTTTCCCGCGGATGAGCCCCCGCCTGAGGTACCGTTTGAATCCCCCCCGCAGGAAGCCCTGGACGGGATCACCGGCTTGTATCTCCTTCAAAATGAGCTCTTCCGGGTATCCAGCTTGAATGGCGAGCTTGTATTTACCACCCAGGACCAGACCATGCAGGCGATGTATCATGCCGACGGATGGTTCTCCATAAGTGAGGGATTCAGGTTTAAGGCATTGCATTGGGATGATACCAGGGTGCTGGTCATTGACCGCAACGGCTCGGTATTTCCTGCAGGAATTGATATAACGGACCGGTATATCCTGCCCGCCGAACTCTTTGCCAAGCTCGGCAGTTACAGGTTGACCGGAGTGGACCCGGAGATTGAAGAAGTGATCTACCAGGAAGCCCGTGTATTGCTCGATGAGGGGATCATGAAACTTGAGCTGGTCCTCAGCCCGCATCAACAGAGGGTATTTGGCTACGAATATGCCGGGTTCAACCTGATCCCCGCTGGTCCGGGTGAGGCCATCATAGGGGGCTTTGGCATGTATAAGGGAGAAACGGTATTTTTTGATGTGGACGACGAAAAACGCTACATCCGGTTTGCCGGTCTTCGCTTTCTCAAGACAGGGCATTGAGGTGATCAACCGCTGAATAGGCGTTGGTTTAAACGCCCAACAGACTGAAAATCAATATAATAAAGAAAGCGAACAGAAAAGCTGTTGATTTGTGGGTGCCCCAGCATATCACGGAAATTGTCCACATACCCATCATGAATGAGAGGTTGCCTGTAGTCGATCACATGTTTCCAGGCAATGGTCATCTGGCTGCCCGGGGCAAAATGCCAGGTGATCAGCAGGTCAATGGTAAAGGCATTGTAATTGATGTCAGGGATCTGCAGGTCTTCGTCAATAAGGTCAAGGGTGCCGTCCGGTCGCAGAAAGTAATACCGTCCGTCGTATTCCACCCTCGACCAGTAATGTCGCAAATTGAAATTCAATGAGAGGTCATTGGTGAAAATATACGTGGTTCTTAGGGTATTGGTGATGGTGGGCGATTGGCGCCTGCCGAAATAAATGGAGTCCGGATCGCTCAGGGTCACAAAGCCGAGGTCATTGTTTTTTTGGCCGTATTCAAAACCATAGGAAAGGTTGAACTGATCGCTTGCCCTGAATGTGGGTTGCACCATGAACCCGAAAGCATCCTGTTGGACGACCGATTGCCGGCGTTCCAGCAAAAAACCCCCGTCAAAGAACAATCTTTTCCGGTAGTCGGTAGAATAATGCATGTTTATATTCAGGGCTCTGTCCGTTCTGTAAAACCTTCCCGGAACCCTTGGTTCGTAGTAATCGCGTTCACCCCTTGGCAGGTAGTTGGTATTGAGCCTGATATGGAAACGGGTATCGAACAATGCCATCAGGTTGTAGCTCAATTGCACGCTGGTAAAGGTTCCGGGTTCATACAAGCGGGAGTAGGTATATGTAATGGCATTGGTCAGAAACCAGAAGCGCCAAAATGGATCAAACATATTGTGGCTCAGTGTAATGCCATCACTGATCCGGTTGTTGCGCCTTAAAAATCCCATATCATTCTGGTCATAGGTGTCGCTGATCACGCTTCTGTTGTAATGATAACGCCAGGTGCCACCTGTTTTTCCGATTTGCACATTGTATTTGTGTCCGTAAATGTTGTCGGCACCTGCCTGGTATTGCTGGCTCAGTGCCCCCGATCCATTTACCCGGAATTCATTGCTGCGGTCAAGCAGGCGTAATTCTGTACCGGTGACGTTGGCTGTATAACCTTCTTCCGCTCCGGCCACGTTGGTGTTGATAAGGCTCACGAATGAATTGTTCGGAAGGCTCTGATCCACTACCAGCAGGTTGTAATTGGTGAATCCCTGTGTGGTGATTTTCCTTTTTTCGCCGGTCAGGGTGTCTTTAAGGGTGGCTTCGCTGGCCGCTGTCATGGCATTAAAGAAGCCCAGGCCCAACCCCCCGGATGTGCGGCCGGATATTTTGGTGGCATTGATCAGGCGTGTTTCCAGTGGATTCTCCCGGATGATCTCGTTCTCTTCCAGGGACTCAGCTGCACGCTGGTGGTTCCGGGGCCTGTTGCCCACGCGCCTCGAATAAAACAGGTCGGCTTTCGAAAACAATTCGGTCCCTTCGGTAAAAAACTGCCGGTTTTCATCGTATTTGATCTCGAAGGGGGTGAGGTTAAGTACTTTCGCATCAGACTGTACCTGGCCAAAGTCGGGTATAAGGGTCATGTCCATGGTAAAAGCCGGGCTGATCCCGAGTTTCAGATCCATGCCCCCATTAAGGGTGCTGGCCCATCCGCGGTCAAAACCGTTTTTTTCCACATAGCTTGACAGATATGGAAATAAGGCAAGCCGAAGAGGCGGGCTTACGCCATTGATCCCACTGAGCAAGCCCATGTATGCCAGGGCATCTCCCACACGCCGGTTTACAAAATTCCAGCTGGATGTTTCCCGGGTACGGCGGATCTCGCGCCAGAAATTGATCCCCCATTCCTGGATCTCCCCCCTTGGGAAGCGCAGGGCGGCATAGGGGATTTTCATTTCAACAATCCAGCCATGTTCCGTGATCCCCACCTCGCTGACCCAGACAGCATCCCAGTTTAAATCACCGTGCCGTCCGCTTCCCGACATGTTTGCGTCGGTTTGCACACCGGAAGCCGATACCTGGAAACGAAACCCGTGGATGCCATCGTCAAAAGGATTGATGTCTACATAGAACCTGTCTGCATTAAGGTCGTTGCCGGAATTGCGCAACCCCAGTTCCATCAGAATACTGTCAGGATGGGGATCGAATAACCTGGCCGCGATGTAAATGGCATGGTCATCGTACAGGACCCTTACCTCGGTATCATGGCTTGCCATGCGGTCGTTGTGCGGCTCATGCTGGAAAAACCGGTCCGCCACAGGTGCCTGCTGCCAGGCCGGGTCCCGCATGCTTCCGTCGATCACAGGAGGTGTATCTGCCCTGACCGCCACAATTTCCTTGCGCTCATTGTTCAGGGCGTTTGCATTGAATGCAGTCAGCAGAAAAAGTACAGGAAGAAGAGAACCCGTAAAAAAAGAAAACAATTTCGGCATTGGTAGTTTGCAGGTAACAGTAAATAAAACGCCACAAAGATAAGAAAACACATGCTATTTCATAAAGGGATATCCGTGGCTATCCCTTCATATTTCTCAAACCAGAAGTTGATGTGGTGCAGTCGCTTGTCGGAGATGTATAGGATGTTCCCGGGTGGGACCAGGCGGGGCGACTGCCGGAGTTCCACAAAGCCGTTTTTTGTTTTGATGGTCCACAAGGCGGGATGAAACCCATTGTTGTTTTCAATAAAGCCGGCAACAACCACATGTCCGTCGGGGTGAAATGTGGCCTCCTCAAATATACAGGGCGGGCCGCAAAACAGCAGACGTTTCCTGATTCCTTGCTCCAGGTCGATCAAGGCAACTTCCATGTCGGCTTCCCTGCCGGGCGAAAACAGGCTGCCATCATCCTTCACTTCAAGTACCAGGTGATAACTGTCAAGATCAATGGCCCGGGTCGAATCCGGCGAATAAACATACAAATCAACAAACAAGTCATCGTCTGATGTCTGGTAAGCTTGCTCTACACGGTAAGGCCTGTCAAAGTGATCACCCGCCCCGAAGTCTTTCAGTTCGGAATCATAATAGTCCAACCAGTTTTGCAGGCGTTCGTCAGGCCAGCCGGGATCGGCCTGGCGGCAGGAAAAAACGGCAAGCAACAGAAAAAAAAGCAGAATTTGTTTTCTCATGGTCAAAACCTCCATCCCAGCATGTTAAAGAAGTACAGTTGCCAGAGGGCAAGCACAAAGACAAGGGTAGCCAGGTTATAAAATAAGCGTCCAAGGTTTTTTACCCTGGGCATTCTCCATACATGGTAACTGTTCCATATCATCAACAGCAAAAATGGAATGGCCGCAATGGGGAAGACCAGTCCGATCCGGACAAGTGATGGGATGCCGTAAATAATTTCTGTGCCGCCGGATGCAACCAGAACAGCCAGGTAAAATAACAGGAAAAACAAAGCCACGATCCAGGCTGCGGTTTTGTGGAACAGCGGAATCGGATGGCGTGTCCGGGGCCTCTTCTCATAACGCCTCCTGAGAAAATATATCCAGGGCCAAATGACCATGATGTAAACAATGCAGAGGAGGGCCAGTAAAAGAATGGCCAGGTGGTATTCGGGGGTGTATAATGGAGCAGTACGCTCGCCTGCCATGATTGGGTAGTTCTGGAGATACACTTTTTGGGCTTTTTCACCGGGAGGCCGGTAAAACCCCACATAGGAATTGGTCCTTTCCAAATAAAAGGTTGTGCTGTCAATGGCGGGCATGAAATGTGTCTGGCCAAAGTGGTCACGGTAAACCAGTTTGTCGCCTTCCACATCAATCTGAATGGCATTCATCAGGCCGATCACTTTCAGGATGTCGGAATGCGGCCTCCGGTTAAACAGGTAACGGCCGGCAAAACCCTGCAGGTAATCCTCCCCGAGTGTAATGGACGCTGGCGGTGGGTCTGGGTTCGGGAAATACCTTTCCATGAAATGTTCCAGAACTTTCATGTAGGTGCCGCCGCCCCCTTCGCCGCTGAACGACAAAAACATTCCGGCATGGTGCTCAGGGAAAAGCACCAGCAATGAATGAAATAAGAACGTATTGCCCCCGTGCCCGATAATCTGTACATGATTTACACTCATGTCCATAAACCCGTGCAGTGCGGGGTTCATCCCTTTTGCATGGATTAGCACCGGCTCTTTCATGATGGCAAAGGTGGCTGAATCCATAATGCTGATGGTGTCTTTGCGGGCATGATCAAGAAGCACATTCATGAACAAGGCCATGTCGGTCGCAGTGGTTGAAGCACCACCTGCCCCGGCCATCGGGATGATTTCAAACCCCTGTTCTGTATACCTTCCATCGCGGTATGCATAGCCGGTGGCCATATTTGATGCCAGGTGGTCGGGGAGAGGTTGTCTGAAGGTTGTATGATGCAAGCCAAGGGGTTTGAAAATGTTTTCTTCCACATATGTTTCGAACGGCAAGCCGCTGGATTGCTCCACCAGGTATTGGGCCAGGCCGGTACCATGGTTGCTGTATGCAGCCTCTTTCATGGGTGGCATGATGCGACGGGGCATTTGTTCTGTAAAAATTTCTTCCAAAGTGGGGATGGGATCCTTTTCTCTTACGAACAGGCGAAGCAAAATGTCTTCAAAGCCTGGTGTGTGCGACATCAAACTGCGCAAGGTCACAGGCTCTTCAAAGGTTTCAGGTATCGTAAACGCATCCAGAAATTGGTTGATGTCCGCATCCAGGTCGAGCCTGCCTTGTTCCACCTGTTGCAGGACCGACAGCCAGGTGAACAATTTTGAAATGGATCCGATGCGGAACAGCGTTTTTTCAGGATCTACCGGTATGCCCCTGTCAATATTTGCATATCCGTAGCCATTCTGGTAAAGCAAATTGCCCTGGTGGACAATGGCCGCTGTGGCCCCGGCCACTTTATGTTCCTCCATATAGGCTTCGATGAGCCCATCCATGAAAGCCGAAAGTTCAGCCGTATCGGTCAGTGCAGGGGGGGTAACATGGTTGTTTTCGTTGATGGTGGTTTGGGCTGTAATGCCTGGTGCTGAAAGCATTACAAAGAAAAGCACAGTCAGCGCCTTGTGGATGGTTGCTCGCATGGGATGTATGGTTGAAATTAGCAAGCGTAAATATATGAAACATGGTCAAATATATGTACGTTCTGTCCAATTTTTTTTTGTAGCGAGGGTTTTGCCCCTGGGATCATTTACAATTCCACTTTCCCATGGATCTTTTCGAGCAACAGGTATATTTCGTCCACACAGCCTCCGCATACCGTGCCTGCTGTGGTTTCATTGCCGACGGTTTCTATGGTTTTGAGCCCTTTTTCGCGGATGGTTTGCTCGATTTCGCTTTGCCTGATTTCGTTGCAGGTACACACTATGGGGTCTTTTTCTTTCATGGCGCTTTGGGTTTGAAACGGTGAAAAAGCATACCGGAGCCGTGCAACCGGTATGCTTTGGTCAATAGCATGTGTAAAAATAAACTTTTTAGCTCTGTCCGAGAAACATTTTCATGTCCTCATCAACAGTCGTGATGCCGCTGATGCCAAAGTTTTTTACCAGTACATTGGCTACATTCGGTGAAAGGAAGGCGGGGAGTGTGGGCCCAAGGTGAATGTTTTTAACCCCAAGGTAAAGAAGGGCCAACAACACGATCACGGCTTTTTGCTCATACCACGCTATGTTATAGGCAATGGGAAGCTCATTGATGTC
Source organism: Bacteroidales bacterium (assembly GCA_003557385.1). Taxonomy (GTDB): domain Bacteria; phylum Bacteroidota; class Bacteroidia; order Bacteroidales; family UBA7960; genus PUPG01. Next base: position 40,625 of record PWON01000184.1, on the reverse strand, counting down.
GTTCAGTTCAAAAACCTCCTTGAGTTTCAGGGCAATTACAGCCAGTGAGTAACTGTCATTGCACTGGCCTGCATCCAGTACACGCGGTATCCCGCCGATGTCGCCAAGGGGCAATTTGTTGTAGCGGTATTTGGCACAGCCTGCCGTTAAAATGACCGTGTCTTCGGGCAATGCCCTGGCGAATTCCGTATAATAGTTCCGTCCTTTCATCCTTCCGTCGCATCCGGCCATCACGAAGAATTTGCGGATGGCCCCGGATTTTACGGCTTCCACCACTTTGTCTGCCAGTTGCATCACCTGGTTGTGCGCAAATCCGCCGGTGATTTCTCCTTTTTCAATTTCTACCGGGGGCGCACACCGTTTTGCATGCTCAATGATGGCGGAAAAATCTTTCCGGCCATCCTCTTTGCGGCCGGGGATGTGCATGGCTCCTTCAAGGCCTGAAGATCCCGTGGTGTATATCCGGTCGGCATAGGTGGCACGTTTAAGTGGTGGCACGATGCAGTTTGTGGTGAAGAGAATAGGGCCGTTGAATTGTTCAAATTCTTCCCGTTGTTTCCACCAGGCATTCCCGTAATTGCCCACAAAGTGTTCATATTTTTTAAAAGCGGGATAGTAGTGGGCCGGAAGCATTTCGCTGTGCGTGTAAACATCTACCCCGGTACCGCTGGTTTGCTCCAGTAAATCCTCCAGGTCGCGCAGGTCATGGCCGCTGATCAGGATGGCCGGATTGCTGCGGACGCCGATGTTGACCCTGGTGATTTCGGGATTTCCATACTTGCCGGTATTTGCTTTGTCGAGCAAGGCCATCACTTCCACACCATATTGGCCGCACTCGAGCACCAGGGCGGTTAATTCATCGGCACCGAGCCCGTCGTCGAGGGTGGCAGCCAGCCCTTTCTGCATGAAGGCATTGACCTTGTCGCTAACATGCCCGAGGTTCCCTGCATGCTCTGCATAGGCTGCCATCCCTTTAATGCCATAAGTAAGCAGTTCGCGCAACGACCGGATGTCTTCATTTTTAGTCATTTGAAAGACACCCAATTGCTGGGCCCGCCTTTCAAACTCGCCCGGTGTGTAGGCTGTCCAACGGGCAGCTTCGGGCAGTTCAGCCTTGATGATATGATGGCCTGCTGCTTCAATCTCATTTTCCAATTTGATGCGCAATAAAAAACCCTCACGGATTTTTTCGATAAAACGCGCCTTGTCAAAATTGGCATTGGTGATGGTCATGAACAGGCCTTCCTGGATAAACCGGTCGGTCTCCGGGGTGGGGATGCCATGTTCCTTTGCCATGTTGGCATAAACCGACAGCCCTTTTAAGAAATAAATCATTACGTCCTGGATGCCCGCTACTTCGGGCTCTTTGCCGCATACACCCTTTACGGTGCATCCAGTTCCTTTTGCGGCTTCCTGGCATTGAAAACAAAACATACTCATAGCTTACATTTTTTTGGGGTTGGTTAAACAGGTTTATGTATCGCGTATTACATCCATTCTTCATTGATCACCTCTCCGTTGAGGCTGACAGTGATTGCTTTTACCGGAACCTTCCTGGTGGCTTTTTTTGCCGCCATTTTTGCCATTTGCAGCAGTCCGGTGCAGCAGGGAACTTCCATCACCATCACGCTCAGTGTGTTTATGCGTGCATCATTGATCATGGCGGTGAGTTTTTCAATGTAACGTTCCTTTCCCTGGTCAAGCTTTGGGCAGGCAATGGCCAGTCCTTTTCCTTTGAGGTGTTTGCTGTGAAAATCGCCCATGGCGAATGCCACGCAGTCGGCAGCCAGCAGCACATCAGCATGTTGAAAATAGGGTGCCTGGGGATTCACCAGGTGCAACTGGACCGGCCACTGGCGGAGTTCGGATGCAACGGATCCGGTTCCGGTGGCCGTATCGGAGGCCGGGGAAGGGGTCTCCCCAAAGTGCATCATTTTTGATCCGGGGCATCCCCCGCCATTCATGGTTTTCTGTTCTTTTGCATGCATGTGCTTTGTGTTGTTTTTTAGTTTTGACAGGTCGAACGGCAGCTTATGATCCTGAATGTATTGGATGCCCTGTTCAACAAATGTTGTTTGATCATGATCGATCAGGTGATTCAGGTGGGCAATCACCGTGGCTTCTCCCTTGGGTGCAATGCGCTCCATGACCTTGATCTCATCGTAAGGTTCCGCTTCACGCTCTTCGAGTGATATGGCTCCCACAGGACATTCCGGGATGCATGCCCCCAGGCCGTCGCAATACAGATCGCTGATCATCCGTGCTTTGCCGTCAATCATCTGCAATGCCCCTTCGTGGCAACCTTCCACGCATAATCCGCAGCCATTGCAGAGTTCTTCGTCGATTTTTATGATGGTTCTTTTCATGTTTATTTTTTTATGCCCCAAAAGAGGCCAGCTTCTTATTGTGCATAAATTGTTTGAATTCTTCATTGAACTTCCGGTGCAGGTTTCCGAATATGCATGATTCGAATGGACATCTGCTGCCATCCATTTTGCAATGTATGGCTTCGGGTTCGCCTTCAATCAGCTGGTAGACATTCAGCAAGCTGATGTCTTTTGCACGTTGGCCCAGACTGAAACCCCCTCCCGGACCCCTTACAGACTCCAGGAGATGATTTTTTGCCAATTGCTGCAATACTTTTGCCGTATGATTTTTTGAAAATCCTGTGATGGCCGCAACTTGTTGTGCGTTCAGCTGGGATTTGCTCCTGGCGATCACTGCCATGGAATGTATTGCAATGTTGGCCGCCTCCGATATTTTAAAAATAGTACTCACTGTGCTTTAAACAATATAAAAAGTATTTCAATACGCAAATGTATAAATAACTTTTCATATAAAACAAATATTTCGGTATTTATTTTCTTAAATAATGTTAACAGGCATCAGATGGCAAGATTTGATGCCTGATTCAGGTAGGAATTTTCCACCGGAGCCTGAACAATAATTGCCTTATCTTTGTTATGATTACAACTTAAAACCCGTTTTTAACACTTAAAACACAAAAGCTATGTTATCAGAAAAAATGTTAAACATTCTCAATGAGCAGATTGCAAAAGAGGTATATGCATCACATCTTTATATGGCCATGGCCTCATGGGCCGAAGGGCGGGGGCTGGAAGGCATTTCTGAATGGTTTTATGCACAGTCTGAAGAAGAGCGTGAGCACATGATGAAATTTATTCGTTATGTCAACGAACGTGGTGGTCATGCCGTCGTACCCCCTGTGGAGCAACCCCCCAAGGAGTTCCCCGGTATCAGGGAAGCATTCGATGCATCGCTGGAGCATGAACAAATGGTTACCGGTGCAATCAACGATATTGTAGCACTGGCACTGGAAGAAAAGGACTTTGCCACACATCACTGGATACAATGGTTTGTGGAAGAGCAAATGGAAGAAGAAGCCTCTGTACAGGGCATCATTGACAAACTTGAGCTTCTGGGCAAACACGGGCTTTACGTGTTCGACCGCGACATCATGTCGATGCGTGGCGAAGAGTAATGGCTGCATACAATAATACCTGAGCATCTGGCAATATGGTGGTTTCAACTGCCGTTATTGCCTTGCACATGCTGCCAACATCATTGATGGATTCAACAAAAAAAGCCGGGGCATTACTCCGGCTTTTTTTAGTATATTCGGGGCGAAACGCATTGCTGTGTGAAACAGGAAACAGGGAATTTGTGTGAATGAAGCGCTACGGTAAAAAACTTTTTGCATTGTTTTTAAAGTGGCTTTTACGCTTTGCCGCGCTTGTTTTATTTTTGGTCTTTCTTTTGTTGCTGCTCCTACAGCTCCCTGCCGTGCAAACCCGGGTTGCCGGATATGTTGCCCGGGAGATCTCAAACAGGGCCGGCACCGAATTCTCCGTCGACCGGGTGGGCATCCGTTTGCCCGGGGCCGTCCACCTGCAGGGGATCTATGCAGAAGACCATCGTGGCGACACCCTGCTGTATGCCTCTTCGCTCCAGGTGGACATGCGGATATTTGCCCTGGCAAAAAAACAGGTGGTGGTAAAGCGCTTGCATTTGTCGGGGGTTACCGCAAAGCTGGTCCGGTATGAACAGGATACCCTGTTCAATTATGACCTGCTGTTCAAGGCATTGTCGGAACCTCAACCGGATGCCGTTGTGTCACCACCCGGCCAGGAAAGCAAGGAAGATATACCTGGCCAATGGATTACAGAGGCAGGCGACATCCGGTTGAAGCATGTACATGTTTACTATGCAGACCATCTCCATCACCTGAACATGCGGGTGTATCTGGATGAGTTGTCGGCCCGGGTGGATTCAACCGACATGCTCCGGGACATTGGCCTGAACCACCTGGTGTTAACAAACATGACCTTTGAATACCATGACCGGAATGATTTCAGTCTGCAGCTGAAAGAGATGGACCTGCATTTGCAGCATGTGTTTTTTTCTGCCGACACATTGACCGTTGACCTGGAACATTTTAGCGGCATGGAGGCAGGAGGGTTTTCGATAGAGCAATTGTCGGCAAAAATTGCATTGGGCAGGCAAAACAGCATTCGTGACTTTTACCTGAAAAGCAGGGAGAGCATGTTCGAGGGCGACCTGATCTCTTCGGTCCCCGTATTGCATGCAGGAGAACTGTTTGCCCCGCATCATGCCATCGGTTTTGATATCAGGAGGGCCTTGATCGGAAGGGATGCAACCATGTTATTCCCTGATCTGCATATGCTCTTTCCGGATTCCCTTGCCCCTGGCATTTGCCTTCAGGCAAAAGCCGGCGGGACCATCCGCGATCTGCAGCTGGACAGTGTATCGCTAGAAATACCACGACGTTTAAATTTCAGTGCAGCCGGTGCCGTCCGGGGTTTGCCACATATGGATTCTTTGTTTTTCGACATACCCGGACTTTATTTTTCGGGTGACCCGCAACAGCTCATGACCTATGCAGGCATCACCCTGCCCGGGGAATTGTTTCTTCCCGGGGAGGTGAGTCTCCGCGGCCGTTTCAGGGGGTCCCCGGGCGACTTTCGGGCCACGGCGCAATTGGATGCCGGTTTTGCAACACTGGACGGATCTTTTGAGCTCCGTCAGCCACGCAATGAAGCGCCGCCTGTCTGGGCAGGGGATATTTCCATGGCTGGAGAAAATCCGCTGCGGTTTGTCGGCATCGACTCCCTGATCCATGACTTGCATGCCGGTTTCAGTGTCCGTGGAAAAGGTTTTGACCTGGCTGCATTGGAGCTGGTCCTGGATGGGAGGGTTGATTCGGTCAGTTATAACCAATATACTTACCGTTCACTGGATTTGGATGCTGAGGCCGGAGATGGCATTGCTCGTTTTTTGGTCCGGTATCACGATGAGCACCTGTCGTTTGAAGCAAACAATGAAGTGAATTATGGTGCTGCATACCCTGAATGTTCATTCGACCTGGTGTTGGACCATCTGAATGCAAAAGCCCTTGGTTTTACGGAAGACCTGATTGCCTTGCAAACCCGCCTGGCAGCCGAATTTAAACTGAAGGATCCCCTGTTCCCCGAAGGATGGGTTCATATGCTTGACACCCGCGTGCTTGTCGACAGGGAAGTGTTTTCGCTCGACAGCCTGAAAGTGGTTACCGGTGCAGAGCCGGGATTGTATACGGCCAGGGTGAGCAGCCCGATTCTGCAGGGCGACTACCGGGGCAATTTTCCGCCCATGGGAATTCCCTCTGTTCTGGCCGGTTATTTGCAGGAGTATGCGGAGGTTGATGAACAGGGAGGCGCTTGCGGCCTTGATCACAATGTTTTTGAGCTGACCGCTGCCATGTACCCGTCTCCGTACTTTACAGAGATTATTTTTCCTTTTATTGATTCTTTTGAACCGTTTTCATTGGACATGCGTTTTAACGGCCAGGAGCGCTTGTTGTCGATCGACGCAGGCATATCCGACATACACCTGATGGGTTTTCATTTGCATAATATTCAGGTACGTAGCGATCCGGTGCCCTCTGGCATGGATTTTTCCGTCCATGTATCGGGTTTTGAATGGGATCAGGTCCTGTTAAAAAACATCAGGGCCAATGGTGTTTTGCGGACCAGGCAACTGGGTTTCGACCTGTCCTTTGATGACCGGCACAATACATCATGGTTTGGTGTGTCCGGGCAGATGCTTTTCCATGAAGACCATGCAGCGATTTATTTTGACCGCGAAATGGTTTTGAACAGAGAGGTCTGGAAAACCGAACCTGCTCATTTTTTACATGTGTACGCTGACAACATTCTTGCCGGGAATTTACGTATTGCCTCGCAACACAAAGAACTCACCATGTTGAGCAGCGACCCGGATGATCCCGGATCTCCCCTTGAAGTACATTTCCGGCACATCGATATGGGCCGGTTTGACCTGATTGGCGATGCACCGCTTATGGAGGGTGTTGTACACGGTTCCCTGAAAGTTTCTGACATATTTTCCCGACCGGTATTCATGGCTGGATTGCAAATTGATGCCCTCGGGTTTCAGGGAACGCCCATTGGCGATGTTTCATTGCAGGTAGATGGCCCTGAACCGGGGTTTTTCCTGGTAGAGGCATCCATACGCGGCCATGGCAATCGCCTCGACCTGTCGGGGAATTACCGGCAGGACAACGGCGGTTTACTCGACTTGCAATTGCGTCTTGACAACCTGGAATTAATCAGCCTGGAAGCACTGACCTTTGATCAGCTTACAGAGATGGGAGGGAACATCTCCGGGGGATTGCATATTACTGGTCCGCCCTCAAATCCGGATATTGTTGGTAGCATTGACTTCAGCAAGGTTTCTTTTCGTTTGCCATTGTTGAATGTAGTGTACAGAATACCCGGAGAAACGGTTTTATTTGATAAACAGCGCGTTCAATTTGATCATTTTACGCTGGTCGACAGAAGCGGGCGCGAGGCAAGCCTGAACGGGGAAATACTGTGGCATGATGCTTCAGACATCCGGGCAGACCTGACCCTGATCTCCGGCAACTTTTTGTTCATGGAACTGCCCCGGGGTGCCAACGACTTGTTTTATGGACGCTTGCTGATTGATACGGAGCTGGCCATGCAGGGAGGTCTTGAAAGTCCTGTTGTTGCGGGGCGGTTGAAATTGAACCAGGGCTCCGGTATTTCAATAATTCTGCCACAGGCCTCGCCGGAAGCCATTGGTGATGAAGGGGTTGTGAAGTTTGTTTCGCCCTATAATGACCTGTTTGCTGAACTCATTGCCAGGCCCAGGGAGCCTCAGCCACTGATGTCGACCTTCAACAACCTCGATATAAGCGTTAATGTGGAGATTGATCCGGCGACGGATGTGATGATTATGATCGATGAAATGGCCGGCGACTACCTGGAGCTTACCGGGGGAGGTTTGTTCAGTTACGGGACAGATCCGGGAGGACGAATCAGCCTGGCCGGCCGGTATGAAGTTGCCCGGGGTGCGTATCAAATGACTTTTTATGATCTCATCAGACGAAGATTTGAGATGGAAGCCGGCAGCCACATCATTTGGACGGGAGATCCGCTGGATGCCGTGGTAGATATATCCGCCAGATATACGGTGCGCACATCGGTACGTGAACTGATGGCTACCCATGCCTCTGATGCCGGTCAGCAGGAGGGTGCCTTCAGGCAGGTTTACCCCTTCGATGTGTTGCTGCACATGACAGGTGATTTATTGACTCCTGAGGTACGCTTTGAGCTTTCATTGCCTTCAGAGCACCGGGGTGCGATGAATGGACGCCTCCAGGCAAGGCTTAATGAAATCAATCAAAATGAATCAGAACTGAACAAGCAGGTCTTTGCCCTGCTGATCATTGGGAATTTTATCCAGGATGACCCCCTGACTGCGATTACGGCAGGTCCTGGTATTGCCGCAAGTGCCCGGAACAGTGCCAGCCGTATCCTTTCGGATCAGTTGAACCGGTTGTCCGACAGATATATCCGTGGCGTGGAGATACAGTTTGAATTGGATTCATACGAAGAAATACGAAATGGTGAAATGATCGGACGGACCGAATTACACATGGAGGTTTCACGTGACTTTTTGGATCAACGTCTGCGCATCAGTGCAGGTGGACATTTGGAACTTGAAGATGAAACAAGGCGGCAGCTGAATCCTGCGGACATTGCCGGTGACTTTAGCGTTGAATACCTTGTGGTGCCCGACGGGCGATGGACCCTGAAAGGTTACCGTGAAACAAAATACGAGGACCCGTATGACGGTGAAATTGTTGAAACAGGCCTGTCGCTGATATTTCGACAAACATACAATCGCTTCAGGGACTTGTTCAGGCCATCGGACAGGAGGTCCCCGGGGGGAATTGATCATGACAATACAAAAACACCGGTTCTTGATGAAGCTGGCAACATATAAGGTTCCATTACCTGCAGGCATTCTTCTGGCAATTGCATGGCTGATGCTTGTTCCGGCCTGCACAGGCTTGCGTCAATTGCCTGAAGACCAGCTTCTGTACACGGGCAGCCGCATCGTGATTGAAAAACAGGAGGACTTTGCCGATGACAGGGATGTGGAAGCAGAACTAAAAAAGACATTGCGCCCGGTTCCGAACAGCATCATCTGGAAGTCCCGTCCGGCAATGTGGATGTATCTTGTGGCAGGCGAGCCTCGTGGCAAGGGGCTTCGCCACTGGATGAGGAACCGGCTGGGAGAGGCCCCTGTGCTTTTCGAAGAGGTGAACACGGAGCGTAACATGCGGCTGTTAAGCAACCGTTTGTACAACATGGGATATTTTGATGCCGGCCTGGATCATATGGCGGATACGTCCAGAAGGAGCGTTTCGTTAGAATACAGGGTTTCTGTCTTGCCCCCCTACCGTTTTGGCGATCTGCATCCCATGCCCGGAGACGGCGATCTGTCCGGGGCCGTCAACAGGGAGTTGGAAAACAGCCTGATTGTACCGGGCGAACCATACGATTTGACCCTTTTGCGCCGGGAGCGGCAACGCATCGACAGGGCGCTTAAACAACAAGGATATTTTTACTTTCATCCTGATCACATTATTTTTCATGTTGATTCCACCCCGGGAAACCGGCGCGTAGATGTTTACCCGGCTGTAAAATCAGGGATACCTGATGCCGCCAAAAAGAAATATCATATCGGCAACATTTATATTCATGCCGATTACATGGCGGGTGGCCCCGATGGTTTGCCCGAGGCGGACACCCTGTTGCTGGGCGAAGGGATGTATTTTACCGATGCGCTCCATCATTTCGATGCCGCGACCATTGTCCGTGCGGTATTTCTGAAAACAGACAGCCTGTATGATATCAGGGATCATGACCGGACCCTGAACCATTTAATAAGCCTGCAAACCTTTCGTTTTGTAAACTTGCGGTTTACCCCGGGGGAAGCACAGGGCAGGGATGTTTTGGATGTCCGTGTGCTGTTGACCCCCCTGGAAAGAAAGTCCTTAACGGCCGAACTGCGTGGCGTTACAAAATCGAATCATTTTGCAGGGCCGGGACTGGAAACGGCTTTCACGAACAACAACCTCTTTGGGGGGGCAGAGTCCCTTAAATTGGGCATCAATGGGTCATACGAATGGCTTGTTGGGCATCAGCGCAGGGGTTCCGCCAGGGAGTTCGGGCTGGATGCGTCCCTGTCGTGGCCGGGTTTTCTGCTTCCTGCCGGCTGGAAAACAAGCCTGATGGTGCTCAACCCTAAGACAACCATGTCGTTGGGCACAAATTTTCTGACCCGCACGGATGCCTTCAGGCTGAACACCATTCATGCCCGCTACGGCTATGCCTGGAACAGGGATCCGGCCAACAGGTTGCACATAACACCCCTGGTGTTGAATATTTTCGTGTTGGGCGATGTGGACGAAACAATAGAGGGGGTGCGCATAGGAGGTTCTTTGCTGCGAAAGGATCTGTTTGAGCAGTTCATTCTGGGCGGACAATATAGCTGGACACACAATTCGCGTTTGTTGTCGCCCGGTACCAGCGACTGGTTTATTCACCTGAACCTGGACCTTTCAGGGAACATGGCCTATTTGCTGATGCGCTACATATTGTTTTCTTCTCCGGAAGAAGAGGGTGAATATGCCATATTCAACCAGCGTTTTGCACAGTATGTCAAATTTGATGCCGACTTTCGCCATTACCGGCAGCTTGGGTCCGGCAGTAAGCTGGCTGCCAGGCTTTTTCTCGGAGCTGGTATCCCTTATGGCAACTCCAGTGTGTTGCCATACGCAAAACAGTTTGTCATTGGCGGACCCATCAGTATCCGGGCTTTTTATCCGCGTTCGCTGGGTCCGGGCACCTATTCGCCGTCAGATGATGATGCCGGGGGATACGGTATACACAGGACCGGTGACCTGAAACTGGAAGGCAGCCTGGAGTACCGCTTCGACATCACCAGCCTGTTTAAAGGGGCGGTTTTTGTGGATGCGGGCAATATATGGCGGTGGGCAGACGATGAGCATGTGCCCGGAGGCCGCTTTGATCCCGGGCATTTTCTCGGTGAGATAGCCATGGGTGCAGGTACGGGCCTGCGGATCGATGCAGGCTTTTTTGTCCTGCGTTTTGATTTTGCCTTTCCACTGGCTGACCCCGCCAACGATACCGGAGGGTATTTCGATCCGGTCCGTTTGTTCGACCGCACATGGCGGCGCGACAACCTGGTATTCAACCTGGCAGTCGGCTACCTGTTCTGATTACCTGATCTCCTTTTCTATCCAGCCTGAACGGTCGGGCGGATCAGGGACGGGCCACCTGCGTGGTGGATCTTCCTCGAGTTGTTGCAGCAATATCTCAACGGCTTTTTCCAAGGAGGGGTCTTCTCCGCGGACAAGCCTGTGCGGTTCGTCCACCACTTCTATATCGGGGTATACGCCGATCCCTTCAATGATCCATTCCCCTTCTTCATTGTAGATGCCGAAGCGGGGAACACCTATGTAACCGCCGTCTTTCAACCTGGCATTGCCGGTCATCCCGACCAGTCCACCCCAGGTCCTGGTGCCAATGATGGTTCCCAGGTCTTTTTGCCTGAAGAAATATGGGAAGGCATCCCCGCCTGAAGAACTGAACTGGTTGATCAGCATGGCTTTTGGTCCGTCATGGGCAACACCCGGTGTACGCATCGGATAATCGAGCCCGGCACGGTACCATTTGGCGTGGGTCTGCCTGCCGAGGATCTCCACCATACGGTCGGGAATGAAACCACCGCCATTGAAACGTTCGTCAATGATCAGGGCATCTTTGTGGTGATAGGCATACATGCCCTTGAAAAGTTCCCGGTTGCCATCAAAGGAAGTATTCGGGACATATATGTACCCGATCCGGCCATCCGACAATTCTTCCACCATGGCCCTGCGCGAATTGACCCAGTCGAGGTGCCGCAAATCCACTTCGCTGGAAATGGGCCTGATGGTATAATTGCGTGCGCCTTGGCTGGCAGGCCGGTCGTTGACCGTAATACGCGTGGATTGGTCTACACGGCCTTCCAGGTATTTATAGGGGTTCATTCCGGTGGTGATTTCCCGGCCCTCGATGCTGATCAGGTACTCACCTTCGTGAATGTCCACGCCCTGCACAGTCAATGGCGAGCGCAGGTTCTCGTTCCAGTTTTCCCCGTCAAATATTTTTGTGATCATATAACGGCCGGCCTGGTGGTCTGCCTCCAGTTCTGCACCGAGCAAGCCTGTTTCTATACGATCCACACGCTCAAAATCACCATAGTCGACATAGGCATGACCGGTATTGGTTTCGGCAATCATTTCACCAAACATATAATCCAGGTCAAAGCGGTGATTCAGGTATGGCAACAGTGCGGCATACCGGGCATAGAAACCCTCCCAGTCGACATTGTGAAGGTTTTCCACATAGAAAAAATCGCGGTAGATTCGCCATCCATCCCTGAATATCTGCTCCCACTCTTTATGCGGTTCGATGCGCATGTTCAGGTCGCTCAGATCCAGCAATCCGTCTCCGGCACTGCGTCCCGGAGCCAGGGTCTCCACCCCGTAGTCGCCACGGAATTGGTACAGGAATTTGCTTTCGTCGGCAGAAACAACGCCTGTGCTAATCCCATCCATGATTGACTGGTCTTCCTGGTCGCTCAGCACGAACCTGCGCATGCCGCTGCCGGTAAAATAGACCAGTCCGTCATTTACCGGTTGAAGGCCCCAGTAACTGCCTGCCCGCAAAGGGAAAGCCACGGTGCGCTGGCCAATCCCTTCGCGCTGGATATTTACAAATACTCCGTTGTTGTCGTCTGCAGCATCCTGGTTGCCATCCGGTTCTTCCGTTTCCTTGGGTTCGAACAACCTGGGGCTGTCGTTGGTCAGGTGCAGGGCATATATCCTTGTGGCCTGGTTATACAGGTAATTAAACTCAAAACTTGAGAATGTCAGGTTAAAATCACGGTTGGAGGTAAAAAAGATGTATTCGCCGCACTTACTGAATACCGGGTTGCTGTCGCTGTAGCTGTCGCATGTAAGTTGAGAGGCCTCCCTGTCTTCGATGTTATATACCCAAATGGCCCCCAAACCATTGCGGCTGCTTTTTGCATAGGTGATCCACCGGTTGTCGGGAGAAAAATCATAATGACGGATCTCTTCGGCAGTGGGCCGGTCGATTACCGTAACCACTCCCGTTTCTGCTTCGAGCAGCTGTAATGTCATGCTGCGGTCGAAGAATACCAGGTAACGGCTGTCGGGCGACCATGTTCCCTGGTATTTCCAACCCTGGCTTCCGTGGGTTACCTGTGTTGCTTCTGTTCCACCGGGGTACTCAAGAAGATATATCTCGTATTCCCCGCTGCGGTCATCATACCAGGCAATCCACCGGCCGTCGGGTGACCACTGGGGATACACCGCCCTCACCCCCTGGCTGCGGGTCAGATTATACGTAGTGCCTTCACCGGCGGGAACAGAAAATATATCGCCGCGGGCATCAAAAAGGACGCGCGATCCGCTTGGCGATATGGCCACACTGTGAATATTGTCCTTTACATTTTTATGGTAGGGCAGGGTGTTGGCAAAATCGTACTGGATGTTTACCACCACCCGTTCGCTTGTTTCCGTTTCAAGGTCCATGCGGTAAATGTGGCCTCCGCTTTCATATACCAGCCGGCCTCCGCTTCCGCTGGGCCACATCACATCAAAATCATCATGGAAGGTAAGCTGCCGGACCTCTTCGGTATTGGTGTCGTAGCTGTGAATGTTCAACCACAGGTCGCGGTCCGAAGCAAAATAGATCTTGTCGCCATACCACACAGGGATGTGATCGGTGCCTTTAAAATCGGTAATTTCCCACGAAATATTTTCGTTCAGGTCATAAATCCACAGATTGGAGGCGCGACCCCCTTTATAGCGTTTCCATGTCCGGAACTCCCTGTCAACATAGGCAAAGGCCATTTTGTCGCCCTCCGGGGAGAGCACCCCGAAACCACCATGCGGGATGGGGAGTGCTTCTTCGAGGCCACCTTCAATGTCTACCAGGAAATATTTCCCCATACGATCGCCATAAGGGGTCCTGTTGCCGCGAAACAACACCTTCCGGCTGTCGGGCGTCCAGCCCAGGACCACATTGTCGAATCCGCCACGGGGTGGCATGGGCCCCACGTCATTATACCAGGTCAGTTGCCTGGGGGTGCCTCCCTGTGAGGGGATCACATACACCTGGCGGCTTCCGCTGTATTCTGCAGAAAAGGCGATCCACTTGCCATCAGGGGAAATCTTCGGGAAAAGTTCCAGCCCTTTGTGGGATGTCAGTTGCCTGGCATCCCCGCCCTGGGCGCTCACGGTCCAGATATTTCCGGCATAAACAAATACGACCTGGTCTCCGTTAATGTCGGGGTAACGCAACAGGCGCGCATCTTCCAGGGCAAAAAGGCATACGGACATCAGCAGAACGAATGCCGTTGCCAACATTTTTAACAAAACACTTTTCATGGTGACGGTTTTTTATTGTTTATACACAATGGCGTTGATATTCATTCCGGCTCCCACGGAGGCAAAGAGCAACAAATCCCCTTTTTCGATCCGGTGGTGGTTGAGCTGCTGTTTTATGATCATATCATAAAGGGTGGGGATGGTAGCTACCGAACTGTTTCCCAACTCACTGATGTTCATGGGCATGACATCCGACATCACCGGGCGCAACCCGAACAGCCTGTAGAAACGTTTCACGATGGCTTCATCCATTTTTTCGTTGGCCTGGTGCAGGAGTACTTTTTTAATGTCTTTTGCCTGCACCTCTGACCGGTCAAGTGCAATTTTCATGGCGGCGGGCACCTGGGATATGGCGTATTCGTAAACCTTTCTTCCGTCCATTTTAATGTACCGGGTGCCGGGGTCACTTTCAGGATGGTTGGATTTGCCGAAATACAGGTAAAAGGCTTCTTCCTGGCTGTGATTGACCATGGCATGCGACAGGATTCCCTGTTTTTTGTTGCTTTCGATGCCCTGCAGGATTGCGGCCCCTGCGCCGTCGGAAAATATCATGGTGTCGCGGTCATATGTATCCACGACCCTCGAAAGGGTTTCTGCCCCGATCACCAGGCAGCACCTGGCGTTGTGTGTGCGGATATATGAATCGGCCTGTATGATCCCCTGCAGCCAGCCCGGACAACCAAAGATCAGGTCATAAGGGATGCATTCAGGGTTTTTGATCTTCAGGTTGTGCTTTACCCTGGAGGCTATGGAGGGGAGCATATCGGTCTGGGTGGTTCCCTGGATCACATCGCCGAAATTATGGGCCACAATGATCTGATCGATTTGTTCCGGATCAATGCCCGCCGATTCAATAGCCCTTTGTGCAGCTATGGAAGCGATATGGGAAGTTGTCTGGTCTTCATTTACCCACCGGCGTTCGGCAATGCCCGTAATGTCGCGGAATTTCCTGACCACTTCTTCCCCGGTGCTTTCGATGGGCGAATGGTCTTTGTCGAAGAATACCTGTTTGGCAAACTGGTTGTTGTCTATGCGGCGTGAAGGGATATAACTACCTGTGCCTGTTATTACTGTGTTTAAGAACTGCATCATTGGATATTTGCTTAAAAATGCCGAAAAATACTGCTTTTTTTTCAGTTTAGGAAACCATGGGGTCAATTCGTCATATTTAACCGGTTTTTGCCATTGGGCTGAGCGGATAAATAAATGTAACTTTGTCTGGAAAAAAACAAGCCGGAATTGTTCAACTTAACCCTGTTTCAGCCATGGCTTTTGCTTTCCCGGGTTTTCTTTTTGCGCTGTTTGCCATCAGCATCCCCGTGATCATTCATTTGTTCCGTTTCAGGAAATTCCGCACGGTTTATTTTCCGAATATTGCTTTTTTAAGGCAACTCAGTGAAGCCTCCGACAAAGAATCCCGCATTAAGCATTTGCTGGTGCTTTTGATCAGGATCATGGCCATTGCTTTACTGGTGATGGCTTTTGCCCGTCCGTATATTCCCGCAGGCGATGATGAGATGGGGCCGGGGGTTAATACCGTGGGCGTGTATATTGATAATTCATTTAGTATGAATGCATTATCGGAACAGGGGCGTCTGCTTGACGAGGCCAGGTCCAGGGCACTGGAAATTGCAGCCATGTACGGACCTGCCGATAATTTCCTGTTGCTGACCAATGATTTTGAAGGCCGTCACCAGCGCCTGGTAAGCCGCGAAGAGTTTATCAACATGATCTATGAGGTGACGCTCTCGGCCCGAGTGCGGACAATCAAGGAAGTGATGATCCGGAAGCAGGAATTGTTGTCGCTCGAACCGCAGATAAACCAGCGCGCCTATTATATCAGTGATTTTCAAAAAAGTACTTCGGGCCTGGACCAACTTGATTTTGAACCCCGGCCTCCTGCATACCTGATACACCTTCAGGCCAGGCAACGCGACAATGTTTTCGTTGACTCCCTCTGGCTTGAATCGCCGGTAATTCTTGGGGGACAGCCGGTAATCATGAACGTAAGGATTCGGAATGACGGAAGCCAGTTGCTTGAAAACCAGGCCATACGTTTGTTCGTGGAAGGGCAACAACGCACGGTGGCTTCCTATCGTATTGAACCCTGGGGAGAAAAAATCATTGAGCTCACATGGCCGGCCGGCTCACAAAGTTATCAACAGGGCCATGTGGAGATCAGCGATTATCCTGTTACATTCGACGACAGGCTTTATTTCAGTTACGCCGTAACCTCAGAGATCCCTGTGCTGGGGCTTGAGGGCAGTGGGCGTAATCCATACCTTTTTGCCTTGTTCGGAAGGGACGCACTGTTTAATTA
Source organism: Bacteroidales bacterium (assembly GCA_003557385.1). Classification (GTDB taxonomy): domain Bacteria; phylum Bacteroidota; class Bacteroidia; order Bacteroidales; family UBA7960; genus PUPG01. The sequence continues at coordinate 24,411 of PWON01000184.1, read as the reverse complement.
CACCAGCATGCCCGCCTTTAACATCGATTATTCTGCCTTCCCCCTGCAACGCCTGATCGTACTGGATGCCTTTGACCGGATACCCGGAGGCCTTATTGCCGGGTTGCAATCGTTTGTAAAGGACGGCGGAAGCCTGGTCGTATTTCCCGGAAAACAATCAGACATTGCTTCATACAATGATCTTTTCCGTGGCCTGGGTGTAGACGCCTATGCGCGGCTCGACACCACGGGCATGCGCGTCAGCTCCCTCAACGAACTGCACCCCCTGTTTGAAGGTGTTTTTGAGCATATCCCCGACAACATAGACCTGCCGGTGGCGTCAAAATATTATGCCATCTCACGCCCCCTTGGTTCCATGGGCGAAGACCTGCTGCAATTTCTGAACGGACTCCCTTTTTTCGCTTCCTATCCATCGGATGCCGGTCAGGTATTTGTTTCTGCGGTACCCCTGGATAATTCTTTCAGTAATTTTCAGCGTCATTCGTTGTTTGTACCCATCATGGCAAACATAGCCCTTCATAGCGGTTACATACAACCTGTATACCATACTGTCGGGACCGGACAGCCCCTGGTGCTCCCTTTGCGCGAAAGCCCTTCCGACAGGATCTATTCCTTAAGGAAGGATGAATTCGATGTCATTCCCGGACAAAGGCACTCAGGGCGGCGGATGCAGTTTTTCTTCCATGACCAGATAGAGGAAGATGGCCATTACAACTTGTTTTTTGGAGAAGAGAAGATTGCCGCCCTTTCGTTTAATTATGACCGGCGTGAATCATGGCTGGAAGCCCATACAACAGATGCCCTGGAAGAGTTGCTTGCCAACCGGGGGCTTTCCTCGGTACAGGTGGTTGATGCAGGCGAAAAACCCCTGGACCGGGTCATCATGGAACTGGGTATGGGGAAACAGTTATGGCGCTTATTCCTGATGCTGGCCCTTGTCTTTTTGCTGATTGAGGTGTTCATTCTTCGCTTCTGGAAATAACAGGCATCGAAAGGGGATTTATTTATAAATTTGCAGCGATCACGCGCAACATGTCATGACTGTTTAAGAAAACATTGAACACAAATGATCGGAGAAGAACATCAGGCAGAAGAAACACAGGGTGAAGGGCAGGAAAACCCCGGATCGGATGGTACCGGCGCAACACATGGCCCCGATACAGGCCTGAAGGTTACCCGCTTATCAGACATGTACCAGGACTGGTTTCTGGATTATGCTTCCTATGTAATTTTGGAGCGGGCGGTTCCGGAGATACATGACGGACTCAAACCGGTTCAGCGCCGTATTCTCCATGCCATGAAGGAGTTGGACGATGGCCGTTACAATAAGGTCGCCAACATCATCGGGCATACCATGAAATACCATCCCCATGGCGATGCATCCATTGGTGATGCCCTGGTTCAGCTGGGTCAGAAAGACCTGCTGATCGACACCCAGGGAAACTGGGGAAATATTCTTACGGGCGACAGTTCTGCAGCCCCCAGGTATATTGAAGCCAGGCCTTCGAAGTTTGCTATGGAGGTGCTGTATAATCCAAAAACAACTGTATGGAAAGCAAGCTATGACGGAAGAAACAGGGAACCACTGTATCTGCCGGTCAAGTTTCCGCTTTTGCTGGCCCAGGGGGTGGAGGGCATTGCCGTTGGACTGGCGTCAAAGATTTTGCCCCACAACTTTAATGAGTTGATCGATGCCTGCATTGATTGGCTCCGGGGCAAGGAACCTGACCTTAAACCGGACTTTCCATCCGGAGGATTTGCCGATTTTTCGAGGTATCAGAGCGGAATGCGTGGCGGAAAAGTGCGGGTCAGGGCAAAGATCAACATCCAGGACAAAAAGACGCTGGTGATCAATGAAATTCCTTTTGGTACGACAACGGTCAGTCTGATGGACAGCATTGTGGCGGCCAATGACAAAGGCAAGATCAAGATCCGGAAAATAGAAGACAACACCGCCGAGAAAGTGGAGATTGTCATTCACCTGGCCTCTGGGATTTCTCCCGATCAGGCCATTGATGCCTTGTACCTGTTTACCGACTGCGAAATAAGCATTTCTCCCAATTGTTGTGTCGTTGAGGAAGATAAACCCCGGTTTTTGAGCGTAAACGAAGTATTAAAGATCTCCGCCCAAAACACCCGGAACCTGCTGAAAAGGGAGCTGGAGATTGAAAGGGATGAGCTGATGGAACAGCTTTTTTACGCCAGCCTGGAGAAGATATTCATAGAAGAGCGCATTTACCGGAAAATTGAACAGTGCGAAAGCTGGGAGGCGGTGATCAAGAACATAGATAAAGGCCTGGAGGCATTTAAAGACCAGTTTTACCGTGAGATCACCAGGGAAGACATTGTTCATTTGACCGAGATCAAAATCAAACGCATTTCGAAATATGATGTTGGCAAGGCGGAAAAGGACATCCTGCAGCTTGGGGAGCGATTGGAAAAAACAAGGTTTCATCTAGAAAACCTTGTGGACTATGCCATCGATTATTTTAAGTCAATCAGGAAGAAGTTTGGCAAGGGCAGGGATCGCAAAACAGAAATACGCTTTTTCGACAGCATTGAGGCATCGCGGGTGGCGGTTGCCAATGCAAAATTATACGTAAACCGGGCAGAGGGATTTGCCGGTACCGGCCTGAAAAAAGATGAATTTGTATGCGAATGTTCCGATCTGGACGACATCATTGTGTTCAGGGAGGATGGTACTTATGTGGTGACCAGGGTTACCGAAAAATCCTTTGTCGGGAAAAACATCATCCATATTGGCGTATTTGAACGCAATGACGAACGGACGATCTACAATGCGATATACCGTGACGGACCGGGCGGGGCAACCTACATGAAGCGGTTTCCCGTGAAGGGGGTTACCCGCGACAAAGAATACGTGCTGACCAAAGGCAAGCCGGGCAGCAAGGTGATCTATTTTACAGCCAACCCCAATGGCGAAGCGGAGGTGGTAACCTTGTATCTACGGCACAAACCACGTTTAAAGAAAACAGTGTTTGAAATGGATTTCAGCGACCTGGCCATCAAAGGAAGGGGCGCAGGCGGGAATATTCTTACCAAACATTCAGTACGGCGGATTGTGCTGAAAGATGAGGGCATTTCCACCCTGGGCGCCATGGACATCTGGTTTGACGATACGGTATTGCGGCTGAACTCCGATAAGCGGGGTAAGTATCTCGGGGCATTCAAGGGGGATGAAAAGATACTGACGGTTTACAGTGCGGGCATGTACCGCGTGATGAATTTTGATCTGTCAAATCATTTCGAAGAGAACCCGCTGCTGATACAAAAACTGCTCCCGTCTGTGGTCCTTACCGCGGTATATTTTGATGCAGGCCAGGGGTATCACTATATCAAACGTTTTGAACCGGAAGCCAATGGCAAGGTCTGTGAATTTATCGGTGATGACCAGGGCAATAAGCTGGTGTTAATCACCTCCGAAACATACCCCCGCCTGCTTGTTACGTATCCCGAATCTGAACGGAGACAAAAAACCGAAGAAGCCATTGATGTGGCGGATTTCATTTCCGTAAAAAGTTACCGTGCCAAAGGGAAAAGGCTGGCCAATACAAAAATAAAATCGGTGCAGTGGCTGGAACCATTGGTTAAAGAGGAGGAAACACCTACGGAGCCCCGGCCAGAGGAAACACTTGCGGAGCCCCGGGAAGAGGAAACGCTTGCGGAGCCCCGGGAAGAGAAGGCATTGCCCGGGACAATGTCCAAAAAGGATGAATCAACCCCTGAGGCGGATGCCGGCAAAAGGGAGGAGTTGCCTGAACCCGGTGAGGATACGCACACTGCACGGAAGGTCCCCGGCCCCGGCAACAAAGAAAGGCAGATCCGGCTTGACCTGGATATATAATATTTATAACAGGTTGTTGAGCACCCTCACTGGCCTCGTTCATCTGACAAGCTTAAAAACAACCATGGTCATGCTGTCGACAATTCTATGATCTTTACGATCACCTGGCTGGCTTTTTCCATACTTTCAAGTGGAATGAACTCAAAGTTTCCGTGATAATTGTGACCCCCGGCAAACAGATTGGGGCAGGGCAGGCCCATGTATGACAGCCTGGCTCCGTCAGTTCCGCCACGGACAGGTCTGATCAGGGGATGGATATCCAGTGCCTTCATTGCATTTTTTGCCAGTTCCACAACATGCATTACAGGCAGGATCTTGTGGTGCATATTATAATACTGGTCTTTTATTTCAAGCTGGACACGGCCTTGTCCGTACCGGCCATTCAGGCGGCCGGCAGAATGGCGCAAATGGGCCTTTTTCTGATCGAAGCGTTGTTGATCGTGATCCCTGATGATGTATTCCATGAATGCCTGGTCAACGGTGGCGCGAAAGGTGGTAAGATGAAAAAAACCCTCATAGCCTTTGGTGTGTTCCGGCCTTTCGGTGGCAGGCAGCATCTGGTTTAATTCCATTCCCAGCAGGCAGGCGTTGATCATCTTGCCAAAGGCCTCGCCCGGGTGGATATTCCTCCCGTAGATGGTAACCCTGGCGTGTGCGGCATTGAAATTTTCAAATTGCAATTCCCCCAGTTCCCCCCCGTCGATGGTATAGGCAAAATCGGCGCCGAATTTTTCCACGTCGAAATGATCCACCCCTTTGCCGATCTCTTCGTCGGGGGTGAATGCCACCTTGACGGTTCCATGGGGTATTCCGGGATTCCCGGTCAAACATTCCAGGGCAGTTACAATGGCCGCGATCCCTGCTTTGTTGTCGGCGCCAAGCAGGGTATTCCCGCCGGAGGTGATCAGGGTCTGGCCTGTGTATTTGCACAGGTCGGGAAATTCATTCACCCGCATGACGATGTTTTTTTTTCCGTCAAGCAAAAGATCGCCGCCATCATATTCCGGATGGATTCTTGCCCTGATGTTTGTCCCGCTTGCATCCGGACTGGTGTCCATGTGTGCGATAAAACCAATGACAGGCAGCGTCCTGTCTGTATTGGCAGGCAGGGTGGCCATCACATATCCCCTGTCATCGGCGGCAGCATCATCAAGCCCCAGTGCTTTCAACTCCGAGGCAAGTTGTTTTGCCATGATCATCTGGTTTGGATTGCTCGGGCAGGCATCTGCATCCGGGTTACTTTGTGTGTCAATCGCAATATAATTCAAAAACCGTTGGAGCAGATTTTCTTTGTTGATATGACTGGAAGCATTCATTCTTTGGATGTATTCTGTAAATATTTGGTACGACCGGACATGCAGCCGCCAAGGTGGGGCGGCATCGGCCTGGCAGGTTCAATGGCGCACTTTTTTTAACATGATGCCAGCCATAAACCGTCCGGTAATGCCATCCTGGGCCCGCGAAGAAAAAAACGTTTCGTGTTCACACTGGCTGCATATCCCTGCCAGTTCAATGTGCTCTTCCCTGAGACCGGCATCTTTTAGTTGCCTTACATTGGCCTCCCACTGGTCGAACATGTATTTGCCTTCTGTGGCAGCCGGTTTGATAATTCCCTTTACACTGCCCAGTGCTGTGTTGGCTTCGCGAAACACATCCTCTCCAACTTCATAACAGCACGGACCGTTGGACGGCCCCAGCCCGGCGTAAATATTTTCCGCCATGCAACCGTAGTGTTGTACCATTTTGGCAATGGCCTCCGGGACTATTTTGCGCAGGGTGCCCTTCCACCCGGCATGCAGTGAGGCGATCACCTGTTGTTGGGGATCGTACAGCAGAATTGGCACGCAATCGGCTACCTGCACACCCAGGCATATGTTTTTTACATTGGTGATCATGCCGTCGGTGTTGGCCAGGGACGAATCTTTTTCAAGGGCTCCCTTGCCCCGGCCGGTATCATTAACAATGGCCACATTGGCACTGTGGCACTGATTGGCAAAGGTGCATTTGAGCAGGTCCATGCCCAATGCATCTGCCAGGATGCGACGGTTTTGCAACACCCTGAAATTGTCGTCGCCAACATGGAAGCCAATGTTCAATGCCGAGAAATTCCCTTCGCTGATGCCTCCCCGGCGGGTGGAAACAAAATGAACGAGGTGGTCGAATTGCGACAGGTTCTCAAAGGCATACACCGTGGTGTCACCCAGGTCTTGTAATTGCATGATGATGTGTTTGGTTGTCGTTCAAATATATAAATTTTTGTCCGATATGCGGTGCAATGGTCATGAAACCAATGAATGAATGGTGTTTTGTTTACATTTGCAATCAATCAAACTGCTTTACGTCATGGCGGGCATTTATATCCATATCCCATTTTGCAGGCAGGCCTGCCACTACTGCAATTTCCACTTTACGGTGTCTTTTAAAAAAAAGGCTGCGTTTCAAAGGGCGTTGTTGAAAGAGATCGGCATGCAGAAGGGGTTTTTCAGGGACGTTTGGCATGCCGGATCTTCAGGGGCTATTGGTACGGTGTATATTGGTGGTGGAACGCCATCGGTGCTGGATGTTGCTGATCTCTGCCATATTTTTGAACAACTTGGCACCCATTTTCCCCTCGGGGATGTTCAGGAGGTTACCCTGGAGGCGAATCCGGACGACATCACCATGGAAAAGCTCATTTCCCTGGGTGAAACCCCTGTAAACAGGCTGAGCATTGGTGTGCAGAGTTTTTTTGAACAAGACCTCCGCTACCTGAACCGCATCCATACACCCGGGCAGGCCATGGAAAGCATATGCAATGCCCGCAAGGCCGGTTTTGATCGCCTCACCATCGACCTGATATACGGGATTCCCACCCTGAGCGATGCCAGGTGGAAAGAAAATCTCGCGAAAATCCCGGACCTGGGAGTGCCCCATGTGTCGGCTTACGCGCTGACCGTTGAAAGCAAGACTGTGCTGAATCATTTGATCAAAAAAGGGAAGGCCGCGCCCGTAAGTGATCAGCAGTGCGCCAGGCAGTTTGACATCCTGTGCGGGTTTATGGAACAACACGGCTACCTGCATTACGAAACATCCAATTTTTCGCTGCCGGGCCATTTTTCCGGACATAACCTCAGTTACTGGACCGGCGTGCCCTATCTGGGCCTGGGTCCATCGGCACACAGCTATTTGCCGGGGAAGCGCAAGTGGAATGTATCCAACACCTCCCGGTATATTGACTGTGTTAACCGGGGAAGCATTCCTGCAGAAGAGGAGTTGCTGACCCCGGCCCAGGAACTCAACGAATACATCATGACCTCGCTGCGCACCATGTGGGGCTGTAGTTTGGAAAAAGTGGAAAGGCAATGGGGACGGCAGGCATTGCAAAGCCTGGAGAAGAAGGGTGAAAAACACCTCCGAAGCGGACTCATGACAGAAAAAATGCGCCACCTGGTGCTGACCCGGAAAGGAAAATTCCTCGCCGACGGCATCGCCTCCGATCTATTCTCATTATAAATCATCGACCAATTAATGTAAAAAATCCACCAATCACTAATTACCAATCACTAATTACTAATTACTGATTACTAATTACTTCTTCCACTCCTGGGGTGATACGACAACAAATTCTCACGCAGGTATTCCCTGCTGAGGTGGGTGTAGATCTCCGTGGTGGTGATGGATTCATGACCAAGCATGTCCTGGACTGCCCGCAGGTCCGCACCTCCTTCTACCAGGTGGGTGGCGAAGCTGTGGCGCAGGGTATGGGGACTGGCCTTCTTTTGGATGCCTGCGGTTTGGCATAGTTCCCTGATGATGCCAAAAATCATTACACGGCTCAGGGACTTTCCGTGCCGGTTTAAGAACAGATGGTCTTCGAAACCCCTGGCTATGGTCAGTTGATTCCTTGATCCTGAAATGTATAGCCGGATATGCTTCAGCGCTTCGCGGCCAATGGGAACCATACGCTGTTTATTTCCTTTGCCGGTTATTTTGATGAACTCTTCGCGCATGTATACATCCGATACTTTCAGCTGAATCAGCTCGGATACCCTCAGGCCGCATCCGTACAAGGTTTCGATGATGGCCCTGTTGCGCTGGCTTTGTACTTTGCTCATGTCTATGGCCGCGATCATGCGTTCAATATCATGAACAGACAATACTTCCGGCAGTTTGCGGCCCAACCGCGGCAATTCCAGGGTGGCCGACGGATCTTTACGGACTTCATCCTCCATTAAAAGGTAGCGGAAAAAAGCGCGGATGCCGGATATGATCCGGGCCTGGGTGTGTTCACCGATACCCAGAGAGTGGATCCGGTGCAAAAAATCCAGCAGGTCTGCCTGGCTTATGTCGCGGGGCGAAAGACCGGCTTGTTTTCCGGTGGCAAACGTGGCAAGTTTTTCCACATCGCTTACATAGGCTGAAATGGTATTGTCCGACAGCGACCGTTCGAGCCTCAGGTAATCCGCAAACCCTGTTATCCAAATGTGCCAGCCCATGTCCGTGTAAACTTGAAAAAAACTTTTGTGTATGGCAAAGTTAGCATCTGCTTTCAAAATCCGGCTCTTTTGGGTGGTTTTTTTGTGCGGCACCGCTGCTTTTGATTATTTTTGACAGGTCATCGCCGCAAACCACATGAATATCCTCTATTGAATATGAAGAAACAACATAACCTCATCATGATCCGCGACATCCTTGTCCGGCCGGGCCGTTTTTTCCGGGATTTTGCCGGCAATGTGCCGGTGGCAAAGACATTTTTTTTCTCCTACGGCATGCCATTGATGACACTGGGGGCTACAGGCCGCATGGTGCGGGTGATGAACCAGTTTGCCCAAGACGGAACTGCACCCGGGGGCGCATACCTTTCAGGAATATTTCTGGTCAGTTTGACCGCATACATCCTTTCGGTATGGCTTGGTGCCAGGATCATTGCACGCCTTGCCGGGGCATTCGGCAGTGAACAGGATGCCGGCAAGTCCATGTTGTTGTGCATCATCGCTTATACCCCCTTGATGCTTGCACAGCTATTGGCCGCGCTGGGCCCGGCCATGGAGCCGGTGTGGTTCGTTGGGCTGATCTATGCAGCCTTTATATTTGGCAAGGGTACCGGTCCCCTGCTCCGGACCCCCACGCACAAAACACTTGGTTTTACCCTGATCGGTTTCTTTGTCCTGTTTGGCATTTCAGCCGTAAGCATCTATATTTTCTCTGCATTGTTTATCTTTGGGGCATTATAAATAAAATCATCCCACTGCCTCATGACCATAAAGCCTTACCTTAAGTTTCGCTTGTTTATCATTGTTGGTCTTCTGCTTCTTTTGCCGGCCTGGTTTATTTTTATGCGCCCTGCCGATGATGTTGTGGTGACATTGCCCGGTGAAACCTTTCCCGAAGAGGAATTGGCTGAACCAGTGCTGACGCTGCCGGAACTGGATGAATTTGGTTTGCCGGCAGGGAACTACCGTATCGAAACCAGGCGTGTGCAGTCGGGGCATACCTTGTCACATATTTTTGACCGATTTGGCCTCAGCCCGGTGATCACCGACCGTGTGGCCCGCGAAATGCTTGAAGTCTTCAACCCCCGGCGCATGCGCAGGGGCCATCATTATCATGGCTATTTCTCAACAGACAGCACCGGGACATTTGATTATTTTGTGTACGAGATATCGGACCTGGAATTCCTGGTGGTTGATTTTCGTGACTCCATCCGGGTATCGCGGACTGAAAAAGAAATATCCATAGTGCCTGTGTCGGCATCGGGAGTGATCAATTCCTCCCTGTGGAATACCCTGATGGATAATCAGCTGAATCCGGAACTGGCTGTCCATATGTCGCGCATACTGGCCTGGTCGGTTGACTTTTACCGGATCTTTCCCGGCGACCGTTTTAAGGTATTGTATGCCATGCAGTACGTCGGCGACAGGCCCGTGGGTGTGTCTCACGTGGATGCAGTCTATTTCTTGCACCACGGCAGAGAGGTGGAAGGATACCGCTTTGAGGCGGATACCATCAAGGGGTATTACGATGCAGATGGAAACAATTTGCGCAAGGTCTTTTTGCGGGCGCCCCTTGAATTTCCCCGCATTTCCTCGCGATATTCACACAGCCGCCTGCACCCCATTCACGGAGACCGGCGCCCCCACCTTGGCACCGATTATGCCGCCCCGCGCGGCACGCCCATTCTGGCGGTCGGGGATGGGGTGGTGACTGAAACCAGTTATACAAGGGGCAACGGGAATTATGTGCGAATCCGGCACAACTCGGTGTATGAAACGCAATATTTGCATATGTCGCGCTTTGCTACCGGCATCCGGCCAGGTGTCAGGGTCACACAGGGACAGGTGATCGGCTATGTGGGCAGCACAGGGCTTGCCACAGGGCCCCACGTATGTTTCCGTTTCTGGAAAAATGGCCGGCAGGTGGATCACCTGAGGCTCGAATTCCCCAGCGGGGATCCATTGCCTGAAGAATATTTGGATGAGTTTACAGTGCGGATGCGGCAGTTGCGCAGACAACTCGATGCCATCCAATTCGAAGACCAGGTATAAAGGGGGCCGGTTTCAGGTGTAAAGGGGATCGGTTTACAGCGTTTGCCGGATGGCCAGGAGCTTTACCAGCAATTCTTCCAGCCGGTTGAGCCGCAGCATGTTGGCCCCATCAGATTTTGCTTTTTCCGGATCCGGGTGTGTTTCCACAAACAGTCCGTCGGCGCCTGCCGCGATGCCGGCCCTGGCCATGGTCTCAATAAGGCCGGGCAGCCCGCCGGAAACCCCGCTTTCCTGGTTGGGCCTTTGCAGGGAATGGGTTACATCATAGATTACCGGAACCCCAAATGCCTGCATTTGCGGAATGCCGCGAAAATCAACCACCAGGTCGCCGTAGCCGAACATACTGCCACGTTCGGTAATCATCACCTGGTCGTTTCCGGCAGCCCTGACTTTATCCACGGCAAATCGCATGGCGCCGGGAGATAAAAATTGCCCTTTTTTGATGTTGACGGCCTTCCCGGTGTTGGCTGCCGAAAGCAAAAGCTCCGTTTGCCGGCAGAGGAATGCGGGAATCTGAATGACATCTGCAATTTCCCCCGCCATGGCCGCTTCCGTTTCGCTATGCACATCGGTCAAAACGGGGATGGCAAATCGTTTGCCGATATCACCGAGCACTTTCAGCGCTTTTTCATCGCCAATGCCGGTAAAGCTGTCGAGCCTGCTCCGGTTGGCTTTTTTATAGGAGGCCTTGAAGATATAGGGGATCCCCAGCCTGCCGGTAATTTCCGTGATCTCCCCGGCAATCCTGAAACCCATGTCATCATCTTCCAGCACACAAGGCCCCGCCACCAGGAAAAACGGCTTCCCGCCCCGGTCTTTATCTAAAAACAATCGACTAATAACCCCATTACCCATACTAATCACTAATTACTAATTACTAATTACTTTTTCTTTCTTCTTCTACAGGATCTCCTCCAACCTGCCTTTCCCTTCACGGACCACCACAAGTTCATCCCCGGTGCAGTCAATCACGGTGGAGGCCTGATTTCCCCCGTTGCCGCCATCAATCACGATATCTACATGCTGTTGGTAATTTTCATGGATCAGTTCAGGGTCGGTGGTGTATTGGATGATCTCATCATCATCATACACTGAGGTTGATATCATCGGGTTGCCAAGCAGGCGCACCAGTTCACGCGATATCTTATTGTCCGGTATCCTGATCCCAACCGTTTTTTTCCGGCTCTGGAAAAGTTTTGGCACATTGTTGTTGGCGTTGAGAATAAAGGTGAAAGGGCCGGGCAAGCCTTTTTTCATGGCTTTGTATATGCTTGTGGAAAAAGGCTTGGTGAGGTCAGAGATATGGCTCAAATCGTGGCAGATCAGTGAAAAGTTCGCATTTTCCGGCTTGATATTTTTGATCTGGGCTACCCGTTGAACTGCCTTGGACTGGTGAATGTCGCAGCCAATGGCATATACGGTATCGGTGGGATAGATGATCACACCTCCCTGCCGCAGGCAATCCACTGCAAGGCGAAGCAGCCGCTCGCTGGGATTGTCGGGATGGATCCTGATAAGCATGCTATTGTGATTGATGGTTGATATGCTGCAAAGGTACATTTAATTGCCATTATTCCCCTGTTTTTTACAGATAATCCCAGGATTAAAAAAAGACAGAAAACACTACCTTTGCCATGCCATATTCAGTCAATATAATAGATCCTTCCATGCGGTTACTTGTTCTTGCCTTGTATTTCCTGATGGTTGCCCCGGGTTTATTTTCCATGCAGCAGCCTGTTAAAACACAAACGCAATCCATCCGGCAATCGTATTCTTTTTCCCCTTATCCCGGTCCCGGCCAGGACATTGTCAATACCATCCTGGGAACACTGGCGCAGGGACAGGGTAAATTGCGCGTATATACATCCTATCAGTTGCATTTGTCATTACGGATGGAATTGTATGAAGATACCGAAAACAGCGTATGTCTGCGCGTATTTGCTGATAAGCTTGATATTGAAGGGGATACCTTTTATAAAGATTTCAGCTTGTCGCATTTGCTCCTGCCCGGCAAGGCCGGGTTTAATGTCATGGTGTCGGATGGGGATCAGGATATTATTTACTCCGGGGAGTTTGCTGGGAAGGAGGCCCCGGTACAGGGCACGTTGTGGCTGGAAATCACTTTTCCATACAAGGGCAGCATCCATGAGCTTGATGTCAGGTTCAGCGATGCCGTTTTTTATTATGACGACCGTACCCTTGAACGCATCCTGCAATGGAACCAATCGCTGCAGGGCTATTATGCCGCCCCGGCCAGGCTGGGCAAAATCCGCGATCTGATCCGTAACATGGATCCAAATGACCCGGAAAACATCCTGATCGAGGAGTTTCGCTTATGTGAGGCGGAGGCTTTGATGGGAGTTATTGGTTTTGAACCTTTTCATCATTGGCTGGATCTGCCGAACAATGATCCGCTGGTTTTTATCCCGGTATATGAGGCCCTGAAACGGCAGATTGATTCATTGCGCACTGCATTCAATCACTCCATCGTACATATCGATTCCTTGTTTTACCGCCGCGGAATGTCCCTTGCCGAGGCGTATTCACCTGCCCATGGCCGCCCCCACTTTTTGTCTGCCATCACCTACAATCCGTTTCATATTCCCGCCCACCTGGCCCTTGCCAGGGAAGACCGCATGTCGGGCAATAAGGGGGATGCCCTGAACAGGCTCGAAAGCATCATGACCCTTATGCAACCCGGCCCCGTGCTGCGCCGTGAAACGCATCTGCTTGCAGATACCGTTCTGGCAATGTTCTTTGATGCTGCCCGGGCGATGATTGCCGAAGAACGCCACACCTCCTCCCTTGATATACTCGGTCATGCAAGTTCATTCTGTGGCAGTGTGGATGGCCTTTATCCCTGTCCGGATCAGCTCCATGCCTTGCTTGCACAGAGCCACATGGGCGTCTACAGGTCGTTCCTGGTGGTGGCCGGCCGGGCCCTGCGTACCGGCAACCTCGACTTTGCCCGCACATATCTTCAAACCGCCGGCGATTACCAGCAGGAACATTCGGATTTTATTCCGCATGATGCTGAGGTCACTGCACTATTGTTCAGGGTGTTCACCCGGTACAGGGTGCTGGCCGAAACCTATGAAATGCAGGGTGATGCCGTTAAGGCCGGGCGTTATTTTGCCGTGACCGGGGAGATGGCCAGAAACCATCCATCCCTGTTTGACCATGCCAGGCATTCACAGATGCAGGAAACCATTCAAACGGGTGTATTGAACTATGCTGCCGCCGGGATGCCCCGTCAAAGCACAGGGCTTTTGAGGGCATTGAAAGACCTGGGGGTTGCTTCCGGCGCGGTGGAATATCACCAGCGGGTGGCCGGAATCGAAGCGGCCCGCTATTATCAAGGTATGCCGGGGCTTCAAAAGGAGCAGGGGGATCTGGTCAGGGAGCTCACGGGCAACGATCCCTGGTTTGAAACATTCGTACGTTATTTTATGGACAGCTGGTAAACTTATTTTACTTCCGGGGGCCGTTGAATGGCAAACCCGAAATGATAGGCCCCGATGATCATTGCTCCGCTCACAAGCACAACGTTCTTTATGATGTACTGTCCTACCAGGGTGGGGGTAAAGGGCACCATGGAGAATGTCTCGGACGGGAAAAAGAACAATGGGGTTACGGTACCGATCATCTGAAGGAACAACAGGGGAATGGCGATACGCATAAAACGGCCGAACAGGAAAGTAAGGCCGATGATCACCTCCCAGGCTGCCAGCAGGGGCATGCTCAGCGACTGTGTGATGATGCCAAAGGTCATCACCTCAATGGTCCGCGTGGCCAGGTCTTCGGCCGAACTGACCCCCGGGAAGAATTTCTGCACACCAAACCAGAAAAATACAACCCCGATGCTGATGCGCAACAGGATCACGCCGTGCTTTGCCATCCATTGATAGGCTTTGTTTTCTTGTCTTGTAAGTTTGTCCATGCTACATGTTTTTTAAAAAAAAGATACTTTTTAAACGAACAACAAATTAAAAATGTTTAGTCGCTGAGGAGAGATTTTTCTCCGCTGAACCCCCCGGGCGGGTGTTCGTCGAGTGACACGATCCGGTAAAGGTCTGTCCGCCTGTCGTTCCAGTTGGTTACAGTACCCCTGTTGCGGTGCCTTTTCAACAATTCCAGGTCGATGTCATTGATGATCACGGTCTCCACGTTGGGGGTGCATTCCCCTGCAATGGCATCCCTGGCAAAGGAAAAGTCTGACGGGGTAAAGATGCCCGACTGGGCATACTGGATATCCATATTGTCTACCTGTGGTAAATTGCCGACGGTTCCGGCAATGGCCACGAATATCTGGTTTTCGACACAACGAGCCTGGGCACAGTATCGTACACGCAGATAACCCTGCCGGTCGTCGGTGCAGAAGGGGACAAAGATCAGCCGCGCACCCCTTTCGACCGCGATCCTGGCCAGCTCCGGAAACTCTATGTCGTAACATATCATGATCGATATATTCCCTTTGTCCGTCTCGAACACCTCCAGCTTGTTGCCTGGCTTTACACCCCACCATTTTTTCTCGTTGGGAGTGATGTGCAGTTTGTATTGTTTGCCTATTTCCCCGTTTCTCTGAAACAGGTAGGCAATGTTATGCAGGTCATCCCCTTCGGGGGTAAAATGCGATCCGGCCACAATGTTGATGTTGTATTTGATGGCCAGTTCGCTGAAAAGGTCGAGGTATTGTTCGGTGAATTCACCAATCTTACGGGCTGCAGTGCCTGGTTCTTCTTTTGGGAAAAGCGAAAGCAACTGCAGGGTAAAGATTTCCGGAAAGAGCACGAAGTCGCTTTTGTAACCGGAGGCCACGTCGACAAAATATTCGCATTGAATGGCAAATTCATCAAAGCTTTTGATGGGGCGCATCTGGTATTGTACCACGCAAATACGCACCGGGGCCGCGGCCAGGAATTGCTTTTCCTTCTCCTCCTGGAAATCAAAATTGGTCCATTCCAGGTAGGTGGCATAGCCCGACGATTCGTTGTCGTCGTCCATGTATTGCCGCAGGATCTTTTTCAGGGAAAACCCGTTGGATAGCTGGGGGGTAAGTACCGGATCGAATATGGCACGGCTTGTGACGCGGTCAACATACTGGGTGATACTCAATTCTTTCCGGTGGTGCTGGTATCCGGGCAAACGGCCCCCGATCACGATCCGGCGCAGGTTGAGTTTCCGGCACAGGTCTTTCCGGGCTTCGTAAAGCCTGGTTGCCAGCTTCATGCCACGAAACTCCGGGTGTACCATAATCTCCATCCCATACAGGGTGTCCCCGTCGGGGTTATGGGTGCCGATATTGCCAAAATCACAGATCTCGTCCCACGACATATTCATATCGAAATCTTCGGAATCAATGATCAAGCTGCCCGATGACGCCACCAGGCGACCGTCGATCTCAATCACAATTTGTCCGTCGGGAAATTTCTTCAACTGGCTTTTGATGTTTTGCTTTGACCAGACGTCCATGCCGGGGAAACAGATTTTCTGCATCGATACCAGCTGGTCGAAATCTTCCATGCGGAGGTTTCTTACGGTCAGCTGGAACTCAAAATCCTGGAGATCTATCTTTTCCATTTCAGTAACGATCCCTTATGTCGATTGATTCGCCATCGCGAAAGTCGCCGGACAGCAACAGATGGGCAATCTTTTTCCCGGCCAGGGCAGGAGAAACCAGCTGGCCCGATTCCTTAAGTTCAACAAATTTATCGCGATGGATGAAATCCCGCTCATTGCTTCCGCGGATGATGGTCTGCATTCCCGTGTCTATGATGCCCGGGGCCACAGACATGGTTTGTACCGGGAAAGCCTCGTTTTTCTGTTCTTCCGACACACACCGGCCATACATGTCCAGTCCGGCCTTCGCCGTACAATAGCAACTCCAGCCGTAATAGGGGTTATTTGCCGCCCCCGAGGAAATATTCAGGATCCGTTTCTCCCCTTCATAATCGAGGGTGTTTCGGATGAATGCGGTGGTGAGCAACATCGGAGCGACCAGGTTGACCCTGAGATGCAGGTCAACAGCGTCCGGGTCACAGTCTTCGACACGATTTACCGGCTCCACAACCCCGGCATTATTCACAAGGTAAATGCCGGTGGCAGCCCCTTTGTCGATTTTCCGGAAAATATCTCCTGCGAGGTTGATGATGTCGTGACTGACCGCCAGGTCAAACAAAAAGAAATCGACCAGGCAGTTTTTTGCAGCGGCCATGGTCTTTAGCTGCCGGCTCTCACTGCGCGATATGCAAAGCAAGTGATGGTCCTCTTTGAGCAAGGCCATCGCCAGGCCTTCACCAAGGCCCTTGCTTGCACCGCTGATGATAAAATATTTCATGATGGATGGGTGTTATTGTTCCTGTTCGGGCATATCACCGGCGGTCTTAACAGAACCGGTTGTCGGGTGAAATTCGATGGCCTTGTTGATTGGCGGAAGGTGGGTGACAACGCCAAACTGGTTGATGATCTTCCTTGATCCGGCAATTTTCTCCGTACCCAGGTGTATCTCCACATCGGCATACTCGGGAATGCGATGGTGCAATCCTTTGCCGGCCCTTCTCCTTGTGTCTGTATGCCGCCTGATCTGCTGCTGCAATGCATCGCTTGTTCTGCTTCTTTGGTAGGAAATGCTGACCGGAATGCCTTCACTGGCCCCAAGCACCCCATTGCTTGTCGAAAACCCAAACAGATTGTGCCTGTTTGCCGCCTCCTCCCTGGTCGGACGGTGGATAAAACGGTATTTTTTTGTCCGGGTCGACACAATGCCTGTAAAAAGATCCATGTATTCGCCCTCCATCCTGTCCATTTCGGAATACATGTATTCCAGGGCTTCTTTTGAGTAATTGATCTCCTGGAACCCGCTGATCAGGTCGAACTTTTTATCCCTGATCTCCATGATGTAATCGGCCACTTCGCGGGCACGGAGTTCCTGTCCTTTCTCGATCCAGCTTCTCCGTAAAACCTGACGATGCATGGCAAGTGTGTCTGTCTGCCCATACGGTTCAGCGGCATGGACCTGTTCTATCAGGTTGCCTTCCATGTGGTAATTGAAGGTGATCCCTGCATCAGGTTGCCGGGATTCACGGCCCGGGGTTCCCGGCTTGCCTGTGATGGCATCCGTGCCGGTTTTGTTCATGCTGTAGATGATGCCTGCCTCACACATCGACAGAAAAAAGCCCTGCGTTTCCTCCGGTACCGTCACGTAATAGAGGTGGTCCGGATCGGGCTCGGTAAAGGCGTTGACCGATATGCCGGATATTTCAACATGCTTTGCATGTGACAAGATCACATCCTCAAGCCCTAAAAACGACCTGGCAAATGCTGCATAAGGCCCCGGGGTTTCGATCGTTTCCCTGACCTCCACATCTATGACAATGACCGTGCGGGGCAAGGCATAATAGAATGCGTTGCCCGGGATGCCCGCTTCCATTCGTTGAATGTGTTCGGAAGTGATGGGCTGATGGCTGCTGCATGCCAGCAATAAGCTTATCAAAACCAGCAATGCGGGGATTCTTAATTGTTGCATGGGATTGTGTTTTTCAAAAAATCAACGAAGGAAATCCAAACTGGCATTTTTATCAAATTCCAGGGTGGGTTCATCCTTGCGGAACACTTTTATCGTTTTCGACCCGATATACCGGATGTCATCGCCTTCGATGTGCAGCATGGTCCCCTCTTTCAAACCCACCACGATTATGTCCGGGTTGGCTACGAGGAATTCACGGATGCGCTCTTCCCTGGTTTCGCCGTTATGGTTGGGGATGATGGCATCTGTATAATGGGGGTTGATCTGGAAAGGGACCGCTCCCAGCCCCTCAAAACTGAGTGGTTCAATGATGGGCATGTCATTTGTAGTTTTCAGCGAGGGGCATGCCACGTTGCTTCCCGCACTCCAGCCGATATATGGTGTGCCCGACAAAATCTTTTTGCGGATGGCATCCATCACCCCTGTTTCATGCATCATGTGTACCAGGTGAAAGGTATTGCCGCCCCCCACCACAATGGCCCCGGCCCTGTCGACCGCCCCAACCGGATCTTCTGTCCTGTGAATGGAAAGGAGGTCATATCCCAGCTTGTTAAATATATTTTCAACCTTTGAGGCATATTCCTCATAAGATATGCTTACGCCGGCATAAGGGATGAACAACACCTCTTTCACCTCTTTACCCAGGAATTTCCGGATGTGTGGCCTGGTGTAGTCGAGGTATTCCTCTCCGTAATTTGTCGAATTGCTGATCAATAAGAGTCGCTTCTCCATACTTGTTTGCTTTTAACCGGGCCCCGCACAGGCAAAGCCCTTATTTTGTTCAAAGATAATAAATATGTCGCAGGGTTAACTTAAAGAAAAAACGTATTTTTGAAACCATAAATAATGCAACATGTTTGAGCTTGCGGAAAAGATTGGCGAAGGCAATTTCAGGGAATGTTTTGCGGTGAAAGGGGAGCCAGGCTTGTGCCTGAAACGGCTCAGGCCCGACCTTGGTTTTTTTCAGCGCCTGCAGGTTTTGGTCCTCAGGCGGCGCATGAACCAGGAAGAACTGGATACCTACAACAACCTGCCCGGGGAGCTCAAACCCTACTTCAACCCCATTCTGGATGCCACCCGGGAATACCTCCTGACAGCAAGGCCAATTGATTTTGACGGCAGCCATTCAAAGCCTGTACGCGACTATGGAAAAATTGACAACACCTCATTCTGGGAAAAGGCAGAAGAGGTGGTTGGCCTGCTCGACAAGCATAAGATATGGTTCTTTGATACCTTCCAGGTGGGTACCAATATTTTTGTCCAGCGCCTGTCAGAAAGCATGTGGAAGCCCATCATCGTAGACTACAAGCACTTGGGATGGAAAGCCTTCCCCATGCAATTCAACCTGTTGTTTGATTCAGAAAAACGGAAAAAGTTTTACCGGAGTTACCGTCGTTTCGAACAGAGATTCCGGAAAACCTAAGCGATCTTTACGATCATGTCGGCCACGCGGCTGGCATACCCGAACTCATTGTCGTACCACGACACCACTTTTACAAATGTGCCATTGATCACCTGGGTAAGCAGTGAATCAACGATCGATGAATGACTGTTTCCGATAATATCCGCTGATACAATGGGTTCATCACAATATTCCAGGATCCCTTTCATGGGTCCTTCGGCGGCCTTTCTCATGGCATTGTTGACCTCATCCTTGCTTACTTCCCTGGACAATTCCACGGTCAGGTCGACAACGGAACCATCTGGTGTTGGTACGCGCATGGCAAACCCGTCCAGTTTCCCTTTGAGATCAGGGATGACCAGCCCGACGGCTTTTGCCGCACCGGTTGTGGTGGGAATGATCGACATGGCGGCTGCGCGTGCCCGGCGAAGGTCTTTGTGCGGTGCGTCCAGGATGATCTGGTCGTTGGTATAGGCATGGATGGTGTTCATCAGCCCTTGTTTGATCCCAAAGGTGTCGTGCAACACCTTGGCTACCGGTGCCAGGCAGTTGGTGGTGCAGGATGCATTGGAGAAGATCTCCTGTTCGTCTTTCAGGTCGTGGTCGTTTACCCCAAGCACTACGGTGGCATCTACATCATCTGGCGATTTGGAAGGCACGCAGAGGACCACTTTCCTGGCGCCGGCCTTGATGTGTTTGCTGATGTTTTCGCGGTCGCGGAACACACCGGTCGACTCAACCACTACATCTACACCCAGTTCTTTCCAGGGGAGGTTGGCTGGGTCCTTTTCGGCATAAACCCTGATCTTCTTTCCATCCACAATCAGCTCATTGCCCTGGGCGGATACCTGTCCGGGGAACTTGCCGTGTACAGAATCGTATTTAAGCAGATGTGCCAGGGTAGTGCTGTCAGTAAGGTCGTTTACCGCGATCACATCGACGTTTTCCTTTTCCATGATGGCCTTCAGGGTCAACCTGCCAATCCGGCCAAAACCATTGATTGCAACTTGTATCTTCTTCATGATTCAAATGTTTTATTGATGTTTAAAAGCGTGTAAAGATAAAAAAAAATGTTGAGTTACGAACCGGTTTTGTGGCCACCGGCCAGCACTTTTCAAACAAAATATTATTTATATTTGTATGGAATAAAATAAAAGCCTTGCATAAAAGTTATAACACTATAAAACAATACAATAAACACAATGCCGATGTTGATCTATTTTCTATTGCAGGTTCAGAACGGGGTCCAGGTAGAACTGGCTGACACCCTGGCCAAGGCCATGGGCCCGGAACACGAAACACTTTCTTTTTGGAGCCTGGCCCTCAGGGGAGGGATCGTCATGATCCCGCTGGCCATTCTGTCCCTGGTGGCGATCTATATTTTTATTGAACGGTATTTTGCCATCAGCCGTGCTTCCAATGAGGAAACAAACTTTATGAATAATATCCGCGACTTTATTCACAATGGCCGGATCGATTCGGCCAAGTCGCTTTGCCGAAACAACCAGTCTCCCATCGCCAGGATGATCGCCAAAGGCATTGTGCGCATTGGCCGCCCCCTTGGTGATATCAACGCCGCCATTGAAAATGTCGGCAAGCTTGAAATTGCCAAACTTGAAAAGAACATTGCCGTATTGGCTACCGTGGCCGGCGCGGCACCCATGCTTGGCTTTCTGGGAACGGTGATGGGCATGGTCCGTGCCTTTTACAACATGTCCATTGCCGGACCGAACATCGACATCAGTTTGCTGGCCGGCGGTATATACGAAGCCATGATCACGACCATTACCGGGCTTACCGTCGGTATTATCGCTTATATCTGTTACAACATACTGGTGTCCCGCATAGAGAAGGTGGTGTTTATGCTGGAAGCCCGCGCCACTGAATTTATGGACCTTTTGCACGAACCGGCATCATAACAGGCATCCTATGGCAATCAAAGCAAGAAATACACGCAATCTGCAATTCAGCATGGTTTCCATGTCTGACCTGGTATTCCTTTTGTTGATCTTTTTCATGCTGACCTCGACCCTGGTTGCACCCAGTGCCATAAACCTGCTTTTGCCCTCAAGCGATAGCAGGACAATGGTCCCGCAAACAGTCAACGTGCATATCGATGCGGATAGCCGTCTGTACCTCGAAGATCAGCCGGTAGACATTGATGGCCTGCAGATGGGTCTGGTAGAAAGGCTGGAGGGTTTTTCGGATGGGACCGTTGTGCTCCGTGCCGACCATACGGTTCCGGTTCAGCATATTGTGGATGTCATCGACGTGGTGGAGAACATCAACAGCAGGTACCGGGTCAAACACAGGGTGATCCTGGCAACACAAGCACGCAGATAATGGAGAACACAGAGAAAAAAGACAAAGGACGCGCACTGGCCGGCACCATTATTTTTCATGCCGTGCTGCTGCTGTCTTTTATTTTTTTTGGACTGTCAACTCCGCTTCCCCTGCCCGACGAGCACGGTGTGCTCGTAGTTCGCGGGTATATGGATGATGGTGCCGGGGAGCTTCAGCCCCTGGCAGCACCGCCCCCGGAACCGAGCCCCAGACCGTCCACACCGGCAGCCGACCCGGAACAGGTGGTAACCCAGGAGAGCCAGGAGTCTGTGGCACTGCCCGATGAAGCCGGTGAAGAGCAGGTCGAGCAGGAACAACCCGTAGCGGAGCGTCAGGAGGTTTTGCCTGATCCGCAGGAAGCCGTGGAGCAGGAGCCGGAAGAGGAACCCTTGCCGGAAGTTGACCCCAGGGCACTGTTTCCGGGACGCGACCAGAGAAGCACTGACCGCCAGGACCATGGCGAAGCCGAAGAACGTGGCGATGCAGGCCGGCCCGAAGGAGCGACCGGTGTAGACCAGTTTGAAGGCACCGGCCCCGGGGACGGCGTTGAATACACCCTGACCGGGCGGAAGGCCAATTATCTCCCCTTGCCCGAATATACCACCCTGGCCACCGGCAGGGTGGTGGTGCAGATTACCGTGAACAGGCAGGGCCAGGTGATCCGTGCCACGGCCGGTGTGCGCGGCACCACCACCACCGACCGGACATTGCACCGCCTGGCAGAAGATGCCGCACGCCGCGCCCTGTTTGACCTCAAGGCCGATGCTCCGGAAGAACAGATAGGCAGCATCACCTACAATTTTATCCGCATCAACTAAATGAACTACCGGGAAACCCTCGACTATTTGTTTAGTCAATTGCCCATGTATCAGCGTATCGGGCCGGCTGCATACAAGGCCGACCTGAACAACACCATAGCCCTGAGCCACCGGTTGGGTAAGCCCGAAAAAAACTTCCGCAGCATCCATATTGCCGGAACCAATGGCAAAGGGTCGGTCGCACACATGATGGCTTCCGTATTGCAGGAAGCCGGATATAAGACCGGTCTGGCCACCTCGCCTCACCTGAAAGATTTCAGGGAGCGGATCAAAATCAACGGCAAGCCGATCCCAAAAGATGCAGTGGCCCGGTTTGTAAACAGACACCGGTCTTTTTTCAGCAGGTTGCAGCCCTCTTTTTTCGAGATGACCATGGCCATGACTTTTCACTGGTTCGCGGAACAGAAAACCGACATCGCCGTCATTGAAACGGGGATGGGTGGCCGGCTCGATTCGTCCAACATCATCATTCCCGAACTATCGGTCATCACCAACATCGGCATGGATCACGTGCAGTTTTTGGGGCCGGAGTTGACCGACATTGCCCGTGAAAAAGCAGGGATCATTAAACAGGGCATACCCGTGGTGGTCGGCCAGCGGCAGAAAGCAGTGCAGCATGTGTTTGAAGAGGCGGCCGTAAAACAAAAAACAGACCTGACTTTCGCCAGCGACCATTTTACGGTTCTCGAATCCCGGACGGTCCTTGTTAACGGCCGGCCGCGCCTGGTAGCTGAGGTTATGCACCAGGACAGGACCTGCGAATACAGTATGGACCTCACCGGTAACTATCAGCTATACAATTTGGTAACCGTGCTGGGGGCTTTGCATGTGTTGAACCGTACAGGAAGCATGAAGGTGCCCCGCGATGCCATCCGGGCAGGCTTGCAAAATGTTGTGGAAAATACGGGTCTGCTGGGCCGGTGGCAACAGATCGGGAGGCGCCCAGACATCATTTGCGATGCCGGGCACAACGCAGAAGGCATAGGGATGGTTTTCGATCAGTTGGCGGGAATCCCCCATCACACGATGCGGGTGGTATTTGGGATGGTCGACGACAAGGAACGGGCATCCATCATTTCACTGTTGCCAAAGCAGGCCGTGTATTATTTCTGCAAGCCGTCGGTGCCCCGTGGGCTGGATGCCGGGCGGCTGGCTTCAGATGCCGGTTTTTCCGGATTGCACGGAAAAGCATTTGGTACGGTCATAGAGGCACTGGCTGCGGCCAAAAAAGACGCTTTACCCAATGACCTGATCTTTGTCGGCGGGAGTACTTTTGTGGTGGCGGAGGTGGTGTAAGGGGCAGTGAATGGTTTAGTTGCCTTCTTCCTCTTCCTGCTGCCTTTTTTCCTCTTCAAGCTTTCTTTCTGCTTCTCTTCTGCGCTCTTCAAGTATCTTTTGCCTTGCCCTTTCCCTGGCAAGATGCGAAACATATTGCTGCAATTCCTGGTCCTGGCGGAATGCATTCATTATTTCACGATACTCGTTCATGCTCAGGTCATTGTCCTGGATGATCACCTGCATCATGCTTTGGTTTTCGCGCTGTAGTTGTGTTACCTGCGGGGCAACCTGGTTGAAGGCTTCAATCTCTTCGTTCGAGAAGGCACCGTCTTGCAGGGCACCCATCTGGGCGGCACGACCGATTTGGTCAAAACGCTGCCTGGTCAGGCCATACTGCTCAACCAATTCGTTGATCCTTTCCTGGGTGCCGCGCTGCAAAGCACTGACCTCCTGGTTGGTGTCAAAAAAAGTTAGCAAAACTTCATCTTCAAAAGGAAATTCTTTATCTGCCCAGGGGTCTTCTTCTTCCTGTTTTTCTTCGGTTTCCTGTGCTGTGGCAATCGTGGGCATGCTTAACACGAGTCCCATGGCCAGGAACAATGCCACGAAAAAGCGTGTGAAAGCGTGCGCGTTCATTTTGATGCAATGCATAATGT
>PWON01000141.1 GCA_003557385.1 Bacteroidales bacterium | reverse complement strand
TCATCGATCTTGGCATCCATCTGTTTTACCAACTCATCGGAATATTCTTTTCCTTTCTCCTTAAGCCTCTTACGGGTTTCATCGCCCGATGTCGGTGCAAACAAAAGGCCTGCCGCTACCCCAACGGCTGCTCCAAAAATAAAACCAAACAAAACTTTTCCGTTTGAACTGCTCATAATATATTGTATTTGACGTTAAACAATCGATTAAAACACCTAAAAAACAAAAATTTCAAAGTATTTTAACTATATAACAAAGATAAGTAAAAATCCTGCAAATCGCAATTTTTATGGCTATTTTGGCGTTAAAGCTAACATTTTCGGCTCTTCTGCGTATACATCATGTACAGGATCATCTTTTGTGTTTATGTTTATGTATACGCAATAGTACCCTGGTTTGTTACCGTCCTGCTCCGGTATCCGGCAAGGGCATCAGATATGGATGCGAAAACCGGGGCAAAGGCAGCAATGTATGGATCAATACGAGTAACATGATAAAAAAAGAGCTATCCATCCACTACTACGAGGTGGATGACAAAACCATGCTTCCCGCAGATGAACAACATCTCGTAGAACTGGCCCGCACCATGTGCGATCAAGCCTATGCCCCTTATTCTGCATTTTATGTGGGCGCCGCAGTGTTGCTTAAAAATGGTGAAATCATCAAAGGCTCAAACCAGGAAAACGGAGCCTATCCCAGCGGCTTGTGCGCTGAGCGGGTGGCGGCTTTTGCAGCCTCCGCCATGTTTCCGGGCGTGCCCATGCAAAAGATCGCCATCAGTGCCCGGTCGAACCGGATCCAGGTCGGGGATCCTGTATCCCCATGCGGGGCATGCCGCCAGGTGTTGATGGAATATGAATTGGCGCAGGACAGCCCCATGAAAATCATTTTGAGCAAAGAAGGCGGAAAGATCCGGATCATTGAAAAAGTAGCGGATCTTTTGCCTTTGTCCTTTTCGGGCAACGGACTCAAAATAAAAAAGAAACATAACTGAGTGTCATGTCAATGCTACTGAGGCCTGAAACCTTTTTGTATTGGCAGGCCATGGTCTTTATATCTGTAAACCAAGCAAACTGTGTGTTCAATGACCCGGACTAAACTGATTGCCCTGGCACTTTTCTGCATCCCGGCCCTGTCTCTTTATGCGGCAGGGGATAAACCGGCTTATCGTTTATTTGACCGCGAAGGGAACCCGGTTACATACTCCGAAATGTTATCAGCCTCTGCGGAACAGGAAGTCATTTTATTCGGGGAATTGCACAACAACCCAATCGCCCATTGGTTGCAGTTTGAACTGAGCCGCGACCTGCATGCCATGTTTGATTCAAGCCTGGTACTCGGGGCGGAGATGTTTGAGGTTGATGATCAGATCATCCTGGATGAGTACCTGGGCGGACAGATCCTTGAGCGCCATTTTACGGCCGAAGCCAAACTCTGGAACAATTATGAAACCGACTACCGGCCGCTTGTGCTAATGGCCAGGGAAAACGGACTCAGATTCATTGCCACCAACATCCCGAGGCGATATGCCGCCATGGTGCACCGCAGCGGGTTTGGCGCACTGGAAGATTTGGACGGGCAGGGACGGTCTTATATGGCCCCACTGCCCATCCCATACGATCCGGAGTTGCCCGGTTACAGGGCCATGCTCGACATGGAAGGCCTGCCGGCCCATGCCGGCGAGAACTTCCCGAAAGCGCAAGCCATAAAAGATGCCACCATGGCACATTTTATTTTGCAGCACATGGTTCCCGGAGGGCTTTTTGTTCACTTCAACGGTGCCTATCACTCCAACAATGACGAAGGCATTGGCTGGTACCTGCGTGAGTATTCAGCAGATGACCTGGTGATACTGACCATTTCCACGGTGGAACAGGATAATCCCTCTGAACTTCTGGAGGAGCATCTTGGGCTGGCAGATTATATCATCGTGGTGCCTTCAAGCATGACAAAAACTTATTAGTGTTTTTTTTAGATAAATTATATTATATTTGCGATTATTTATATAATCGTGAAAGAAGAACTTTTGTATCAGATCGCCCTTACGCAGGTTCGTGGCGTGGGGGATGTGCGGGCCAAACAACTCGTCAGGTATTGTGGCAGCGCCCGGCAGGTTTTCAAAGAAAAACTGCCTGTGCTGATGAATATCCCCGGGGTCGGGGCACATATGCACCGCGGATTATGGGGACGTGAATTATTCAGGCGGGCGGAGGCGGAAATCCGCACCATGCAACAAAACGGCATCCGGGCCCTTTTTTACCAGGACAAGGACTACCCCACCCGCCTGAAGGAGTGCGAAGACGGCCCTTTCCTGCTTTATGTCAAGGGAAATGTCAACCTGAATCACCCCCGGGTGGTGGCCGTTGTGGGCTCACGCAACATGACGGCCTATGGTCGTGCCCGGTGCGAGGAGATCATCCGCGACCTGGTGCCTCACCAGGTGATGGTTGTCAGCGGGCTCGCCTATGGGGTGGATGCATGCGCCCACCGGGCAGCCCTGGATCACAACCTTCTCACTGTAGCCGTATTGGGTCATGGCCTCGACAGGATCTATCCACGCCTGCACCACAAACTGGCCGGTCAGGTCATGGCAGCAGGGGCCCTGTTGAGCGACTATATCACAGGCAGTGTGCCGGGACCGGAAAATTTCCCGAAACGAAACCGCATCATAGCGGGACTTTGTGATGCCATCATTGTAATAGAGGCGGCCATAACCGGAGGTGCATTGATCACAGCCAACATTGCCAACACTTACAATCGTGATGTGTTTGCCCTGCCAGGGAAAATACACGACAAATTCAGACAGGGATGCAACAAGCTCATCAAGATCCACAAGGCCCATTTAATGGAAACAGCTGCCGACATAGAATACATCATGAACTGGGACCCCGGCAATGGCCGCAGCAGGGGAGCACAAACAAGCCTTTTTGCCAGCCTGTCTGACGAGGAAAAGACAGTGGCCGGCTTTTTGAAAACACATCCCGGGGCCGGCATTGACCATATTGTGGCCGGTACGGGCTTTAACCTCAGCAAAGTTACCTCTGTGCTTCTCAACCTGGAGTTCAAGCAGGTGGCAAGGCCCCTTCCCGGCAACACATTTCATCTCAGGGTCCACTGAATGATCATGGATGTTTTACACGGATATTGTATCTTTGGCAAGTATAAAATTTTTTAAGCATGACAGGGACACATTCAGCCGGTAAACAAACCATATTCGTCATTGTGTTGATGCTGTTTCTATGCCACCCCCAACAGGCCCAGGCCAGGGATTACCATATGGGCGGCCTCACGATTACCATCAGGCTCGATCATGCAGGCAGGATGCAGGTCAGGGAAGACAGGTCTTTTACCTTTGATGGCCGTTTTTCTGAAGTGTACCGCACTTTTCCGCTCAATGGAGAAGCAAGTTTCGAAAACATTCAGGTATTTGAGGGGGAAACACAATACCCCCGCACAAATACCAGGGCACCGGGCACCATCCGGCTGATAAGGAACAATAGCCACCAGGAACTTCAGATATTTTTTGACGCGGCCGATACCACCCGTGTGTTCAGCATCCGCTATACGGTCAGCGGGGCCGTAAACAAATACGAAGATGCCGCCCTTTTGTATTATCAACTCATTTCAGACCAATGGACGAAACCCATCAGGAATATCCGCGCACAGGTCATCCCGCCGGAACCATTGAATGAAACCGGACCTGCACATTGGGTCCATGGATCCCTGGATGCCGTGTCACGGATCCTTGAAGGGGGGATTGTGGATGTTTCCCTGGATTATTTGCCTGCGAATCATTATTTGGAGATCAGGGCGCTTTACCCGCCGGATAGATTTCCCGGCCTGCCCTGGCGTGAGGGGTTGATCAGGCAGACAGTTCAGGATGAAGCTGCGGCCCTGGCCGAAGAGGCCAACCGGCAACGGCAAGAAGTCATGGCCTACAGGGAGAGGCAGGAGGCGCGCCATCAGACCGGGCAGCGCATCGCCATTCCCCTGGCCCTGCTGTTCATGATATTGTGGATCTATCTGTTTAACAAATATGGCAGAAGACCCGGGCTAAAGGAAAAACCCGGCGCCTTTTCCAGTTTGCCCGGCAAGATCCCCCCTGCATTGGTCAATTACCTGATGCATTCTTCCCACATCACCGGCAGTGCCATCACAGCCACATTGTTTCACCTGGCCTCCAGGGGATTTGTAAGGATTACAGAAAAAAACAAAAAGTCATTGTTCGGAAAGAAAAGGAAAACGGACATACAATTTGTGCTTGAACAAGCCCATTTTGACAAGCATGCCGGCACGCTAACCCCATATGAAGGGGACCTCCTCCGCTTCCTCTTTGTTGACCTGGCAGAATCAAAAGGACGGATCGACCTTAAAAGAATCCGGAAAAAACCGGGCAAAGTGCAGGCGTTTTTTCGAAAATGGCGTAAAAAAGTCAGGAAGGAAGCACAAAAATACAACTGGTTCGATAAAAAGAGCAGAAAAGGACAGGTCATTGGCCTGGTGGCCGGTTTTTTGGCCTTTATCGGATGTCTTATTCTGGCCGCACTGTTTGGCATATGGATGTTTATTCCCGCCGGGGCCGCCCTGGTGCTGGCCATCGCCTCCGTATTTATATTTCACCGTACCGAAGAAGGGGGAAAAGCTTACCGGCAGTGGGAATCATTAAAACAACACCTGAGGCGTTTTCATTTTGAATCGGAAACAAAAAAACTGGATGCCGTTACAGTGAACGATTACCTGGTGTATGGCCTTGCCCTGGGGCTGGGGTCGGGGTATTTTAAAAAACTCAGCCGGGGCCTCGAACATTCAGGGCACCTGGGTTATCTGCCCTGGATTGTCTTGCACCAGTCGAGCATGGGCACCATCGGAAAAACCATTAACCAGATCATTACGGTAACCAGTACCACCATGAGCTCTGCAAGCGGCATGGGCGGAGGAGGAACCATGGGTGGGGGTGGTGGTGTGGCTTCAGGCGGAGGCGGTGCCAGATGATGTTTTTTTATTAATTTCGCGTATAACCATCTACACATTTATGGCCAGGCAGGAAGACAAGATCATTGGCAGGCGCTTGAAATCTTCATACGTTTCAACCGTGGTTAGCATTACCCTGGTGTTGTTTGTACTTGGCCTGCTTGGACTGATCATCCTACATGCACAGAAGTTGTCGGAACAGGTCAGGGAAAGCATTGCCGTGGCAGCCTACATTGATGATGAGGCCACTGCCGCCCAGGTCAACAACCTGCAACAAGCCCTGGCTGAAATGCCGGAGGTTGCAGAAGTCCGTTTTATATCGCGCGAAGAGGCTGCAGAAGACCTGATGCAGGAACTCGGGGAAGACTTTCTTGATTTTCTGGGGTACAACCCCCTGTCGGCATCCATGGTCATCAACCTCAGGGCGGCCTACGCAAACCCCGACAGCCTGCAAATGTTTGAAGAAAAACTCAGCCGTTACCGGATCGTTTCAGATGTGGATTACCAGCAATCGCTGGTGCACCTGGTTCACCAGAACATAAAACGTGTGGGGATTGCCCTGCTTGCCTTTAGCTTTCTGTTGCTGATCATCGCATTTGCATTGATCAACAACACCATACGGCTCAGCGTATTTTCCAAACGTTTTCTGATCAAAAGCATGCAACTGGTGGGGGCTACCCAGGCATTCATCCGGAGGCCATTTATCATCAGGGGGGTGATGCAGGGCATTATCGGGGCGGTGATCACCATCCTGCTGCTGCTGCTGAGTCTTTACACCGGCCGGCAGCAAATTCCCGAACTGGTGATGTTTTACGACACCAACACGCTTCTGCTTTTGTTTGCCGGAGTGTTGTTGCTTGGCGTGATCATCAGCTGGATATCTACTTATTTTGCCGTAAGGAAATACCTGAACATCAAAACCGATTTTTTGTATTATTATTAAAGCGACATATGAACAAAAAAACACGGGGCAGCGTATTGCTTTTTGACAAGCACAAATACACCTTGCTGATCATTGGCCTGGTGGTGACCGCCTTAGGTTTTCTGCTGATGATCGGAGGCAGCAGTGATGACCCCACTGTATTCAGCGACAAAATATTCAGCTTCAGAAGGCTCACACTGGCGCCTATCCTGGTACTGGCAGGATATGTCATTCAGATATATGCCATCATGAAAAAAACGACCAATACCCAGGATAAAACCGGGCAAAAAAAATAATCCCCTGAAGTTATGAGCTGGTTGGAAGCTTTGATCCTTGGCATTTTGCAGGGACTTACCGAATTTTTGCCCGTCAGCAGCAGCGGGCACCTCGAACTGGGCGGTGCCTTGTTTGGCCTCGAAGACCCCCACGAATACTTTACCTTCAACATCATCGTCCACGGCGCTACTTTTTTAAGTGTGGTGGTGGTGTTCTGGCGCGATATTGTGTCGCTGGTTCTGAACTTTTTCCGTTTCCGGTGGAATGCAGAAATGCGTTTTGTGCTGCTGTTGCTCGCTTCAGCTGTACCCACTGCCATTGTGGGATTGTTGTTCGAAGAACAGATCGAAAGCATCTTCGAAGGACGGGTTGTTTTTGTCGGGGCCATGTTGCTCATCACGGCCACCCTGTTGTTTATCACACGTTTTGTGCCGAAGAACAACAAAGAAGTGACTCTGAAAAGTGCCCTGGTGATCGGGCTGGCCCAAACCCTGGCCATCCTTCCGGGCATAAGCCGCAGCGGGGCCACCATCAGTACCGCATTGTTTTTTGGCATTGAACGTGGCCAGGCCATCCGGTTTTCCTTTCTGATGGTGCTGATCCCTGTGTTCGGAGCCAACTTTCTGAAGCTGATCCGCATGCCGGAGCAAGCCGCTGCAGGCCACATGGATATGGCACCCATGCTGATCGGTGCCCTGGCTGCTTTTATTGCCGGTGTAATTGCCTGTCGCTGGATGCTTGACATTGTCAGGCG
>PWON01000088.1 GCA_003557385.1 Bacteroidales bacterium | reverse complement strand
TTTTCATTCGATCCCATGGTTCCTTGTCCTGCTGCCCTTTGCCGACATGGCAAACATGCAAGCCTCCGACAGCGGCGCCCTGGCGCAGGTCGTAACGCCCGAACTCCCGGCCCAAAACATAAGCCCCGGCCCCAACGTGGCGGATGAGGCCGCGGCGGGCAACGTTGCGGACAAGGCGGCGGCGACCGACAAACTTGAAACAACATCAGGATATCTGGCGTACGGTGCGGCGGCGGCCAACGAAACCGGAGCAGGCCTGCAGAACGACACCGCGGCACCCGACACCCTCGATACAACAACGGCGCCGCCCGACGTCACCGCCCCAGTCGATACCCTTGATCCGGCAACCGACCTTCTGCTTCTCTTTGAAAGCGCCATCATATACGACTTCGACAAATTCCCGGTTTCGGGCCTTTCGATGACCAACCCCCCGGTGATCACCACCCATTATGCCTACGATCCCGAATCGGGCCATTATGTCAAGACCCGCAAGATCGGCGACATGGTGATCGGCACCCCGGTGTACATCTCCTTTGAAGACTATTTGCGATACGACCTCGACCGGCGTTTGCAGGCCTACTGGCGCGAAAAGGCCACGCCACAGGCTTTTGAACGGCGCGACGGCCTGATCCCGGAGATCCATGTAGGGGGTGAGTTTTTCGACCGCATTTTTGGCGGGAGCACCATCGACATCCGGCCCAGCGGTTCTGCAGAGCTGATCTTTGGTGTGATGTCGAACTACCGCGAAGACCCCGCCCTCGACGAGCACCGCCGCCGCACCACCAATTTCGATTTCCAGCAACGGATACAGCTTGCCGTGGAAGCCGACATCGGTACCAAGGTCAACCTGGGCGCCAACTACAACACCGAATCGGCCTTTGACTTTGAAAACCGCATGAAACTCGAATACCGTGGCACCGAAGATGAGATCGTACAACTGATCGAGGCCGGCGATGTGACCCTGCCGCTGCCCGGAAGCCTGATCCGCGGGACACAGGGTTTGTTCGGGTTCAAGACCCAGTTGCGTTTTGGCAACACCTATGTGACCAGCGTGTTCTCACAGCAAAAAACCCAGTCGTCGAGCATTGAGGTGGCGGGCGGTGCACAGATGACCGAATTCATGATCCGCGCCGACGAGTACGAAGATAACCGGCATTTTTTCCTGGCCCAGTACTTTCGCGACAGGTATGATGACGCCCTGTCAACATTGCCCACTGTCACCTCCAACATCAACATCACCCGCATCGAAGTGTGGGTAACCAATGTGGGTCCCGCCACCGAAGACAACCGCAACATCGTGGCCTTTGCAGACCTGGGTGAATACGACCCGCATCACCCCGATTACGACACCCAGCAAATGCAACCACCCAACAACAGCACCAACCCCCTGTATGCCGACATGGCCGGTTCGCCCATTCGCAGCATCAGCCAGGTAAACAGCCATTTGACGGGGATGGGCTTTACTTCGGGGAGCGACTATGAGAATGTGGAAAACGCCCGCAGGCTGCGCAGCAATGAATACACCTACAATCCCAAGCTGGGATTCCTTTCGGTAAACCGCACGATCAGCCCCGACCAGGTGCTGGCCGTTGCCTTTCAGTATACCCTCATCGGCGATACCACCACTTACCAGGTCGGAGAGTTTTCGAGCGACGTGGCTTCACCCGACGGCCTCATCGTCAAACTGCTAAAAAGTACGGCCATCGACACCAACCATCCGATGTGGGACCTGATGATGAAGAACATTTACAACCTGGAAGCCTTCCAGGTGAGCCGCGACCAGTTCAGGCTCAACATCCTTTACGACAGCGAAGAGCTGGGCGTCCCGATCGGATACCTCGACGAAGGGCCTGTTCAGGGTCAGCCGTTGATCCGGGTCATGGGGCTTGACCGGCTCAACACCCAGCTTGACCCTATTCCCGACGGTGTGTTCGACTTCATCGACAATGCAGCCACCAGTGGGGGTACGATTCAATCCGACAATGGCCGGATCTATTTTCCTGTGGTGGAACCATTTGGCGGGCATCTGCGGAAGATGCTCGAAGATGAAGCCCTGGGCGACAAATATGCCTTTGATTCGCTGTATACTACCACCAAGTATCGCGCCCGGCAGGTCCCGGAAAAAAACCGCTGGTACCTCGAAGGCCGCTTTCAGTCGGCTGCAGGGTCCGAGATACCGCTGAATGCAATGAATATACCACCCGGATCGGTGGTGGTAACGGCCGGCGGGGTGCCCCTGACCGAAAATGTGGACTATACCGTCGATTATACCCTGGGACGCGTCCGCATCATCAACGAAGGCATCCTCAATTCGGGCACCCCCATTCGCATTTCGATGGAAAGCACCGACCTGTTCAACCTTCAGACCAGGACCCTGATGGGGACCCACATCGACCATCGCATCAGCGACAATTTCAACGTCGGGGGCACAATCATGCGCCTGTCGGAACGGCCCCTTACCCAGAAAGTGAACTACGGCGATGAACCCATGGCCAACACCTTGTGGGGGTTAAACACCACATACACCACACAGGCTGATGTGATCACCCGGATCCTCGACCGCCTGCCGTTTTATGAAACCACCACCCCGTCGCGCATCACCTTCAACGGTGAATTTGCCCACCTGATCCCGGGGCACTCAAGGCACATCGGGGATGCCGGAACCGCTTACATCGACGATTTTGAAGGCAGCAAATCAGCCATAGACCTCAAGAACGTACAGCGCTGGCACCTGGCCAGCACGCCACAACACCAGCCGGCGCTGTTCCCTGAAGCCGCCCCGGTGTCGTTCGGCGACACCCTGGCCACACTGGCTTTCCGCTTTAACGTGGCCCGCCTGGCCTGGTACGTGGTAGACCCCCTGTTTACCCGCAACAACAACCTTACCCCATCGCACATCCGCAACGATCCCGACCAGCGGTCGAACCACTTTGTGCGCGAGGTGCTGGAAACAGAGATCTGGCCCAACAAAGAGAGTCCCACGGGCATTCCTTCACCCATCCCGGTACTGAATATGGCCTTTTATCCCCGGGAAAGGGGGCCATACAATTATGATGCCGGTCAGATGCTCCACCTGGCAAGGGGTATGGCGCAGGACGGTACGCTGATCGACCCCCACACCCGCTGGGGCGGGATCATGCGCGGTTTGCCCATGACCGATTTTGAAGCTGCCAATATCGAATATGTGGAATTCTGGTTGATGGACCCCTTTGTGTATGATGAAAACCACAGCGGCGGCGATCTGTATATCAACCTGGGGGATGTGTCGGAAGACGTTCTTCGTGATGGCAGGAAAAGCTTTGAGAACGGTTTGCCCATCGACGAGCAGGTCATCAATGTTGACACCACGGCCTGGGGCAGGGTGCCAACCATTGCGGCTGTTACGCATGCCTTCGACAACAACCCGGCATCCAGGGAGTTTCAGGATATAGGGCTCGACGGGCTAAGCACTGAAGATGAACGTACGTTTTTCAACGAGCACTACCTGCAGGTGCTGGCCGATTTGTACGGCACCACCTCGGAGGCTTACCTGCAGGCGTGGAACGACCCTTCGGCCGACCAGTTCCAGTATTACAGGGGAACCGAGCTCGACGCCCAGGAAGTGTCGATCCTCGAGAGATACAAACGATACAACAACCCGGAAGGGAACAGCCCCACATCCGAGCAGTCGCCCGAGCCCTATCCCACCTCGGCCACCAATGTTCCCAACACCGAAGACATCAACCAGGACGGAACCCTGAATGAAGCCGAACGCTATTTTCAGTACCGCATCAGCCTGCGGCCTGAGGACATGGAGGTGGGGCAGAATTACATCGCCGATGTGATGGAAGCCACCGTACGGCTGGCAAACAACAATGTGGAAACCGTGCGCTGGTACCAGTTCAAGGTGCCGTTGCGCGACCCCGGCCGCCAGGTGGTGGGCAACATCCAGGACTTTAAGTCGATCCGGTTTATCCGTATGTTCTACAGGGATTTTGAAGAGCCCATCATCGGCCGTTTTGCCACCTTGCAGCTCGTGCGTGGCGACTGGCGCACCTACGACAGGGAACTGGCCGCCCCCGGAGAATATGTACCCGGCGACAACAAAGACACCAGGTTTGATGTGTTTACCGTAAATATTGAGGAAAACGGCCAGCGCTTCCCCATCCCGTATGTGCTGCCCCCCGGCATTGAACGCGAACAGGACCTGGGAACCACCACCATGCACCAGCGCAATGAGCAGTCGCTCGCGCTCAAGGTCACCGGCTTGCAGGACGGAGATGCCCGGGCGGTGTATAAAACCGCCAACCTCGACGTACGGCAATACCGCCGCCTGAAAATGTTCGCCCATGCTGAACAGGCCTATGAAGATGAAACACTCCGCGACGGCGACCTGTCGGTATTCATCCGCCTGGGTTCGGATTTCAGCGGCAACTATTACGAATACGAAGTCCCCCTGAAGGTGACCCCCTGGCTGCCCAGGACCTTCAACCCGGAGGTGATCTGGCCCGAAGAAAACAACTTTGACGTCGAATTTGAAAAACTCCAGGAACTGAAACTTATGCGAAACACCCTCTCGCGAGAAGCAGATTCCGGGGTATCGGTCAACAAACCCTTCAGGCAGACTGACGGAGACAATACGATGACCATCATCGGCAACCCCACCTTAAGCAACATCCAGGTGATCATGATCGGGATCCGCAATCCAAAGAAAACCCACAATACCCCCAATAACGACGGCCTGCCCAAATCGGCGGAAGTGTGGGTCAACGAACTCAGGTTGTACGATTTCAACGACCAGGGGGGCTGGGCCGCCAACGCCAGGGTCAATGCCAGTTTGGCCGACCTGGGCAACATCACCCTGGCCGGCTTCATGAGCACACCCGGTTTCGGGGGCATTGAACAAAAGGTCAGCGAACGTCAGCAGGAGGAGATCATCAATTACGATATTGCCACCAGCCTGGAACTGGGCCGCCTGCTCCCCGATTTTCTGGGCCTGCGCATCCCGATGCACTTCAGTTACAGCGAATCGATAAGCAATCCCCTGTACAATCCGATGAATCCCGACATCTTCTTCGAAGACGACCTGGCATCGTATGAAACGGAAGCCGAACGAGATTCAATAAGAAAAATATCCCAGGACCTTGTGCGGCGCAAAAGCATCAACTTCACCAATGTGTCATTTGGCAGTTTTGGCATGCAAAACCGCTTTTTCAGCCCTGAAAACTTCGACTTTTCCTATGCCTATACCGAATTGTATGCACGCAACATCGACATAGAATACGACAGGCAGCAACGGTGGCGCGGCGGGATCAACTACAATTACAGCACAAGCCCCGACCTGGTTCGTCCATTTGCCAACTTTTCCCTGTTCCAAAACAACCTGTTAAGGCCACTCCGGGAGTTCAACTTTTATTACAAGCCACGTTCTGTTTCCTTCAGGACAAATATGGACCGAGGGTATGCAGAATCGCTGATGAGGGGCAAAAGCGCCGGCGTGGTTTTGCTCGAACCCAATTACATCAAATCGTTCAACTGGGACCGGATGTTCAACATCCGTTTTGACCTGACCCGTTCGTTGCGGCTGGAGTTCAATTCCAGCACCCAGGCCCGTATTGATGAACCGGCAGGGCGCATGCATCCCGATGACGACGACTACCAGGCCAAAAGAGACTCCATCTGGGACAACATCCGGAACTTCGGACGCACCACATTCTATACCCACCGGGCCAACCTGACCTACAACATCCCGCTGAACCTGCTGCCTTTGGTAGACTTTATCAATGCCAACGCATCCTATGCGGCCGACTTCGACTGGATTGCCGCACCGTTGTCGGCCGTGGATCTTGGAAACTCCATAGAGAACTCACAGAGTATGCGTCTGAATGTCAATGCCAACCTGGTGAACCTCTACAACAAGGTGGGCTTCCTGCAACGGATCAACCAGCAAAGGGGCCGTCCCGGAGCACAGCAACAAAGGGGCGGACAAACCCAAAGGGGACCACAGGCACCAAGGGGTCGTGAAGAAGAAACACCGGAAGACGACCGTCCCAATTATCCTCGCATTGTGATGGAAACCCTTTTGCGGGCTATGATGGGTGTACGCAATTTGTCAATCAATTATACGGAAACCAGCGGAACCCATATGCCCGGGTTCACTCCCACGCCGTCGGTTTTCGGGCAGGACTGGAATATGATGGCCCCCGGCACGGGCTTTATTTTGGGAAGCCAGCAAGACATCCGCGACCAGGCTGCCCGCGAAGGCTGGATTACCGACAACCCGAACCTGAACCTGCCTTTCAGGCAAAACCGCACAAAAAACCTAACTGCCCGGTCGCAAATAGAACCTTTCCCGGATATGCGTATCGAAGTGACCGCCCAACGCAACCATTCACTGCAATATTCCGAATATTTCAAAGCCGACAGCCTGGGTGTATTCGATTCCTTTAACCCCATGGAACGGGGAAATTTCAGCATCTCATTTTTTGCCCTGCTCACCACCTTCGACAGGATTGATGACCGCACCTACAGCTCGCAAAATTTTGAGAACTTCAAAGACCATCGCCTGGATATCGCCCTGCGGCTGGCCACCAGGAACCCCAACTGGGACGGAGAAATGAACGACACTACCGGTTTCCCGGTGGGTTACGGGCCCACCTCGCAGGATGTGCTGATCCCAGCTTTCATTGCCGCCTACTCCGGCAAAGACCCCTCGGAAAGCACCTTGAGCCCCTTTTTGCGTATCCCCATGCCCGGATGGCGCCTGACCTACGACGGGCTCTCCCGCATCCCGGCATTTCAGCGGATCTTCCGGTCATTCACCATTGGCCACGGCTACCGGAGCACCTTTACCATCGGCAATTTCCAGTCCGACATTCGCTACCGGGAACAGGACGGCTATCAGATTGCCCGCGACAATGTAACCCAAAACTTTATCCCGGAATACGAAATCGGTCAGGTGTCGATCAACGAACAGTTCAATCCCCTGGTCAAC
>PWON01000164.1 GCA_003557385.1 Bacteroidales bacterium | reverse complement strand
TTAGTATTCATTATTTTGTGATTGGTTGTAAATATTTTGAGATATGGGAATTATTTTCAGGACAGTTGTTTTATCAGTGATGATGCTGGTTGGGGTGGCATCTGCTTTTGCTTGTTTTACAGTGGTGGTTGGCAAGGATGCTTCCGCCGATGGTGCGGTATTGTTCGGTCACCTGGAACAGAACGGCGGATTGCGAAACCTCGGTTACCGCTATGTACCCCGGATGCAGCACGAACCCGGAAGCATGGTTGAATTGCGTCGGGGCGGTAAATGGCCTCAAGCTGAAGAAACGTTCGCTTATCTGTGGACAAGCAACCCGGGCGTGGAGTTCAGCGACGGGTATTTTAACGAATTTGGCGTAGCCATATCGTCAGACGCTTGCCGGACACGCGAAGATTCCTACGATGACCTGGTGGCACGCGGAGATATTGTGGACGGAGGTATTGGGTATAAATTGCGCCGAATAGTGGCTCAGCGGGCCACGACTGCAAGGGAAGGGCTGGAAATTGCCACGGAATTGCTCGATTATTTCGGATATGCCGCTTCGGGCCGTACCTACATCATTGCGGATGCACATGAAGCCTGGATGCTGGGGGTTGTACGCGGAAAACACTGGATTGCACAGCGGGTTCCGGACAACGCCATTGTGTTGCTTCCCAATGTGCACATTATCGGGCCGGAAGCAGATTTGAACGATCCCGAACATGTACTTGCCTCTGACGGACTGGTGGAATATGCCATTTCCAGGGGCTGGTATGATCCTGCCTCCGGGGAACCTTTCAGTTTCCGTGAAGCGTTTAACCTTCCGCCTCATGAAAGCAGTTTTATGGATAAGCATGGCGTAGATCCCCGTCAGTGGTTTAGCCAGTCGCTGGTAAAGGGCCGGCTGATCGAACTTCCCCCCGCAGAACAACTACCTTTTGCCTTGTATCCCGACCAAAAATTTTCTGTATTGGATGTGGCAAACATCATTCGCAGTCATGGTCATTTAGAGGGCCAGGAGCCGGACATTTCTATGTCATATTCCCTGGGCATGCCTGAAAATGCATCACCTCACCATCAGCCCGGTACCGGGGCCATATGCAGCAGTACCAGCCAGGAACTGGTTGTGTATCAATTGCGGAGTTGGATGCCGGCCGCAGTTGGTTCTGTAGCCTGGCGAACGACCGCTGCTCCCTGCGGGTCTGTTTTGGTACCTTGGTATGCGGGAATCACCGGCACACCAAAATCTTATTATAAAAACTGGCCGTTGGATCAGGCCCTGAATATTGGTTTTCAGTTCAATCCGCCGGAAGGGACTTTTAATTATGACCCCACCAACGCCTTTGATGTGTTCGATGCCCTGGAAAATATGATTGACCTGAATTATCCCCGGTACATAAACATGGTACGTGAACGATGGGACCCTTTTGAAGAAGAACAGTTTGCCATGCAGGACGCTGTGGAACAAACCGCACTTTCATTGCTGGAAGAAGATCCTGAACTTGCTGCTGTCTTCCTGACAGGATATTCAAACTACCGGGCTATAAAAGCGAAGGAAATGGCTGAAAACATGTTGAATTATTTGAAAACGATTGAATGGGCGCATTAGGGCAGTGGATCAGTAATTAGTAATTAGTAATTAGTATTTAGTAATTAGTAATTGGTGGTTGGTCGATAGTATTTGCTTATTAGATAATGGAGGAATTGGTATGAAGACTACGTTTGGACCGAAAAAAATCATGTTCCCATGCCCCACGGCGCTGGTGGTTACTGGAACCATGGAAAATGCCAATATCGTGACCATAGCATGGGTCAGTTTGCTAACCAGCCAGCCACCAACCCTTGGTATTTCTGTGGGCACCAGGGGGTATTCCGGAGAAGCCATCAAAGCCAACAAAGATTTTACTGTAAACATTGCCTCCGTTGAGATCATGACAGAGACCGATTTTTGTGGCATTCGCTCCGGCAAAGACATCGACAAATTCTCTGAAACCGGGTTGACAAAAATGCCCTCTAAAATTGTCAGTTCACCAATCATTAAAGAATGTCCGCTCAACCTTGAAT
The DNA here is from genome assembly GCA_003557385.1 of Bacteroidales bacterium. Classification (GTDB taxonomy): domain Bacteria; phylum Bacteroidota; class Bacteroidia; order Bacteroidales; family UBA7960; genus PUPG01. Next base: position 4,934 of record PWON01000164.1, on the reverse strand, counting down.
GCAGGTTGACGGACTGGCGTATCATTGGGCGTACAAATCATTTTGTCGGGGAAATCATGGAAACCCATGTCGACACCGATAAACTCAGGGATAAAGCCGATATTGGATCTATTGACATACGCGCATTCGATCCCTTGATATATATTGGCGGGGTGAGGGAGTACCGCTGTATAGGGGAAAAAGTGGGAGATCCTTATCAAATAGGGAATCAACTGAAAAAATGACGCGATCAGGGCTGCAGGTTCTTAGTCTGTTCTTTTGATGATCTCTGCGGTACGGCCCCCGTAAGGCAGCGACCCGCCTTCATCATCTTTGAGTTTTTTCCAGGCCCTGGAAATGATTACTTCATCCACGTCGTCTTTACTGCAGGGGACCTCCACCACATATTCGTCGATGCCGTAAGTGGCAATGGTACATTTTACGATGGCTTTTCCCATGGGCAATTGAATTTACGTGTTAATAATGTGGTTGGTTATGTGGGCCGGTGACATGAGAAACCCAGGTATTGACATTGTAAAGATAAAGAATCTTTGTGTTTTCCCGGAATGATCAAATGATGGTTCCCGAGCGGGTGATCACGAAGCAAATGATGGTCGCTTTCCGGCAACTCAATTTCCACCTGTGTGCGACAGGCAAAATCATGGACCGGTTTTGCAACGATGCATCCTTCGGAAATGAATACTTTATCCAAAGATGCATTCAACCTGAAAACCGTAACTTCATCCATATTCAGGAGGCCTTGTACCGCTGCCGATTTACCGGTTTCAAAATGCGTTGGAATTGAAATATCTGTAAGCTGGTTCAACGGGGCTGTGCAGTGGGCAAACAACAAGCCGTTGTTCTGTACTGAAGCCAGGTTGGCCATCCAGGGCATGTTTCCTGTGATGTCTTTGAGCAACATCATCCCAACAAGGCTTACCAGGTCGCCCTCACATGCAGCCACAGTTCCCAGGCTGTTTATAAGCGAGAGTGAAAGGCAGGCGGTTACGTTGCGGCCTTTGACCATATTGAAGCATTCCAGGGTAATTCCACTCAGCTGATGATCTGAGATGATTTTTTTCAGAAAAGCATGTACCCTGGCTTCGTTGCGGAGATTTTCATGACCATATCCCTTAAATGTTTCAAGGAAACCTGCATCAGGTTCACATGAAAAATAGTCAGGCAGTTGTTCCCAGGACAAATGGACAATTTCGATACCAAGGCGATTACGTGCCAGTGAGAAAGGGAAGGAAGATGCTACCAGCCAGTGTGACACCTCCCCTATCAGGGCCGCTTTTTGTCCGGCCAATTGTCTGCGGACATTTATCACCCTGGCCAGATCTTCCAGGATGTACAATTCCTTTGCCCGTTGCATAGATACAAGACGGGTACACATTTTGTGATTGTCGGCCCAGGCCTTAACTTCGGTTGCAGCCGCATAGGCATTGTTTTGTTCACCAGCCAGTAAAAGGCAAAAACGCCCCTCTTTAAGGCTTGACAACGCCTCCTTCTCAGAACCGCCGCTGGCAAAACAAATCACATCCGGATCTTTTTCTGCGATACGAAAAACAATCCCGGGAAAATCATCTTCAAGCTTTCTGAGGACCTGGTCTTTCAATGAACCTGGTGCATCCCTGAAAGCCACTATTTTAAGATTCAGTTCCATACATTCAAATCGAGTACTATTTACTCACTTTGCCGATCTGTTTTTCCACCGCCTGCACCTTGGCTTCTAAGCAGTTGTGTGCACCCTGCCTGATATCCAGCTTGATGGCTGAATAAACTCGCTTGCAGTCCGGTTCAAGCAATTTGTAAGACTTGTCTATCAGCGACAGGATCTCTTCCATGGTATCTGCTTCCACCACGGTGCCCATGGGCGTCAGGCGGTACGGGTACCCACTTTTGTCAATCATTTTAACCACCCTGCTTACATAAGGGCTTACGCTTTCCCCTTTATCGGTCGGAAAGATTGCAAATTCCATTAGTACAGACATCATTTAGCATTTTTGGTTCTTTTACAAAAATACGAAAGAAAGGGATCATTCCAATGCCGGGTCCGGGTAAAAACCGGTAACCCATTGAGTAATCAATCAAAATATTTATTTTTGGCGAATGGATCAAAGCATTGTATTTGGCACCCTGGTTTTGGTGCTGTTTCTGTTTGCCTGGGGCCGCTTCCGTCACGATGCAGTGGCCCTGATGGCACTGTTTGTATTGGTTTTGACAGGGATTGTATCGCCCCAGGAAGCTTTTCATGGTTTTGCGCATCCGGCTGTAATCACCGTGGCAGCTGTCCTTGTCATTGGCAAAGGACTCGAATATTCCGGTTTGATTGATTTATTGGGGAAGTGGGTCATGAAAGCAGGCAGGGGTTTTTTTGTACAATTGCTTACCTTGTCGGTGCTGGTTGCCGTTGCATCGGCTTTTATGAATAATGTGGGAGCCCTGGCCATCATTATGCCGGTGGCCATTGCCATGGCAAGAAAAAGCGGGTATCCGCCTTCCTATATACTGATGCCCATTGCTTTTGCTTCACTGCTTGGTGGCATGACCACCCTGATAGGCACCCCGCCGAACATCATCATCGCCACCCTGAGGGGAGATGAACTGGGAGAACCTTTCGGAATGTTCGATTTTTCTCCCGTAGGTACCGGACTCGCATTGGCGGGTGTGTTGTTTATCACATTGCTGGGATGGCGTTTGCTGCCCCGCCGGGCTGCCACTAAATCTGAAAAAGAATCATTTGACATTGAGGATTACATTACAGAGGTAAGGGTTACGCGTGAGGCCAAAATCAAGGGCAAACCGGTTGGGGATATTAAGGATTTTACCGGTGCGGAAGTTCAGGTTTTGGGTCTGGTCCGCAAGGGCAAACGCATCCATGCTCCAGGCCCTGAAGAAGAGTTTAAAACAGATGACATTATTATCCTGGAAACAGATACTGATTCCCTTCAGGTTTTTTTGGATGAAACCAAAACCAGGCTTGTGGGTGGAAAAAAATTCCGCAAAGATGCTGAGGGATCTAAGAATATCAAAATCACCGAAGCTGTTGTGATGGCAGACTCCCCTATCCTGGGTCAATCTGCAGCAGCCTTGCGAATGCGCAGCCGTTTTGGCATAAATCTGCTTGCAGTGGCCCGCAAGGAGCAAAAAATTCGCCGCCGCCTGGACCATGTGATATTTCGTACCGGTGATGTGCTCCTTTTGCAAGGCAGGGAACACATCCTGCATGAAGCGATCACTTCCATAGGATGCCTGCCCTTGGCCCAGAGAGGGCTAAGAATTGGATATCAGCGCAAAATACCGCTGGCTTTGGGAATATTTGCTGTCGCCATTGCCCTTGTGGTGTCAGGAATATTGCCTGTCCAGGTGGCCTTTTCTATGGCGGCCCTCGCACTGGTTATCTCAGGCGTACTGCCCATAAAAAATGTATACACCAGCATCGACTGGCCGGTCATTGTACTGCTTGCCGCCATGATCCCTGTCGGTGCTGCCCTGGAAACCACAGGTGGCGCTTCCCTGATTGCTTCCCAGATATTGCGGGCAGGGGGAGCACTGCAACCATGGATGGTGTTGACCATCATACTGGTGGTGACCATGTTTCTTTCCGATATCATCAACAATGCGGCAACCGTTGTGTTGATGGCACCCATAGCCATAGGCGTAGCCCACGGCCTGGGGCTTTCAGTTGATCCTTTCCTGATGGCGGTTGCCGTTGGAGGATCTTGTGCATTCCTGACCCCCATAGGACACCAGTCAAATACCCTGGTGATGGGTCCGGGTGGTTACAGGTTTACCGATTACTGGCGCATGGGGCTGCCTCTTGAGGTCATCATTGTTGTCATTGGGATTCCGCTGATCATCATGGTTTGGCCATTCTGAAACTTTTAATTGTGCATCACAATACTTTTTTTTAATTTTACATTGTTATTATACAGTTTAAAATATATCGATAATTTATTTTGTTTTTGCAATGAAAAAGATCCCTGTCGCATATCTTCTTGTATTTTCTCTGTTTTTTTGGGCACATGTTTCTCTTGCCCAAATGTCCCGCATTGATTTTGAAAATATTCAGAACCGTTCAGAAGTTTCCGTAGGCGATTATGAATATGCCAGATACCATTTTGCTTTTGACGGACTTAATTACATCCAGGTTGAGACCAAACAGGGTACTTTCACCGAATTGATCCTGCCCCGCGGTTACAGTGTGGGGGAACCGGGCACGCCAAAACTGCCTGCACAGAACAAATTGATTGAGATCCCGTTCGATGCGGAGGTCAATGTGAAAATCCTATCCTACACTGAAGAAGAGTTTCGTTTGTCTGATCATGGGTTGTCTCATCCCCTGATGCCTGTGCAGCCTTCGCTGCGTAAAGACCAGGATGCCGATGCGCTTCCCTTTATGATGCAAGCCGGCTTTTATGAAAAAAATGAGTTCATTGCCCCGGAACTTGCCTCTGTCGAAGTTCTCGGCGTAATGCGGGGTCAACGGCTGGGCCGCCTGACCATTGCCCCTGTCCGGTACAATCCGGCGGAAGGCATCATCAGGGTAATAAACAACATAGAACTGGAAATTCAGTTTTCCGGGGCAAACAGGGAACTTACCCGGTTTATCAAAGCTTCTACCTATTCGCCTTATTTTGAGGTGTCATACCAGCATGTGATCAACCCGATTGACCAGCGCAGTGTGTTTGATGATTACCCTGACCTTACCAAATACCCCGTCAAAATGGTGATTGTTTCACACGATGACTTCCAGGAAACCCTGCAACCGTTTATTGCATGGAAAACCCAACAGGGTTTCCAGGTCATAGAAGCCTATACCAGCGAGACCGGGTCAAGTGCTTCGGCCATTAAAGCCTTTATTCATGAGCAATACAATGCAGGTACTCCGCAGGATCCTGCTCCAACTTTTGTAATTGTGGTAGGCGATCACATCAAGCTCCCTGCTTCAG
>PWON01000052.1 GCA_003557385.1 Bacteroidales bacterium | reverse complement strand
GATTTGCGCGATTATGGATTGGATGATAAAAAGTATGGTGCCGAACAACTGGCTGACAGGCACGACTTTATTGACATCGATAAAGTGGGTATTTTTGGCCACTCCGGTGGTGGGTTTATGTCTACGGCTGCCATGCTTCAATATCCTGACTTTTTCAAAGTGGCCGTGTCCAGCGCAGGAAATCATGAAAACAACATCTACAACCGTTGGTGGAGCGAAAAACACCACGGTGTCAAGGAAATTGTAAACAACGAGGGAGAGGTGAAATTTGTTTACGACATAGAAACCAATTCGGAGATTGCAAGGAACCTTCGGGGGAAATTGCTCCTTACAACAGGCGACATGGACAACAATGTGCATCCGGCCAACACATTCCGCATGGCTGATGCCCTGATTAAAGCCAAGAAACGTTTTGATATGTTTATCTTTACAGGTCAGCGGCATGGATACGGAGATCAAACCGAATATAATTTCTGGCTGACGGCGGATTATTTTGCCAAGCATCTCATTGGCGATTATTCCATTTCAACCGATATATTCGAAATGCGGCGTGAGCATAAGATGTCGCCTAGTGAACGTCGAAATCAGTAAGAAGAAAGTAATTAGTAGTTAGTAATTAGTATTTAGTATTTAGTAATTAGTGTTTAGTGGCAAAAAATAGCTTAATATGATGAGGGGTGTTGATGAGAAAGTTTTGGGCAGGGCGCAGGCCTGGTTGTCGGAACCTTTTGACCAGGAAACACAACGGCAGGTGCGCCATTTGATCGACCATGACCCCGAGGGCTTGATGGATGCCTTTTACAAAGACCTTGAGTTTGGCACCGGGGGCTTGCGTGGTGTCATGGGAGTGGGTACAAACCGTATGAACAAGTATACTGTGGGCATGGCTACCCAGGGACTGGCCGGTTATCTGCTCCGATCTTTTCCGGGGCCAAAACGCTTGAAAGTGGCCATTGCACACGATTGCCGCAACAACAGCGGGTATTTTACGGACATTGCGGCCGAAGTATTGTCGGCCAATGGAATACAGGTGTATGTGTTTGATGCGCTGCGGCCCACCCCGCTGCTTTCCTTTGCCGTGCGTGAACTGAACTGCCAGGCGGGTATTGTGATCACTGCCTCGCATAACCCGGTTGAGTATAACGGGTACAAGGTTTACTGGGACGACGGCGGACAATTGGTCCCCCCGCACGACAACAATGTGATTGACAGGGTGCAGAAAACCAGTGCAGAGCAGATCCGCTTTGGCAAAAAGGAGCAACTGATATCTACCCTGGATGCTTCTTTCGATAAAGTGTATATAGAGAGGATCAAAACTTTGTCGCTGAATCCCGCTATCATCAGCAAACATGCTGATTTGCGCATAGTATTTACCCCGATCCACGGAACGACTGTTCGCCTGGTGCCTTCAGCCCTGAAAGCCTTTGGGTTTCAATCAGTGTTCAATGTGCCCGAACAGGATGTGGTGGATGGAAACTTTCCCACGGTGCGGTCGCCCAACCCTGAAGAGCCTGCAGCTTTCGACATGGCACTGGAAAGGGCCAGGGAAGTGGATGCCGACCTGGTAATGGCCACAGATCCGGATGGCGACAGGGTAGGGGTGGCAGTAAAAAACACCAGCGGAGCCTATGAATTGCTCAACGGAAACCAGTGTGCAGCCTTGCTCACCTACTATGTGCTGGATCAATGGAAAAAACAAGGCAAACTCCAGGGCAAAGAATACATTGTTAAAACCATTGTAACCACGGGCTTACTTAGTGAAATCGCTGCGGCCCACGATGTGGAGTGCCTGGATGTGCTTACAGGATTCAAATACATTGCAGAAAAAATGCGCCAGCTCGAAGGAGAAAAACGTTTTTTATGCGGCGGGGAGGAGAGCTATGGTTTTTTGGTGGGTGATTTTGTGCGCGACAAGGATGCGGTGATCACCTGCTGTATGCTTGCAGAAACGGCTGCCTGGGCACGGGAGCAGGGTATTTCCCTGTATGAATTGTTGCTGAGGATTTATACGGAATACGGGCTTTATGTCGAAACCCTCCTTTCGATTACCCGCAAAGGCATGAAGGGGGCGGAAGAGATCAGGGAAATGATCAGTGGTTTCCGCCACAAAACCCCCGATTACATCCATGGCAAGACTTTGGCCCGTGTGATAGATTACCAGAAAGGCATTGATCGTGACCTGTACCTGGATGAAGAGCACCCGGTAGATCTTCCTGAGTCGAATGTGTTACAGTTTGTGCTGGAAGATGGAACCCGCATCACCATGCGGCCGTCAGGTACAGAGCCCAAGATCAAATTCTATTTTGGTTGCCGGACAAAGCTCGAAAAGGCATCTGATTATGACAAAAAGCGGAAAGAATTGCTGGAGGCCATCGAAAAAATCAAAGCGGACCTGGAAATTGGTTGATCTACCGGAAGCGGCTTCTTTTTTCGCGCAGCCTTTCGATGGATTCCTCACAAGCCGGGTTCTGCCTGTAATCCAGGTAGGCTTCCACAAATTCGGGGTACTCCCTGAACAGGATATTCAGGCGCAGTTCAAGCGGGGGGGCAATTAAAAGCATCAAAAACACAATCAGGATGCCCAGGCGTGGATAAAATCGCTTGCACAGTACTGGATGTTTCTTCCTGTGTAAATGCGCATACAATACATAGCCTGTCATCAGCACTGTAAATATAGCGGCGATTGCCAGCACTGTTTGCATGAGGGGGAAAAACAGAAACCCGAACAAAATGGCAATGAGTCCATATGACATTACAAAGCCGGCAAGGATGCTTGACCCGATTTTAAATGCTCCCAGCGACCGGCGGGTTTCCTGGTAAAGCAAGTCGAGGGGCCGCACTTTGTTGAAAATAAAAAATCCAAACCATAAATAGTAGATCGACAGCAGGGTGGTAGTTAGCAAAAGGGCATAATTGAGCACCGGACCCAGCCAGATACGCAAAAGCCACACGACGATCACGGTCACCATGCCCGCTTTTTCAAACTTGTTGATGATGGTATCCTGGTGCATGCTTACCTGGTCAGGATGATGTTCTTTTCCTGGATCAGTTTGCGCAGGTTGATCAGGGCATACCGCATCCTGCCCAGCGCAGTGTTGATGCTTACATTCGTTTCCAGGGCAATTTCCTTGAAACTCATGTCTTTGTAATGACGCATCTTGAGTACTTCTTTCTGCTCTTCGGGAAGGTACTCGATGAGCCTTTTAACGTCCTCGTGGATCTGCCCGATGATCAGCTTGTCTTCGACGGTGTCTTCGTATACCTTCAGGGTCTCAAACAGGTCATATTCATCGCTGTTTTCCTTGAATGGCATGCGCTTGGATTTCCTGAAAAAGTCGATAATCAGGTTGTGTGCAATGCGCATGGCCCAGGGAAGAAATTTGCCTTCTTCGTTGTATGCCCCGGCACGCAACGTATTGATGATCTTGATAAAGGTGTCCTGAAAGACATCTTCTGCAAGATGCTTGTCTTTGACAATAAGCATGATATACGAGAACAACTTCCGCTGGTGGCGGTGGATAAGCAGTTCTAATGCATTGTGATCGCCGGAGATAAAAAGACGAATTAACTCCTGATCGCTTGTCGCTGTGCGGTCATTCATAGTAATGGCCTCCATTAATAGTGAGTCAGCGTAAGCGTCTAGTCGATAAGTCGTCCTCCTTATGTTTGGTTAGTAGATGGTGTTTGATCCAGGCGTACTCTCCGGATGCGACAAATATAAATATATTTTTTCTTAATCTCCAAATAATTATGAAAAAAACTTTCTATTGGCTCATGGTATACAGGAAGCGTTTGATGCTTTTCTTGGGCGTTTTTGCAAACTCTTCGGGTACAATTTTCATTCGCGAAATATTCATGTAAGAAGGCATGGTGTTGTTCAGCGCATCCTTATATTGGTCCAAAATTTCCTGCAATTCCTTTTCACCGATGCCTGCCTTGTCTGTAGCCTCATAATCAGGATAAACCAGTGCCTCCAAACGCCCGTCTTTTTCCACAACGAGCGATTCCTGCACGTAGGTTTTGTTGTTCAGCTGGGCTTCTATTTCTTCCGGAAAGATGTTCTGACCCGAAGGACCCAGGATCATGCTTTTGCTCCGGCCTTTGATGTATATAAAGTCATCTTTGTCTATCAACCCGAGGTCTCCCGTATGCAACCACCCGTCTCTGTCGAGAGCCTTTTTGGTGGCTTCTTCGTTTTTGTAATAACCCTGCATCACGTTTTCACCCCTGACCATGATCTCCCCAACTTCATTATACGGGTCGGGGCTGTTGATTTTTACTTCCAGGGTATCCACAATCTTGCCTGCTGATCCCAGGCGGCATTTGTCCCAGTTGGCATAACTGATCAGCGGCCCGCATTCGGTCATTCCGTAGCCGATTGAAAATGGAAAATCGATTTTTTTGAAAAACACTTCCACCTCTTTGTTAAGCGGCGCCCCACCGATCACTACTTCGTGAAAATTGCCACCGAATACATTCACCAGCTTCCGGCGGATTTTTTTATGGATCAGGTTCCTGATCAACGGTGTTTTGAGCAGGGTGTTCATCGGGGCTTTTTCGATGGCGGGGATGATCTGTTTTTTATAGATCTTCTCAATGATGAGTGGTACCGACAACACCAGTCTGGGCCTGATCTCCTTGAACGCCTGCAGGATGAGTTGCGGCGAAGGGGTCTTGGTCAAAAAGGTAATGTGGCATCCCAGGGTAAACGGCCACAGAAACTCAAACGCACAACCGTAGGCATGCGCCAGCGGCAAAAAGGACACAATGGCATCGCCTGGATCCAGCGGCATGTTGTTGTTTGCATATACTATATTGGCAACCAGGGAGTTATGTTGAAGCATCACCCCTTTGGTAAAGCCTGTGGTACCGGAGGTATAGCTGATCACGGCCAGTTTGTCGTTGGGGATTGAAGGCAGTTTGAGGTTGTCGGACTGCACGCCGAATGGATACTTTTCCTGGTACATGTCCTCGATCTTTTCGGCTTTATCGCTTAACAAATGGTCTTTGCCATCTGCCAGAACAGAAAAATCGTTCAGGGAAACAACGCCCAGCAACTGTTCCATTTTCTCCGGAGACAAGCCTTCGAACAGTGCATCTGCACACAGCAAAAAACGCGATTCGGAGTGGTTCACAATATGATGTACATCTCCGGGTTTGAAATCGGGCAGGATGGGCACCACCACGGCACCATAACTGATCACGGCCAGGTAGGAAATGCCCCAGTGGGCCGAATTTTTACCCAGCAGCGCGATTTTTTCACCGGGACGGATGCCGTAAACCTCAAATCGCATATGCAGGTGGATGATGTACTTGGCCACATCACTGTATTTATAACTTTTCCCTCCGTAATCGGCAAAGGCGGTAATATGCCAGTTGTTCCTGATCGCTTTGAGAATAAAATCGCTGAGTTTTTCCTGCATCATGACCTACTGAATTTTGTAAGGTATATACTATGTTGTATTAATTTAAAGCGACCAAGGTACAAAAAAAATAATGTTTATGTCGTACCTTTGCAAATTCCCAATATGCTCAACGATTTCATGAACATTGATCAATTTGATCCCCACAGGTATATTCTGATAAAGGGTGCACGTGTACACAACCTCAAGGGGGTGGATGTGGCCATTGAACGCAACCGGCTGGTGGTGATTACCGGCCTTTCGGGTTCCGGGAAATCTTCCCTGGCCTTTGACACCTTGTATTCGGAAGGCCAGCGGCGCTATGTGGAAAGCTTAAGTGCCTATGCCCGCCAGTTTCTTGGCCGTATGCACAAACCCGAAGCGGATTATATCAAGGGGATTTCTCCGGCCATTGCCATTGAGCAGCGGGTGAACGTTCGCAATCCCCGCTCTACGGTTGGTACAACCACCGAGGTATATGAGTACCTGAAACTTTTATATGCACGCATCGGGCAAACTTATTCGCCTGTATCCGGTGCATTGGTCAAGCGCGACACGGTTACCGATGTGGTGAACCATTGCCTGTCACTTCCGCAGGGTACCACGGTGATGCTGCTGGCTCCCATCGTGCTGAAGAACGACAGGGACCTGATGCAACATTTGTCCGTGTTGCTTCAGCAGGGTTTTACGCGCATTATGGCCAACGACAGGATTGAACGGATTGAGGAATTGCTGTCGCGGTCTGTGAAAACACAGTCCGTCAAAGACCCCTCTATCGTTATTGACCGTTTTCGCATGGATCCTTCTGACAAAGAACTTCGTGCCCGCATTGCCGATTCTGTCCAAACGGCCTTTTATGAGGGCGAAGGCAGCTGTATTCTGCATAGTGCGCATGAGGATGATGTGCAAACCCGGACGTTTTCGAACCGTTTTGAACGCGATGGCCTTGTGTTTGAAAAGCCATCGGTAAACCTGTTTGCATTCAACAACCCATATGGTGCCTGCAAATCGTGTGAGGGTTTTGGCAGCGTTATTGGCATAGATCCCGACCTGGTGGTCCCCAATAAAAGCCTTTCCGTGTATGAAGAAGCCATCGTATGCTGGAAAGGTGAGAAGATGAGCTGGTGGAAAGATCAACTGGTGGCCCATGCCTATAAATTTGATTTTCCGATCCATAAACCGTATAAAGACCTTACCGGTGCACAAAAACAATTGCTGTGGACTGGGAATGAATATTTCAAGGGCCTGGATGATTTTTTCCGGATGGTGGAAGAGAATACCTATAAAATCCAATACCGTGTAATGTTGTCGCGTTACCGCGGAAAAACAGTTTGTCCTGATTGCCAGGGAACCCGCTTGCGCAAGGATGCCAGCTATGTGAAGGTGGCGGGTTTTTCCATAACCGACCTGGTGCTCATGCCACTTGACCGCCTGCAGGAATTCTTTCAAAACATCCCACTGGAAAAAGAACAAACTGCCGTGGCTAAAAGGCTCCTGGTTGAGATCAACAACCGGCTTGAGTTTCTGAATGATGTCGGACTGGGCTATCTGACCCTGAACCGGCTTTCCAATTCTTTGTCGGGCG
>PWON01000085.1 GCA_003557385.1 Bacteroidales bacterium | reverse complement strand
TTGAATAAAGCCGGGCAAACAAGATTCCCGACATTTTCAATGATCAGCAGTGCGTTTTTTGATGGATTCAGCTTTTTTACTGCATTGCTTACGCCCATTGCATCCAGATGGCAACCGTTTCCGGTATTTATTTGTTCGACATGAGCCCCGGTTTTGCTGATCCTGTCTGAATCGAGAGAGCCAAACTGGTCACCTTCAATTACATAGATGTCTGTTTCTGATTTCAGGGCTTCTATGGTTCGTATGATAAAAGTGGTCTTTCCAGATCCCGGCGAACCCATCATATTCAGTGCAAGGATCTTTTTGCTGTTGAATAATGCTTTGTTCTCCGCGGCCATCCTGTTGTTTTTTCCCAGTACATCTTCTGCGACCACCATTTCTTTTTGATTGCAACCACATGTTTCGCACATTGTTGAAAAGGGTTTTTTGGTTAAAAACGATACTATTTTTATTCACGTGAATCTTCAGACAGCAATGATTTTACACTCAGTTCTTTGCCTCTGACAATTTCACATTCAAATGCATTACAGCCCGGGCAAACCGTTAAAAAACCATCGGGCGCAAATTGTTTTTTACACATAAGGCACATAGCTGTGGCCGGGATCAAATGAATATTGAGCCTGGTTTTTTCCAGCCAGGTGTCTTTTGTGGCCATCTCAAAGGAGCTTTCAAGCAGATCGGGCACAATGCCTGCCAATACTCCGATGTCGACATTTACTTCCGTTACTTTCCGCACACCTTCGCGTTTGGCTACTTCAGCGGTGATCTCTGCAATACGCATGGCAATTCCCAGTTCATGCATGTTTTTGCGGTTTTGTATTGTTGATCGCTCATTTATTCAGCATATCCTCGGCAATTGATCGCCAGACAACATCCCTACAACCCGTGTTCCGCCGATCGCTGTTTTCATGACAACTTTTCCATGGTTTTCACGGTTTACTTCTCCGATGCAGCATGCCTCTCTTCCCAGTGGGTGACTTTTTAGTCGTGCCACAATATCCTCACTCTTTTCTTTGTTTGCAAAAATCAGCATTTTTCCTTCATTGGCAACGTACAGGGGATCAAACCCAAGCATATCGCAGAATCCCTTGACCGCTGGTTTTACAGGGATCCTGTCTTCGTGTATGGTAATCCCAAATTCTTTGTCTTTAACCAATTCACAAAGACTGCTTGCCACGCCACCTCTTGTGGGATCGCGCATGCATTTTATTCCGCCCGGATTTTCTGTTATTCCATGCAAAAGCAGATTTAGGGGAGCACAGTCTGATTGTATGTTAATGGTTCCCTCCAGGTGGTTTCTGGCTGCCATCACCGCCATGCCATGATCACCTATGCACCCGGTAATAATAATCTGGTCACCGGCACCAATAGATTCCGGATTAGGCTGCCTGGTTTTGTCCCCCGGCAGGACACCTATGCCCGAAGTATTGATAAACAGTTTGTCGCATTTGCCTTTTTCAACCACTTTCGTGTCACCGGTAACGATAAATATACCGGCTTTTGCAGCCTCAGTTGCCATAGACGAAACAATGGTTTCCAGGTCATTAAGAGGGAATCCTTCTTCGATGATGAATCCGGCACTCAAACAATAAGGTTGAGCGCCAACGGCAACCAGGTCGTTGATGGTTCCGCAAACGGCCAGTTTCCCGATGTCCCCCCCCGGAAAAAAAATCGGATCCACTACAAAAGAGTCCGTAGTAAATGCCGTCAATCCCTTAAAACTTGGAAATATGGCCGAATCATTTGCAAGATTTAGCAAAGGATTGTTAAAATAATTAAAGAACAAATCTTTAATCAGATTGTGCATCATACTTCCGCCACTGCCATGGCTTAACATAACCCGTTTAGTTGATTCCGGCATAATTATAATGTGTTTGACAACTCCCTTCGGAGGACACCATACATGCCCCAACCGGATTGTCTGGTGTGCAATTTTTGCCATACAGCATGCAATCTTGTGGTTTTTTAAGCCCCTTTAGTATATCACCACATATGCATGCCTCAGGCTCTGATATCTCATAAACCGGAAGAGAAAATACTTCCGATGCGTCAAAATCCTGAAAGCTGTCCCTGGGTTTTAGGCCGCTGGCCTTTAATATTCCAAGGCCACGCCACCACTCATCAACAGTTTCAAAAACTTCTTCTATGATGGCCATGGCTTTGGGGTTCCCCTCTGGTTTAACAGCCCGTGAATATTGAATTTCAACCTTCGGCTGGTTTGCTTTAACCTGCCTGACCAACATTAATATTGTTTGAAGCAGATCAAGCGGTTCAAATCCGGAAACCACACACCCTATCCCAAAATTTTCAACAATCTTTTTATACATGGCGATGCCGGTGATCGTTGTAACATGACCCGGACATATGTAACCATTGATTGGAATGCCTTCGCTGATGATGGCTTCCATTGCCGGGGGCATTAATTTATGAGCGCTCAGCACAAAGAAATTACTGATTTTCTCTTTTCTGGCTGTAAGAATGGTGGCTGCGGTGGTGGGTGCAGTGGTCTCAAACCCGATTCCGAGAAGAACGATTTTTTTTTCCGGCTGTTGCCTGGCTATTTCCAGTGCATCCAGGCCGGATAAGACCACCCTGATATCCTTGCCTTCAGTTTTTGCCTTCTCCAGGCTGCCATTGGTGCCCTGTACCCGCAATAAATCGCCAAAGGTACAAATGGTCATACGATCATATGCCGCCAGATGAATGGCCTGATCGATAAATAAACTGCTTGTAACACAAACCGGGCACCCGGGTCCGGACAACAACATGATGGAGTCTGGCAACAGTGATGGGATCCCGTATTTTCGAACAGCCATGGTATGCCCGCCACACACTTCCATAAAACGGAGCGGCCTGTCGGCCATCAGGTGAATTTGATCAACCAATGCCTGACACAGTGCTTTTGAGTGGTATTGTTCAAACGGATACATCCCCGGGCCTTTTATTTAATGGGTCGGATATGCCTGACTATTTCAAGGGTCTTTTCTGCTTCTTCCCTGTCAATAATTTCAATGGAGAAGCCAGAATGGATCAACACAAAATCTCCCGGCTTTGCATTACTGAGTAACGACAAGGATGCATTCATCCGCATGCCGCTGATTGATACAAGGGCATTTTCGCCCTCTATGGAAATGATTTTTGCTGGTATGCTCAAACACATAATGATTTCCTCCTTGCCGCTGCAACAGCCAGTTGTCCGAGGGCGATGCCGCCATCGTTGGCCGGCACCTGCTGATTTGTCATCACTTTTAATTCCATTTCATTTAGTCTTTTTGTCATGACCGACAGCAAATACCGGTTTTGAAATGCCCCACCCGATAACACCACGGTTTTTGGGGAGGTTGCGGCCTGATATTCTGAAATGACTTTGGCTGTTGTTTCAATGATTGTATTGTGGAACTTCGCTGATATCAGCCCAACACTGATTCTTTTTTTTAAGTCATGCAAGATCCCTTCTATGATGGGACCAATTGATATGATTCCGTTCTTGTCGATGTTTGTTTCATAATGACTTTGACATTTGTGGTCCAGAGATGCTTCCAGCCGCATGGGACCCTCTGCTTCAAAACTTGTGTGCCGGCATATTCCCAGCAGGAAGGCCACCACGTCAAACAACCTGCCGATCCCGGAAGTATTTGTGATATGTATGTTGTTTTCAAGGGCTTTTAATACGATCTCCATACTTGCCTGTTCAACATGATTAAATGATCGCAAGGCGCTATCCGGAATGTTTTTGCCAAAAACCTTAAACAAACATCCCAATGTCATTCGCCAGGGTTCTAATACCGCTTTGTCGCCACCTGGCATGGGAAGGTATTCAAAATGCCCAAGCCGTTTAAATTCTTGCAGATTGCATAACATGATCTCACTACCCCATATACAGCCATCGGTACCATAGCCTGTTCCGTCAAAACCCAACCCAATAACATATTCATTGTCAGGAAAATGGTGTTCAGCCAGGCAGGAGGCAATATGGGCATGATGGTGTTGAACATAGGTAACTTCCTGGTTCTGCCTTTTGCTCCAGTCAGTGGTCAGATAATCAGGATGCAGGTCTGTTGCAATGAGCGTGGGTTCAAAACGGAAAAGATCTTTGGTCCGCCTGGCTGACTCTTCAAAAAATGAAAGGGTTTCCATGTTTTTCAGGTCTCCAATATGCTGGCTCATTATGGCCATGTTTCCTTTTCCAATACAAAAACAGTTTTTTAATTCACCGCCTGTTGCAAATATTCCCTCAACATTCAAGGACATACTTATGGGTTTGGGTGCAAACCCCCTTGACCGGCGAATGATCTGTACCTTGTTGTCAACGGCCTGGATCACCGAATCGTCGGTACGGTTATAAATATCCCGATTATAATCAATCAACCAATCAAAGACCTTTCCCAGCTTTGACATGGCCTGGTGGCGGTCAATCATGACAGGTTCCCGGGAAAGATTCCCGCTTGTTAAAATGATCGCTTTGGTTTTAAGATGTTGAAAGAGTAAATAATGAAAGGGCATATAGGGTAAAATGGCCCCGACAGAGGGCAGCCCGGCATTAACGGCAGCAGCAAGTTTATGCTTCCCTTTCAATAAAACAATTGGCCGGGTCCATGAACTTAACAGCTTTATTTCAGTATGATTTAAATGGGCAAATTCGCGAAGGGTATCCAAACAAGGGAACAGAACGGCAAATGGTTTACTTTCCCGCAGTTTACTTGATCTTAAACGATTTACAGCTGTTTGATTTAACGCATCGCAGGCCAGGTGAAAGCCCCCCGTCCCTTTGATGGCAATGATTTTACCGTTGTCGATAAAACTTGCTGCTTTTGCCGGCAAATTATCCGGGACGATGCATTTCCCATCCGGGGAATAAAGGCTGTATTGAGGTCCGCAGTGATTGCATGCGACCGGTTGCGCGTGAAAGCGCCTGTCGTGTACGTCGTTGTATTCTTTTAAACAAATGTCGCACAAAGAAAAGTCAGACATGGTGGTCTGTTGCCTGTCGTATGGGATATTTTTAATGATGCTGAACCTGGGGCCGCAATTTGTGCAGTTTATCAAGGGGTAATTGATGCGATGCGCCTGTGTTTGCATGTCTTTGAGGCAATCATTGCAAACTGCAATGTCAGGAGACACCTCAGTAATATCCTTCTTGTTCCCGGAACTTTTAAGGATACGGAACACTTGTTCTCCGTTTGTCCTTGAAGGAATGATTTCCATATTGTTGATCTCTGCTGCAGGTGGTGCATGGCTTTTTATTTCCCTGACAAAACGATCCACATGGGCGCTCTCCCCAACAGCCTGGATATAAACACCTTGTGTGGTATTTTTAACCCATCCTGAAATCTTGTTTTTTGCTGCCAGCCTGTAGATAAAAGGCCTGAACCCCACCCCCTGAACCAAACCGGTGATGTGAACCCGGATGGCTCTCTGCCGGCCTGAATCCATATTTTGGTTAAAAAACCCCATTGTCTGATGGGTGTTATTCATAATGCAAACCATGTTTGAAAGTTAATGCCCAATCAAAAGTACAGCAGGGATTACAAGGAAATAATGACAAAAATCATGTATTGGTATGGGTTTTTTTCCTAATATTCGGCCTTTGTTATTGAAAAAGATTACTAAATTGCATTTCTTAAAATGCTGTTTTTCAATTTCTCGTCTGAAACAATGCAATCATGACTATTGTCAGCGTCAGTTGCGATGAATGTTCCATTCAAAAGAAATCTATTTTTTATGGAATTGACGAGCGTGATATATCCGAACTAAACATAAAGAAGACCTGTTATTTCTACAAAAAGGGGCAGATTATCTTTTACGAGGGCAAGGGCGCGCTGGGTATTTATTGCATTAACAGTGGAAGAATTAAAGTGTATAAGATCGGTTCGGAAGGAAAGGAACAAATCGTAAGGATGGTAATGCCCGGAGAAATACTGGGCTTACGGTCTGTGATATCCGGAAAACCTTATTCTGCTTCAGCAACGGCCCTTGATGATTCGGTCTGTTGTTTTATAGGCAAACGGAAGTTTTTTAAACTGATCATTAAATATCCGGAGTTGTCGCAGCGCATCATGATCACCTTAAGCCACTTGCTTGAGGGCGCTGATAATAAGATCACTTCCCTCGCACAAAAATCAGTCAGGGAACGGGTGGCAGAGTCTTTGCTTGTTTTGGATGATGTATTTCGATCTGATCAAAATCCGGATGGTGCCATTATCAGCCTTTCGCGTGAAGATCTTGCCAATCTGGTAGGTACTGCTACAGAAACTGTCATTCGCCTTCTTTCCGAATTTAAGCAGGATGAATTGATTGAAATAAAGGGGAGAAAGATCAGGATCCTGGACAAACCTGCCTTGCTGAAAATTGGAAAGACACTCGCCAAATGATAAAAATCATTTTTTTTTCTGACGCTTGTCATTTTACCCTTAATTGAGGTCCCTTAAAATTGTACCATCTGTTGTTTTCTTCTTTTGTCATTAATACGATGGTATGACAAGGCATTATCAACTCGGGAAAGAAGCCTGGGATGGCGTATTAATAAACCTTTCAGGTGCGTACAGGATTTATGCACCCATAATGTATGAGGGTTATCAGGATTATGAGCTGATGGACAATGACCTCATTCCGCAGATTATTTATAATTCGCCCAAGCCTGTTACGCCCATAAAAACCTTTTTCTCACCAATCCGTGAAAATGTTGTAAGCAAGCCGGTTCCAGGCTTACCTGTAATAATTGCCGGCATTCCGGGATGTGATCTTTCGGCCCTTGACCTGTTGGATAAGTTTTACCTGGACGAGGAATTCCCGGATCCTTATTATTCCAGACGGCGCAATGAAACTGTCCTGATCGGAGCAGATTGCCATTCGGCAAACACCCATTGTCACTGCACCAGCTATGGACTCAATCCATATCCTGAAAAGAACCAGGATATGAATGTTTGTCTGGTTGACGGGATCATCTATTTGTCTGTGTATACTTCAAAAGGGGCAAAACTTCTGAATAAGATCCAGGACATGGC
>PWON01000181.1 GCA_003557385.1 Bacteroidales bacterium | reverse complement strand
TGGGCTCTCCGGTTCTGGGTCATTGGTTCGGGGCCCTGGCCTATGAAAATGTATACATCATACCGGCCATATTGGGCTGTCTTGCCGTATTGATCTTACTGGTCGACATGACTTTGACTTTTAAATGCGTTGAAGAAAAAGCAAAAGCGAAATCTGAATAAACTGTTATCGGGCACAGCACTTTTTTAACCTCCCTCTATAATTCACCTGGCTTGTTAATATATGTCGTTTGTTGAACCTTTGTACTTTTAAAGGTGTTTAACATCAGGATATTAATTTATGATGCAATGCATACGCGCTTACAGATTATATTTATCATCGTCTTTTTTGTTGCATTGCCATCCTGTTACCGGTCAACGCAGGAGGTGATTGAAGTGGACTTTTCAGACGGAAATGATGTTTCTGACCTGGGCCAGCCAGAAACGCCTGTATTAAGGGTGGCCATCGCAACGGTCATATCTCCAAGGGAGAGTTTTGTGTATTACCAGGAAATGTTCAGCGCACTTTCTGAACATCTCGACATGCGCATTGAATTCAAACAGCGAGGCACTTATGAAGAGGTCAATAATATGCTGGCCCAGAATATGGTCGATATGGCCTTTGTCTGTTCAGGGGCCTACATCCATGGATCTGACCATATGGAACTGATGTTTGTTCCCCTGGTCAATGGCGAACCATATTACCGTGGATACATTATCACCAATAAAAACAGTGACATACACCAGTTTGATGATTTGCGGGGTCATTCATTTACGCATTCAGACCCTTTGTGTTTTACTGGGAAATTATTTGTTGACAAACGCCTTGCTGAAAAGAATATGCTTGCAGATGAATTTTTTGGCAAAGTAATCTATTCATTATCCCATGATATATCCATTCAAATGGTATCCAGCAACATTATTGGAGGGGCAGCGGTTAACGGTTTAATTTTTGAATACCTTCGTCTGTATCAACCGGATTTGGTTGCCGATATACGAATTATTGAATATACTGAACCAGGTGGCATTCCGCCGGTTGTAAATTCTTTGTTAATGTCCCGTGCCCTTCGTTCAGACATCCAGGATTTTTTTCTAAACATGCACAAACAAGAACAAACAAAAAAAATTCTGGATAATTTGCTGATCGACCGGTTTGTTATTTCCGGCGATACCTTATATGATGGATTAAGGGATGTTATTGAAGTATTAAATCAATGAACAGGGTCAGGTGGTCGTTATTTACAAAATTTGCCCTGGGCATCAGCCTTACGGTTATCATTTTTGGTCTTCTCAACGCAGTTATTGTAAGGCATTCGGTAAGCCGTTCATTACACGAGGAATTTGAAAAACGTGGCTACTTTATATCGAGGGCCCTGGCCGAACAGTCGGTGGCTTATATCCTTTCCAATGACCCTGCCGGACTGCACATGCTCATCAATGAGATCATGGCCATTGATCCGACTATACAATATGCATTTATTTTGGACGGTCAGGGAGAGGTGTTGGCGCATTCTTTCAGGGAATATGTGCCAGGCAGTTTGTTAATGTTGAATGACCCCCCGGCCGATGATCTGCATGGCATGATCGTGGTAAGGGACAAGAATGATCCCCAGCAGATTATCCGCGATTTCTCCATGGCCACTATGAGCAAAAACATGGGGGTTGCCAGGGTGGGTATACTTGAAAAAGAAATCCGAGATCAGGTGGTCCAAACCATTGCCTCTTTATGGAAAATGGTTGCCATTTTCCTTGTCCTTGGGATTGTCGCTGCTTTGTTTTTTTCATATACCATTTCGACTCCTCTGAAGGTGCTTAGTATGCAGTCGGCTGCAATTGATATCCGTAACATCAAGGCCGGTCTGGATAATATATTCCATAGCATGGAGATGCCTTATTTTAGATTACGCCGGTTATTCGGACTTACAGATGAGATCGATGTGCTATATGAGAACTACACCGAAATGCTTAAACGTTTAGAACAGGCTTATCATGATATGAATAATCTACAAAAAAGCTTGCTGCAATCTGAAAAGCTCGCCTCAATTGGAACCCTTACTGCAGGCATTGCCCATGAAATTAATAATCCCCTGGCCGGTATTGGGATCAGCCTTAAACGGATTGAAAAAAACCCAAACAATGCAGAGCAGATCAAAAAGTACACGGCACTGATGCAGGAAGCCTTAAGCAGGATTGAGTATGTAATGAAGGACCTGCTTACCTTCAGCCGCAAGGAAGAACTCGTTTTCGAAACAGTGAACACCTTGCAATTGATTCAAAAAACGGTAAAACTTGCACAATACCGGGTAAAAAATGATACTATTCAATTTAAAATAGATGAATCCTATGCTGACACAAAACTGTTAGCTTCCAAAAACCGCATTGAACAGGTTTTTTTAAACTTGATTATCAATGGTATTGATGCCATAAGCGAAAAGAAGGTTAACCAGCCTGACCTGGCAGGAGAAATAAGCATAGCTATAGAAGAAAGTACCGAACATGTGATTGTGGTGTTTACAGACAACGGAATTGGAATTCCGGCCGGGGATGTAAGCAAGCTGTTTGATCCGTTCTATACTACCAAAGATGTTGGAGAAGGTACGGGGCTGGGACTTTCCGTATCTTACCAGATTGTGAGAGACCATGGTGGTGAGATTTGTGTGGAAAGTGAAGAGGGTAAAGGAAGCCGCTTTTTTGTATTGATACCAAAACATAAATGATATGCACATTCTTGTTGTTGATGACGAAAGAATTATCAGGGTTACCACAGCCGACGAACTGCGTGATGCAGGACATTATGTCCATGAGTTCTCATCTGCAAAAGCAACCCAGCAGTATTTGAAAGAAAACGGATCAGATGTGGATGTGTTGCTAACAGATATCAAAATGCCCGATATGGATGGACTGGGGCTTACAAAATGGACAAAGGAACATTTTCCCGATATTCATGTGTTGTTTATGACTGCCCATGCAACGATTGATAATGCTGTGGAAGCCATGAAACTGGGTGCCTATGATTATTTGCAAAAACCTTTTCAAATTGAGGAGTTGTTGCTGACACTATCTCGCATCAGCGAGTTGAAACATTTTAAAGAAGAAAACCGCCGGCTGCGTGGTCAGGTAATCCGGAAATATGATTTATCTGCTTTTGTTGGGCAGGGTGATGAAACTTCCAAGGTTTTTCAACTGGTAGAACTCATTGCCGATAAAAATACCACGATACTGATTACAGGAGAAACCGGAACGGGTAAAGAATTACTTACCAACGTAATTCATCACAACAGCCTTCGCCGAAAAGGTCCTTTTATAAAAGTCAGTTGTGCTATTCTTTCAAGAGAAATATTTGAAAGTGAACTGTTTGGTCATGTTAAAGGTGCCTTTACCGGGGCCGAATCGGCAAAAACAGGCCGTTTTGAAATGGCCCATGAAGGGACATTATATCTGGATGATATTGATGACATCCCATATGATTTACAGGTTAAACTCCTCAGGGCACTTGAGGAAGGCGAGATCGAAAGGGTGGGCGGGGGTGAAACGATCAAAGTCAATGTTCGCGTAATTGCTTCTACAAAAAAAGACTTGCAGCAGTTGGTGGCTGATGGAAAATTTCGAGAAGATTTATTCTATCGTCTTAATGTATTTCCTATACGTATACCCCCATTGCGTGAGCGACCCAAGGAAATACCCCTTTTGGCAGAACATTTTCTACAGGAGTTTTCGTCTGGTGGAAACTCGGAAATTGATGGAGAGGTACTGGAAATCATGAAACAATATGCGTTTCCAGGAAATGTAAGGGAGCTGAAAAATTTGATGGAAAGAATGGTGATTCTTGCAGATGGCGGTATTATTGGAAAACATATGCTGCCGATGGAAGTACGTTTCCCTGGCAAACCACATACGTGTTTTTATTTTGAGAACAAACCTCTTGAGCAGATTATTCGCGAAGTGGAAGAAAATGCCATTCGCGATGCGCTTCTTCGTTCCGGGGGCAACAAAGCCAAAGCGGCCAAAATATTATCCGTACCAGCTTCTACACTTAAATCCCGTATCGAAAAACTCGATCTGAATACATAAAATCCAACGAAATATCGTCTATGTCGACGATTTATCGTCGATTTTTATACTTTTCACAGGCTCCGTAAATAAAAACTGCGGAGCCTTTTACATTGACATACAGTGTTTTAAAACCAAGCTGCCAAAAACCATATTAATTTGGCAAATGTTTTGATAATTATGTATCGATATAACAAAATATATAAAAAATTATCAGACATGAATGCTTTAATGAAACATCTGGTCATCGGCGTAATTATTGTAATGCCTTTTTTGGGCGGGGCGCAAATTACCTATGAAATAAAATCGCATGAAATTATCATTGAAGGTACTTCCAATTTACAATCCTGGACAGCAGAGGTGAAAGAAGCCAGTGGGAATTTTGAAATCAGTTTTGAGGACGGTAAAATTGAGGGCATACACAATGTTAGTGTTCGTTTTGATGCAACATCCATTAAGGGGTCAGAAGGCCGCCGGATGGATGCCAAGATCTACGAATCCCTGAAAACGGATACATATCCGAAAATTGATTTTGTTTTGCGCGACATTTTGTCGCTGGCCGAAAATCCCGGAACAGCGCGTGTTTCTGCAAATGGTGTACTTACCATTGCCGGGGTATCGCGTTTGGTCGAATTAAAGACTGTGGGCAAGGTGTTGCCCGGTGGTGAGTTGGAGTTTACCGGCACACATTCGATTGCAATGACGGACTACAATGTAAAACCGCCTACAGCCATGTTTGGCGCCCTGCGTACCGGAGATGAGATAACATTCTCATATCGTGTGGTATTGAGAGCACAATCACCCATGGTTGGATTATAGAACTTTTTATTTAATTAACACACAATTATTTGCAATGAAAAAACTTGTTATGAATTTTTTTGCAACCGGCTTCATGATGATGGTTGCAATATTCCCTCATTTTGCACAGCAGCCTGATATTGGCTATTTCAGGTCTCCTGACCGCCAGGGCTTGCATGTTTTTGAAACATTTTGGGCCGATACAATAGCCTTTGAGGGCTTCAGGGTGAGGGTAGGAGGAAATTTCACCCAACAGTTTCAAGTCCTGGAACATGAAAATGAGGCGGCGGAAAATATATTCCAGGAAACAAATTTGAATGCCCTGTATCCTCTGGGGCCGGGATTTAACCTGGCTACCGCCAACCTGAATCTGGACGTACAGATCGACGATGGGATACGAATGGCTTTGGAATCCTATATGTCTTCACGGCATCATCCTGAGTTTTGGGTCAAAGGCGGGTATATTCAGATTGATAAACTACCCATGCTCGGAAACCCGCAATGGTTTACCGATCATTTGAGTATCCGTGTGGGTCATACCATGGTCAATTATGGCGATGCACATTTTCGCCGGAGCGACAATGGACGAACTTTTTATAATCCATTTGTCGGCAATTATATCATGGACGCTTTTACTACTGAAATCGGTGGTGAATTATATGTTTTTCCTTCCCATAATTACTTTTTTATGGTTGGCATGACGGGTGGTTTGATCAGTGGTAACGTGACCGACGCTGATAAAAAGCCATCTGTTTTGGCGAAAATTGGTTTTGATGACCAATTGTCAGAAGATTTGCGTTTTCGTTTGACGGCAAGTCTGTATACCAATCCTGGCACTATTCGCAATACATTATATGCAGGTGACAGGGCCGGCTCACGCTATTATATGGCCATGGAGCCAGAATTTTACCGGAATTTTCGTGCGGGAGGGATTCTCACCGGGGCAACTGAGGCCAATAGATTTACGTCTGGTCGTTTTACTCCGGATTTTACACACCAGATCACTGCGGTCATGATCAATCCATTTATAAAATACAGAGGATTGGAAGTATTTGGTACTTACGAATTTTCGAGCGGAACACACAATGCCGATGTTGACGGCCGCCGGGCTAATCAAATTGCAGGAGAAGTAATATACCGGTTTATGGCTGATGAACAGTTTTTTGTGGGAGCCCGCTATAACCAGGTGAAGGCTGAACTTCCCGGGGCAAATGGTGATATTTCTATTGACAGGGTTCAAATATCCCTGGGATGGTATACCACCAGAAATTTGTTGGTAAAACTCGAATATGTGAATCAAAACTATCATGATTTTGATATATCTGATTACCGCCATGGCGGTAATTTCAGCGGTTTCATTCTCGAAGCCGCAGTAGCATTTTAGCATGATACGTATTATTGTACTCATTTTACCCTTCCTGGCTGTTTTCCCGCAGGGTATAAACCATAAAGACATGCGTGTAGATGTTCAACCGAATGATCCGGGGACTTACCGGATAGAGAAAAACCAGCAGCAATGGAAAGAACAGCTTACCCCATTGCAGTTTAATATCCTGCGGCAGGCAGGAACCGAACGCCCTTTTACCGGCGAATACAACGACCAAAAAGATGCGGGAATATATTTCTCCGCGGCCACCGGTCAACCTCTTTTTTATTCTGATACCAAATTTGACAGTGGTTGCGGTTGGCCCAGCTTTTTTGAACCCATTACCCCGGATGCCTTATATTACCGGACAGACAGATCATACGGGAAGATACGGACCGAGGTGATCGATTCATCAAGCGGATCGCACCTCGGACACGTCTTTGACGATGGTCCGCCACCAACCGGTTTGCGATACTGTATGAACAGTGCGGCCCTGATTTTTGTCCCTGTGGGTGGCGAAGCACCCGGAATTGTTCGAAAATACATGGAAAATTTTGCCACTGAAGCAGAAAAACAGGCTGTAGAAGGCAAAATCATTTAAATGCACGATCAGGATACCTGTCGCACCGGTTGGTCAAATTTTGCAGATACAAAAAAGATTTCTATCTTGTGTCTGTCACGATCAAATCAGTATCCTTATGCAAAGAATACATGTTGTATCATTGATTTTTATATTGTTGTGGATGAATGACGTCTGTGCACAAACACGTCAGACCTTTCGTTCGACCGATGCAAAAATCAATGTAGAAGAGATGGCAGACCCTGCC
>PWON01000199.1 GCA_003557385.1 Bacteroidales bacterium | reverse complement strand
ACTAACTTCTTCCGTTAGTCTTCTACAATAACGTACACATCCTCCCCTTCGCGCTTCATGTGGTACTGCTCGCGGGCATAGCGTTCGAGGGCATCCGGGTCGTTTTTCAATTCTTCGATGGCAAGGCTGTCTCGTTTGATCTCTTCAAGGAAATATTCACGCTCTTTGTGCAGGTTACGCAGTTGCCGGTGCATACGGTACTGCTGAATAAAGTTGTGGGTGTCAAAAAACACCAGCCACACCAGCAAGGCAATAAACACAAGGAAGTATTTGTTTTTTAGAATGGGCGGGATTTTTGACCACATGACAAACCGGCTTTACACAAAGGTAAGGAATTATGACGACAACCCTTTTACTTTCGGTTTGCCTGCCACAAAGTCTTTCAGGTAAAAGGGTTCAAAGTAGGCCACATCCGCAAACTCCTTCCGGCCGAACTTTTCCGTGGCCTCCTGAACCATCCCTCGGGCCGAGGGCAGAATACCCTCCACAAACAACGCATTGCAGCCCCTGATGACTTGCCGGCACTTGTCTGCCCCATCGCCAAAAAAGATGATCTTCTTGTTTTCAAGCAAGCCGGCAAAGGTGTGCCCATCCACCACCTGTGCGCGGGTGTCATGCACCACTGAAAGATCGTATGCAAGCAGCGCATAATACACCTCCATGCGACGGGCATCAATCATCGGGCAAAACAATGTTTCAATGGCGGCAGGCGGGATCATCCCATTCAAATCATTCATTCTCAACAGGGCCGTCCGGGTGAGGGCGCGCATGGTATCCACGGCAATCAGCGGGATATCCCGTGCAAAACAAAAGCCTTTGGCGGCGGAAACCCCAATGCGCAGACCGGTATATGAACCAGGGCCCCGGCTTACGGCCACCGCCGAAATGTCAACGGGCTTTAGCCCGGTTTCAGCCATTACCTCT
Organism: Bacteroidales bacterium; assembly: GCA_003557385.1. GTDB lineage: Bacteria > Bacteroidota > Bacteroidia > Bacteroidales > UBA7960 > PUPG01. The sequence goes on along the minus strand of PWON01000199.1, from coordinate 6,102 downwards.
TCGATAAAAACCGTCAACAGGGAAGAATGGGAGTATTCTTTGCTGTGGTGCTCGCGCAGTGCAATGAGTTGTCCGGCCTTTGAAAGACCTACAGAGCATACACGGGTGGTGGTTTCTATGTGCAGCAGGACAGGCATAAATGCACGATTTTTCAATTGTCTTGATCAGATGTGCCCCGGTGGCCGGGTTCAATACCAGGTTTATGGCATTGTTCCCCCTGGCCTAGCGAAACAATTCCTGGCGGTCCACACGAACTACTTCATCGCCATCGCGCAATTCCCTGGAAACAAGCCGGTAAGGCCCGGTGATCACTTCTTGTCCCTCTTCAAGCCCTTCGCGTATTTCAATAAACTGGTTATCCTGAATGCCGGAACGCACTTCCGTTTGCCTGGCAATCCCATTGTCGAAAACAAACACATATTCCCTGGGTCGCGATGATGGCGCAGGATCCGTCGCAACTTCCTCCCCGTTTTCATCATTGTGCCGGCGGGCTATTTCTTCGCGGGTAGTCACGGCCTGAATGGGCACCGTAACCACCGCATAGGCTGTTTGTGTCTGGATGTCGACGGTGGCCGACATACCCGGACGGAATGGGGAAAGATGCGGGCGGTCTTCACGCAACAGATGATCATACGACTCGGGGAATATGCGGATGCGTACTTCAAAATTGGTCACCTGATCGGCACCCATCATTTCCTGGGCTGCAGAGTTCGCAATGGAGGTCACTACGCCCCTGAAACTCTCTGCAAAAAACGCATCCACCTGGATAAAGGCGGTATCACCTTCATTGACCCGCACAATGTCATTTTCGTTCACGTCCACTTTCACCTCCATCACATTGAGGTTGGCAATCCGGATGATCTCCGTACCGGCAAACTGGGAGGTACCCACCACCCTTTCTCCAATCTCGGCATCCAGCCGCGATACCGTGCCATCCATCGGGGCAAACAAATTGGTTTTGGACAGGTTGTCGCGGGCTTCCGTAAGTCCAGCCTCTGCACTTTTCACCTGGAATTCACTGGCAATGACGCTTTGTTTGCTGGCTTCCACATCGGCCTCTGCCACCAGGTACTGCGCCCGGACACTGTCATATTCCGACTCAGAAATGGCATGTTCTTCAAACAAACGCTTGTTGCGTTGGTAGTTGGCCTGGGCATTGATAAACTGGGCTTCTGCCTGCAGGACGCGGGCCCTGGCATTGGCCAGATTTGCCCTGGACGTATTGAGGGCCGCTTCCATTCTGTCGAGTGCCGCCTCATAAATGTCGGGATTGATTCGTGCCAGGAGTTGTCCGCGCATCACATAATCTCCCTCTTTAACATGCAGTTCAATGATCTCCCCGGACACATCGGGGGCCATCTTCACTTCGGTAACCGGCCTAATGCGCCCGTTGGCTGTGACTATTTCCATAATGTCGCGTTTTTCAGCCTGCTCAACGGCCACGCGCTGACCCTCTTCGTGACCGATCCACCCGGCCCTCCGGCCGACAAGGACAAAAACCACGAATACTGCCAGGACGATCAGTGCAATTTTTAATGTTTTGTTCTTCATTGGTCAATAATATTTAACTATTTCATGTTTGTTTTTTAGCATTTACCGCAGGCTGATGGGCCTTCCGATATAGAAATCTAGAACCGTTACACGGAACACATACTCGTATTTGGCCTGCAACAGTTCTGATTGCGCTGCAGAAAGACGGTTTTTTGCATCATTGTATTCGATGGTATTGACCATGCCCACATTGAAACGCTGTTCGGTGTAGCGGAAAGACTCTTCCAGGGCTTGCACGTTTTTTTCTGTGGCCCTGTAACGCTGAAGCGCGGCATGGGCATCCTGGTGGGCTTGTTCAATGGTTTTATACAATTGGTCGCGGATGATCTGGCGCTGCAACCTGGAGTTTTCCAGCGAGATCTGTGTCCTGTTCATGTTGCTGCGCACCTGTAAATTGTTGAATATGGGAATTTGTAAGAATACGCCGATGCTGCGGTTGAGGTTTTTATCAATCTGATCGCGGAATGGGATCACTTCGGTTTCAATTCCCGCAAATTTCGGGGCAAACAATGCTTCAACCGAACCGGTTTGCCCCGCATATTTTGGATCCAGATCGTTGGCGTCAACAACACGCAACCGGGCTTCGGAATACCCTGTTGCCATGCTGCCGCTCAGGCCAAGTCGCGGGTACCGGCCACCACGCGCTATCTCATGAGTCTTTTCAGCACTGGCCACCTGCATGTCGGCCGAGATAATACTGGGTTGAATCTGCGCGGCCGTATCAAAAATCTGCATCGGTGAAAATTGGATGGTTTCACTCGGAATAAGCTCCACTTCCGGGACTTCCACTTCAAAATCAACGTCTTCGCGTAAATCCAGAAGCTGCATCAGCTCGAGGTAGGCAATCCGGAGCTGGTTTTCGGCATTCACCAATTGCAGTTCTTCGGTGGCCTCCTGTGCCTGTATGGTCAGCAAGCTTCCCCTGGCCAGGGTGCCGGCATCCACCAGCTTGGCTGTGCGGTCAACCTGTTGACGAGTAATCTCCAGCTGATTGGCGGCCATTTCCACCATTTCCCTGGCAAACAGTATCTGTAGATATGACGATGCAACAGCCAGGGAAATATCATTTTCCATGGTGGCCACATCATACTCGCTGGCCAGCAAATCAAAACGGTCCCTTTCGATGTTGTTTCGAACCTGGAAACCACTGAACAGTGTCATTCCGCTACTCAGGCTAAAATTGTTTGTCTGCACCCTTTCGGTTGAAAATTCATTGGTGATGGGGTCAAGCATGCGCCCGTAATTGTAGTTGTGCGATGCATTGGCGTTGAGCGACGGCAAACGATTGGCCTGGCTTTGCTGCAAATTTTCCCTGGCCACCTCTACACCCAGTTTTTGCTGTTGTATGCGCAGGTTGTTTTCCAGGGCATGGTTAACACAATCCTCCAGACTCCAAACAGTACGTTCCTGTGCGCCTCCTAAAACAGGGAACATCAGGATCATTAAAATCAAACCTGTCATTATTGTTTTCATGGACATATACGGGGTTTATTTATTACAGATAAAGTACAAACAACCTACAAAAGTAAGAAACTACAGGGTAAAAATGTTCTCCGCAACCAAATATTGCAACAATTTGAGTATTTTTAACGGTTATGAAGGTTGCAATCAGCGGTTCAAATGGTTTTGTGGGCACAAAAGTAGCCCGCTTGTTTGCCCTTAAGGGGCACGAAGTAATCCCTGTTGCCCGGGAGTCCTTTTTGCTGGATGCATCGGAACTGGCAAAAGCATTGCGCGGGGCGGAGGTGATCATTCACCTGGCCGGGGCACCCATATTGAAAAGGTGGACAAAAAAATACAGGCAGGAGATCTATGACAGCCGGGTGATGACCACACGCCGGCTCACCGATGCCATGCGTTTTATGGACCCGGTGCCGCATACATTCATTTGCGCCTCTGCCGTGGGAATATATCCCGATACCGGGGCACATGACGAACAGAGCCAGGCCATATCTGATGGGTTTCTTGGCAAGGTCTGCCGCGACTGGGAGGCAATGGCCGCCAGGGCCCCTGCAGGTTGCCGGACACTGATGTTCCGTTTCGGCATCATTTTGGGCAATGATGGCGGCGCCCTGAAACAGATGTTGCTGCCATTCAGGCTCGGTGCCGGAGGGCGCATCGCAAGCGGCCGGCAGAAAATGTCCTGGGTGCATATCGAGGATGTGCTGGGGGCCATGGCCTTTGTGCTGGACCGCCCAAATATCCGCGGGCCGGTCAATATTACCGCCCCGGCACCAGTAACCAATGCCGTATTTACCAAAACACTGACAAAAACACTGCGCCGGCCTGCCCTGCTCCCGTTGCCTTCGTTTTTGCTTCAAATACCCTTTGGAAAAGCTGCGTCGGTATTGACCGGCGGTCAGGTTGCGCTCCCGTCAAAACTTGAAGTAAACAGGTATAGATTCCGGTTTCCGGACATAGAAGGTGCTTTACGCGATTTGCTCAGGTGACCTGCATGGTGGCCTACCCGAAAAGCAGGGTAAATACCTGGTCGATCCGGGTCACGGGGTGCAATTTAATCCCAAAATCCTTTTTTTCAAGGCCTTTGAGGTTGTATTTGGAAACAAAGATCTCCCTGAAACCGAGTTTGGCGGCTTCTGCAATACGTTGTTCGATGCGGGTGACCGGCCTGATCTCCCCGGTAAGCCCGACCTCAGCCGCAAAGCATGTATGCTCACTTACAGGGATGTCTTCATTTGACGAAAGTACTGCGCAGATCACGCCCAGGTCAATGGCCGGGTCGTCCACCCTGATGCCGCCCGTCACATTTAAAAACACATCTTTGGTGGCGATCCTGAAGCCACAGCGTTTTTCGAGCACAGCCAGTAACATATTCATGCGCCGCAGGTCAAATCCGGTAGCCGACCGCTGCGGGGTTCCGTAAGCCGCCGAACTGACCAGGGCCTGTGTTTCTATCAGCATGGGCCGCATCCCTTCGATGGTGGCAGAAATCGTCACGCCGCTCACGTCCTCCTCGCGTTGCGACAACAGAAGTTCTGAAGGATTTGACACCTCACGCAGACCGTTGTCGCGCATCTCAAAAATGCCCAGTTCGCTGGTGCTTCCAAAACGGTTTTTTGCAGCCCGCAAAATCCGGTACATATGGTTGTGGTCCCCTTCGAACTGCAGCACGGCATCCACCATGTGCTCCAAAAGTTTAGGGCCGGCCAGTGAGCCCTCTTTGGTAATGTGTCCGATCAGGAATACGGGGGTGCCGCTCTCCTTGGCAAATCGCTGAAACTCCGCCGCACTTTCCCTGATCTGCGAAATGCTTCCTGCCGCCGCATCCAGCATTGGAGTGGTCAGCGTCTGGATCGAATCGATCACCACGACCTGCGGTTGCAGCGATTCGATGTGTGCAAATATGCTTTCGGTATCTGTTTCGGTAAGGATATAGCAATCTTCATGCTTCAGGCCAAGGCGCCCGGCGCGCATGCTCAGCTGCAAGTCGCTCTCCTCGCCTGAAATATACAGGACTTTTTGTCCGGTCATCTGCATGGCCACCTGCAACATCAGGGTTGATTTTCCTATGCCGGGCTCTCCCCCAATGAGCATCAGTGCCCCGGGTACAATGCCGCCGCCCAGCACCCTGTCCAGTTCCTTGCTTCCCGCAGATATGCGTTTTATGGTGGCGGCATCCACCTTGTGAATGGGTTGTGGCCTGGCAGCAGCAACGGGTTTGTCAGTACCCGCGGCCCGGCTGCCCCGTCGCGCTCCTTCCTTTTTGATCACCTCTTCGACATAGGTGTTCCACTCTCCACAGGCTGTGCAACGCCCCATCCATTTGGGAGATTGCATCCCGCAATTGCTGCAAAAAAATGCCGACTTTACTTTCTGGGCCATATCGGTGGGATTAAAGAAAGGGAAAACCGCAACATAAAATGTATATTGGTTTTCCCTCTGCAACCATGAAAACAAGGGTATAAAGTTACGAAATTAATTTGACATGGTGTAATGTCGAAAAGGTCGAAAGGTCTAAATGTCTAATGGTCGAAAGGTCTAAATGTGGAGCGGTTGCCACATGTTGTTGCAGTCATTGCCCTAAAAGGCATCTTGAATGGTCCCGGGGAAATTATCATAACGGGCTGAATTTGAGGGATTCAGGTTTAACCGGGATCGATTAGGGCCTTATGGCACAAATTTTACATTGGTAAAGGCAATGATTGTCTAACCCAAAAAACCAAGTACCATGAAAAAAATCATGATTGTTATGGGACTATTTGTATTTTTCAGCGCGTGTCAGCCCGAAGTGCGCGAACAGCCCTATATGGTTGACAAAACAAAAATTGCTGTGTTGGTCGATGAAGGGTTTCATGATGGAGAAGCCTACATGCCCATGGGTTATCTGACCAACCGCGGAGCACACATCACGGTGATAGGCCCTGAAGTTGGCCTGGTAACCGCTTACAACAGCGATTTTACCATTATGATCCAACAGTCCATTCTGGATGCAGAGGTGGATCAATTTGATGCGTTGATCCTTCCGGGAGGTCATGCACCGTCGCGACTGCGCGAAAACATGAACGTGGTGAACTTTGTCCGCGACTTTTT
>PWON01000185.1 GCA_003557385.1 Bacteroidales bacterium | reverse complement strand
CATCATCATAGTGCTCGAAAGCGTTACCTGTGTTGTACGGCGGATCAATATAGATGCACTTGATCTTGCCGGTGAACTCCTGTTCGAGTGCCTTGAGGGCCAGGAGGTTGTCGCCAAAGATCAGGCGGTTGTCGAAAAGATCGTTGTCCGTCACCCGTTGCGCGGCGTGATACGACTTCTCCGGGTCCTCGACCAGGATTCGCGGCTCCAGTTGCGGCCGGTTCTCCTTGCCAATCCAGGTCAATTCCAGACGTGTGTTACTTTTTGCCATGCCTATGCGCCTCCAACCAATCGCAAGGTTCGCCGGTCGTCTCATCCTTTTCGTTGTGCTTTCGTGTAATCAAACGCCACTTCAATTCGGGGCTACGTTGTTTTCTGTCATCAAGGTATCGTTTAGCTTCGGCGCGAATGCACGACCAAGCCTCGTCGTTCCATATACTTGACGCCCCCGGACGAAAAGATTGCACAACAAAACGATGGTCGCCCAATGGAATATCGGGTGACCTTTGCCGTTGGCGGGCGGCCCCCAACAGCAACAGCGCGGGAAGGACCAGCGCACAGAGAACCATTGCCGGCATCAGCAGGACGATGACGGTCCAGGGGACTGGCCGGCCGGGGTTGGCGGCCGCCTCAAAGCGTTGGCGTTTCATGATTGGCCCTTTCGTATGAGGTTGCGGAGGAGGTCAATTTCCGAGCGCCAGTGGGATAGCGGACTGGCTTCCGGATAGCGTTGGATGTGTGGATACTCCGGGAAGGTCGTCCACATCCCGGCCCAACGTAGTCCTACGTAGGACGCGGCCTCGCCGTAGATTTCCCACTCCGGCTCTTCTGTAGACCAAAGGGCTTTTCCGCCTTGCAGCGGTACGCAGTCTACCGCTAGGCCAAACTGATGCCATGACTCGCCGGGGGCTGCCGCTGTGACATGGGCGCCTAAGCGCCCGTACTGCGGCCCCACTTCGCGCACAATATCCGCCAACCTGGGATACCCGCGGTCCCGTAGGGACTGCATCTTCGCCTCGATCTCTGCCGTTGTTCGGCTGCGCCTGTACAGCCGGGCCTGCTCTTCGGGGGTCCGGACGCCACAATACGCCAGCATGTCAACATCGCTTTGCCGGGCGATCCTCAACGTCTCTTCAACACGCAGTTGGAAGTCCGCCCTCAACCCCTGCAACACCCGCTGTTCCTTCTCCCGTGCGCCCATGGTCAGTCTCCGAGGTATACGAGGGTAGGGGGACGCTTGGTAAGCTCGAGGGAAACCAAGCCCATTTGTTCGAGGCTGCGTATGGCCTCGCTGAGTTGGGTATGGGAGGCATCGCTTTCCATGCGCTTGGCAATATCTTTCATGCTGACCTCCTTCTCGGTGCGGAGCATTCGTTTGAGTTTGGCTTGAACACCCGCAAGGGGGTTACTGCCCAAGCCGGAGAAGACCTGGGGCATCTTTGATTCAACCTCCTCCAGGTTCTTGATGGCTGTATGCAGATCGTCACCAGTAATAATGCGCTGGCTATTACGGGAGGCGCTGATAATCATGGACAACTTGAAGAGGTGGGTAGGCCGACGTTGTAGATAGTACTCAAGGCGTGGATCGGAGAAGGGCTGTGTTTCTTCGCTACTCATGCGCCACTCGGTGTACAGCTTGTCAAACTCGGGGGTAGTTTGGAAGGGGCCGGCAATGGTATGGATTTTAGTCAGGTCTTCTTGAAGGGCCTCTTCCAGCTTTAGTTGTTCGGGGCTCAGGTCTGGCTTGATGACGATCTTCTCTTTGTCTTCCTCGAAGACGAATATAACACGACTTGTGAAGCCAGAGCCGATAAACCCCTCCGGCACAGCAGCTTGTAATTGTGCCGGGGTAGTAGCTCCCTGCATGTTTACCCATACATTGGGCACCTCTTCCCGACCTCGCTGGAAGGTGTCGTAGACATAAGTGTCCTCACAGTCATAGAGCTTGCAGAACATCGTGAGGAACTCCTTATCCTCGTAGCCTAAAAAGACGGTTAACTCTGTACTGATCACCGTCAAGCTACAGTGGTGCATCTTCCCTCCGTCTTCCAGCTCAACGATAGCCTGGGCATCTGTTAACGAGCGAATCAGCTTTTGCCGGCTGGACTCATCCGCGGAAACAGCCAAGCCTAACCGCTGCAGGAATCCTTTACCGGGCCGCATGGCAGTACCCTTACGAGCCGCCGGTGGGCCAACTAGTACAATGTACATATTCGGATAGAATATCTCGGTGCCCCATTGCAACCAGCATTTACGCTGTAGCACACTGGCCAGGGTGCTGATGGCTATCCAACGTCGATAGGTCTCCCGAGGTTCTGTGTTCTCCGTATATGCCAAGTACCCCTCAATCCAATCTTCTACGTTCCTGGACATATCGTGATAGTTCCTCGGTTAAGACCTCCCGCGAGGTATCTTGTATATGGGGAGCCTTCCAAGTAAGCATCTGGTTTTTATCGAAAGAAAAGCCAATTTCGGTATCCACGGGTATACTGAATTGCCGGTTGTGACACGTCATTGACCGTTCCAGAAAACCCTTGACTTGCAGGATAATGTCAATAATTCGTTCTATTCCCACCGAACAAGGCACCTGATAGTTTATGCTGTCATGAACGGTGTTGGAGAAGGATACCTCCGGGAATAAATCCTGCCGGTAGTAGACAGCACAGATTCCATGGCGGTTCATTAGATCCGCTACGGTGCTCTGCGGTACATAGGAGTAGGCTGCTTTGAACAAGTCTTCCCCCCAACGCCCACGGAATGTGCGCCGACGGCCAAAGAGATTCTCCAGCGTTCTACCCTGCTGGGACAAAAGGTATCGGGTAGCTGCGTGGCCCTCGCGCACCTCCGGGTAGATACGATGGTAAGTCTCAACCATCCAGTGAGCCTTGTCTAAAGGCATCTGGTACACATCGGCAAAAGAGGGAGCCTTGAGATCGTAATTCAAGCCGTGATTGGCTTTTTTTCCGTCCTGTCGCTGTTCGTCATCTACCTGCTCAATAGGAACAGAATGAAGTAGGGCGGCGGTCTGTTTATGAATGTCCAGGCCCTGCTCAAAGGCTACGATCATGCGCTCTACATTCCAAAGGTAGGCAACAACACGATTCTCCGCTTGTCCCAAGTCTTGCTTGATTACTATATGTCCCGGATCTGCAAGCATGTGTGCGTGCAGGAGGGGTGGGGTATTCTGCAGATTCCCACCCGTGCCCCGCAGTGTCTTGCTGCTGCTGATGCGGCCTTGTACCGTGCCCACCGGGTTGAACGAGCAGCGCATCCTCCCATCCTCGTCCATCTCCATTTCATAGTACGTGCCCAGCATTTTCTTTTCATGGCGTAGCTCCAGTATAATCTGAGCTTCCTTAAAGCCCTTGGCGGCAATCTTGTTCAGGGCTTTTACATCTACGGATACCCTCCCATCACGGATGTAGGGCCGTAGCTTTTTCTCCACATAGAAATACTCCTGCAACTGCTGGGATGAGTTGACGTTTAAGGGCCGACCGACAAGCTCGTTTAGCTGGGCTTGCAATTCGCGTATGCGGGCCTTGGTCTTACTCGCCGCGGCCTTCATACCCTCGGTGTCCATGCGTATGCCTTTATTGCCGGCGTAGACCAGAGGGTATATCAAGTCCCGCTGGGCCTGATAAGTGACTGTGTTCCGTTGGCGGGTCAACTCCGTTACTTGCTGAGGAAATATCTGCATGAGCACGGCCGAATCCATGGCATTGTAACGCCGGAAGACCTGCTCCGAACCGAAGGGGTTCTTGAACCATTCCTTACCATCATCCTTATAGTAGGGCTCGCCGCCGCAATAGATGCTGGTTAGAAAATCAAGACCCTTGGGGAACTCCGGGTATAGGATCCCCTGGGCTACCATGGTATCCTCAATGGGGTGCGAGACAATACCGTATTTATCGTAGAGGAATGTTGCATCGAACGTCAGGTTCTGTCCGATTTTGATCACTCTGGGATTCTCCAGTAGCCGGGCAATCTGCCGCATGATCTCGGTTTCCTGCTCTGGTCCCCAGTAATGTTCGGCACCCTGAACAAAGGGGATGCAAATAGCATCTGTCGGGGATACCGCTATGGAAAGGTGACTCAGTTCCTGGCCCCGCACTTCGATGTCATAGGCCACGGACTCTTGCTTATGGCATTGCTCCAGGTAAGCCAGGGCGGTTTCGTACGAGGGCTCCAATAATAGATTGCGTTCCAAGCGCCGCGTCTCAGGAAACTCGGTATGCTCCCGCGCGCGTATCAAATCTGAGACGATGTAATAGCGAAAGAGAAATTCTCGTAGGGCCGCGCTGGGATGGATGCAGGGAATCACCTTGCGGTTACCCAATTCCGGGCATTGCAATACACTGCCGCGCACCTTAGTCACCGCAGTATACCCGGTCAAGGTATATGTCGGCACATTGCCCAGGGTGACTATCGTCGTTGCCGTCGTCTGCGCCAAGCGCGATAGCAAGGCCGCCCGCGCAATGACATACTCTTTGCTCTCCTTCACCCTCCTGCCGGATATGCTCAAGTAGGGCCTTACATCATTCCTCTCTGGCTGGAACTGAAAGACATTATCAATGTAGCAGGAACTACGGGATAGGCGGGCACTGCGTAGTAGTTCATTTAGTAGGTTCCCGGCCTTACCTACAAAAGCCTCCCCGGCCTGCACCTCCTGCGCTCCGGGGGCTTCTCCTACCAGCACCAGCCGGGCATTTATCGGTCCGCTGGTATATCGTGCGTCAATCATTCTGGCGTCTCTCCCTCCGTTTCTTGTAGGATCTTCCGCAGGAGCCGATTGACCCGTTCGTGCTCATCCAGCATTACACGGGTCAGCCGGGCTATGTAGACATTGGAGCTTTCCCGATCGCGGCGTTCCAGCTCCCGCACTAATTCATCTTTACTCATCTCCTGGTATCTCTTCTGCATTATCTACTCCCCTCAAGGCTTCCAGGCGTCGCACTTCCCGCACCAACCATTCCATCTCTACCCAATCCAGCGCCTCCTTTTCCTTTTCCGCTGACAACTCTATACGCCGGAGTACCCAGTCCGGAACCGTTGCAGGATAGATAAGGCAGGGCACCTTGCCTAAGCCGGCAATCTTTGCTGCTGCAAGGCGCCGTCCTCCAGCCACAATGCGATAGGGCTTTCCCAATACCTGCTGTTGCACCAGGGTTAGAGGCTGTATAATACCAAGCTGCTTAATGCTTTCGGACAAGGCCCCTATATTTCGATACTTCCGCCGAGCCCTGTCACCTAAATCAATCTGCTCTACGGGTACTTCCTGTAGTTTGTACTTTAGGCCCGCACCATACCTTGGTTTCATGTCTCGCTGTCCTTTTCAACGGGCTTTGTAAACTCATTGCGGGCTTCCTCCCAACCAATGAGGAAGGCATAAACAGCACTGACGGTGTCAAAGCGGTGGATAGAGGGAGTATCGCACCGGCGTAGGACGAAGAGGCTGTCTTGGCCGTACAGATGCCAATTACCCTTAGCCAGCTTACGGCAATGCTCAAACAATGCCACAACCTGCTCTTCAGTACCACGTTTCTGGCTCATGTCCCTGCTCCTTATTAGGATAGTCTGGGTATTAGTACATCCACCATAGCCCTAAAAAACGGTATAGCGTCGGCGTTAGGAATTGATGGACCAGGTAGACTATGCCAAAAGCCACAATCCACCACAGCACAATTAAATGCCTGCCCTCTTTATCAGAGCTCACGATGCTTTCTCCTTTATTCTGTCCAGTAGTCCCTGCAGGTCTTCTGCGGTAACCCGCTTCAAAGCAGCCTCTAAGGACTTCTTCCGACGGCTATGGGCATCTCGGCCGCGGCTGTGCTCAACGGCGTCTATGCGTCGCTGCCGCACACCCCGGATGAGTTCCAGTGCCTCCCCGGGGGCCAAGGATAGAAGGCCGGGCTTGTCACTCCTCAGGTGAGCCATCGCGCAGTTCCCCCTTTATCAGAGCCCTCGGGTCGAAGTGCGTTTCGAAGATAGCCTGCATAGCCTCACTGGGTCGGCGATCAATCCATTCTGCTACGGACTGGATGACTACACGGTAGGCATTCTTTCGCATCCCGTGTGGAATGCGGCATAGTTTCTTGTGCGTCTCGGCGTCTACTTCAAAGGTGATTCTCACGTTACTCCCCATCATATCCTCCCGGGTATAAAGGGGAGGAGCCCCCACGGACTCCTCCCGGTTAAGTGAACTACTGAGACTTGACGAAGCGCCGAATACCATTGGTGGGGCTTCCGTTCTGGTCCTCCTCCTCGCGGAGAATAGCCCAGCCCTGCAAGCCCTGCAGGTCTTCTGTGTTGACGGGCATCTGCACATCGAAGGCCTGAATGAACTCCTTAAACCGCTCCATGGCTTTAATATACCGCTTCTGATCAGCACGCTTCTGATCGTCGTCGGGTATCGGCAACCACATGCGGATGTCGTCCACCATCGGTTCCTCCGGCACATCAAAGACCAACGCCAGGTTAGACCGGCTGGGGTCGCTACGGTTGGGCGTAACTTCCGCCCTTAATATCCGTAGCCGTGCTTCGGTATTGTCCGCCAGCACCTTCAGCTCCTGCACATCGTCAAGATTTACATCTAAGAGGCTTCCCATTGGAATGCTCCTGTGGAAAAGTTGATGGAATGTGAATGGTAATGGCAACCCGCAGGCTATTCCTCCTTATCACCTTGGGGATCAGTGGTTGCTGACTCTGTGAAGAGTCCCGGGCGGTCCTCCCATGCCCGGCCAGCCTTCTTCAGCAGAGCTCGTAGGTCCGGCTCCTCAAACGTTTCGAATTTCATCCCTCCCATGCGCGTCTCGGCCTTGTAATACCCATCATTGCGAGTTTGTAGCTTATATACCACGCCACTAGAGGACTGTGTGGCCCGCGTGACATACTTCTCATCAAACACCAGCGGAACCTTCTCACTTAACTTGCCCTCCAGTAATAGCCCCGTTTCCAGCTTGCCCGTCACTTTATCCTCCACAAATCCAATATGCCCCGTGACGATGGTGTGGCAGGGCAACTCCATAAGTTGGCCCATCCAATCTACCGACGTAAGCT
>PWON01000041.1 GCA_003557385.1 Bacteroidales bacterium | reverse complement strand
GGGCCACTTTCATCGTGATGCTCACCATCCCCATATCGTTGATCGTTTCATTTATCTACCTGTTTTTAACCGGGGGGTCGCTGAACATCATATCGCTGGCCTCGCTGTCCATTGCCCTGGGGATGGTGGTGGACGACGCCATTGTGGTGCTGGAAAATATTTCACGGCACATCGAAAGGGGTACCAGCCCTAGAGAAGCCGCCATTTATGCCACAAACGAAGTATGGCTGTCGGTGATCATCACCACCCTGGTGATTGTGTCGGTGTTTTTCCCGCTGACCCTGGTTGGGGGAATGACCGGCATATTGTTTAAACAGCTCGGATGGATTGTTAGCATCACGGTGGTGACTTCAACCCTCGCCGCCATTTCCCTGACACCCATGCTGGCATCAAAACTTCTTGATTTGAAAAGCAAGCCGGCATCTCCGGGGCGTTTTAGCCATGTGCGCATTGTGGAACCTTTTCTCCGGGGCCTTGAAGATGTTTATGAGAAAACAATACGGGTGGCACTGTTCAACAAGAAAAAGGTCTTGCTTGCTGCACTGGTTATATTTGTCGGCTCCCTGTTTATGATTAATTTGCTCAGCACGGAGTTTATCCCGGAAGCGGATGAGGCCCGTTTGTCGGCCAACATTGAACTGGCCACCGGACTGCGGGTAGAGGAAACCATCAAGGTTTCCAGGCAAATTGAGGCCATTGTCAATGAACGGTATCCCGAAGTGGAAATCCTGTCCATTTCATCAGGCTCAGATGCCGAAGGTGGAATGATGATGTTCATGGGGGGAGGGTCCAATGTGATCAATGTGATGTTGCGTTTAACATTTGCCGAAGAGCGGGAACGTTCAGTGTGGGAGATTGCCGATGATTTGAGAAGTCAGCTGGATCAGATCCCCGACATTGTTGAATACTCCGTGGAGGCCGGAAGTGGCGGAATGGGTGATACCACCGTGGATGTGGAGATTTATGGCTTCGATTTCAATGTTACCAGTGCGCTGGCCGAAACGATCAGGAGAGACATTGCAGCCATCCCCGGTGCAGTGAATGTACAGGTGAGCCGGAAAGATGACCGGCCGGAGCTGCAGGTGGTCCTCGACAGGCAAAAAATGGCAGAGAACGGCTTGAATACGGCCATGGTGTCGGCTGCCTTGCGCAACCGCATCGACGGCATGCGCACATCTTATCTTAGGGAGGAGGGTGACGAATATGAAATCGTGGTTCGATACAAGGAGGACTTCAGGAACTCCGTGTCGGATCTTGAATCCATCACCATACAAAACCCCATGGGCGCCGGAATTAAACTTGGGGAGATCGGTCGCGTAGAAGAGTACTGGAGTCCGCCGAACATTGAGCGGAAGAGCCGCGAACGGGTAGTGACCGTGTCGGCCATCCCCTCCGGAATTGCCCTCGGCGATCTGGCCCAGGAGATCAACGCGGTTATTGAAACAACAGATATTCCGCCGGGGGTCATGATCAATGTAGGCGGCGCCTATGAAGACATGATGGATTCGTTCATGGATTTTGGGTTGTTGCTCATGATCAGCATCATCCTTGTGTTCCTTGTGATGGCTTCGCAGTTTGAGTCCTTTATCATGCCTTTTGTGATCATGTTTTCCATCCCATTCTCCTTTACGGGGGTTATCCTGGCACTTTTGATCACCAATACCACCCTGAGCATCATTGCCGGGCTGGGCGCCGTTTTGCTCATCGGGATTGTGGTGAAAAACGGCATCGTGCTGATCGACTACATCAACCTTAAGCGCGACAGGGGCCTGCCGCTCAACGAAGCAATCGCCCAATCCGGAAAATTAAGGCTAAGGCCTGTGCTGATGACAGCTACAACCACCATCCTGGCGATGTTGCCGCTGGCACTGAGCACTGGAGATGGCTCTGAAATCTGGAGCCCGATGGGGATCACCCTGATCGGGGGGCTGATCTTTTCCACCGCGGTGACCCTGGTATTGGTTCCCGTGGTGTATGGCATCTTTGCACGTCGCGGGGAGCGGGACAAACTGCGAAAAGTGCGGGCGAAATTTACTTTTTTGAATTGTGAATAATTAAATCGGGACATATAGGATGAAGGCAGTCATGATCGTATTCAACCAGGCAAACACCGAACGGGTGGAGTTTATTCTCGACAGGCTTCAGATCAGGGGATATACCTGGTGGAACAATGTACACGGCAGGGGTACCGAAACCGGAGACCCCAGGAAAGGAACCCACACCTGGCCCGAGCTCAATTCGGCAGCCATGGCCGTTATTCCGGATGAAAAAGTTCCGGAACTCCTGGATTGTATAAAGAAGCTTGACGCCATCAACAAAGAGATCGGCGTGAGGGCATTTGTGTGGAACATAGAAGACAGCGTTTAGAATAACCTGACCGGCTGACCGGGTTTGGCATGCCGGGGCGGATGCTTACGTACCGGGGTTTCTTCGTGGGCCTGATGCCGGGGCCATGGCCGTGTTTGGCGCACTTACGGCCCAAACCTTGATGCCTGTATCCACCCTGATGTGATGTCCGGGTTATGGCCGTGTTTGGCCAGGTTCTGTAATGATACCCTTGTCAGGGATATACCTCTGTGGGGATTCCGAGTGCTTCGACTTTTTCGGCGATCGGCTGCAACACCTCCATGGGAACTTTTTCCACATCCTCGGCCGGGGTGGCCCGGGCAATGGGATAGATCATCACCAGTTTCGGACGCAGCATGTCGATGTGCCCGAGCCAGGCACTGACTTCGGCATCGGTGGTGTTGTCAAAGGGAACCCCCTGGTAGGTGCCGCGCACAAACAGGGCCTGGATGATCATTTGGCCTTTGAACTGTTTGAGGTTTTCAAGCACTTGTTCCAGGCTGATTTTTATCCTGGGGTTGTTGATCTTTTGAAAGGTTTCGTCTGTGCCGGTGTCGAGCTTCAGGATGTTCTGGTCGGCTTTCATCAGGGCCTCCGCAATGCTTTTTTTACCGGCCAGGCTGGCGTTGCTTAACACGGCAATGCGTGCTTTCGGGTAATGGGTGTCGCGCAATGCAATGGTGTCGTCCATGATACCGGCAAAATCGCGGTGCAGGGTGGGTTCCCCGTTGCCGGCAAAGGTGATGGTGTCGAGCATGGCCCCTTTGTTGCGCATGACCATCAACTTATGCTCCAGCGCTTTTTGGATGTCTTCGCGACCCGGAAAGGTGAAGCACTCTTTGCTTTTGGGTTTGGTCCAGCCACATTCGCAATACAGGCAGTTGAACGTGCAGTGTTTGATGTTCAGCGGCAACAGGTTTACACCCAATGAGATGCCCAAACGCCTGCTTTTTACCGGGCCGAATATGATCTGTTCAAACAAAAAACCGTTCATAATTATGCAGATAAGGGCAAATCGTCGTCCTGTTCCTCCTGTCCGGATGCTGTGTCGTGGTTTTCCTTGTCGTCCGTATCAGGGGATTCCTCTTCCTGATCTGGTTTCTTGAAAAACTTTGCCTGAAAAACCAACAAGGCAAAAACCCCGATGGTAATGGCTGCGTCGGCAAGGTTAAAAACCGGCCGAAAAAAAATAAAAGGCTGATCTGCCCAGATGGGGAACCAGGCAGGGAAAGTTCCTTTGATGACAGGAAAGTAAAGCATGTCGACCACTTTGCCATGCAGGAAAGACCCGTAGCCCCCTCCCTCCGGAAACATTGTGGCCACCTGGTTAAAATAACTTTCGCTGAATACCAACCCATACAGGGTGCTGTCGATGATGTTGCCCAGGGCGCCTGCCATGATCAGCGACACACAAACAATGAGCCCTGTGTGCGCCCCCCTGAGCGTCAGCCTGCCCAGGTAGAAGCCTATAAAAAAAACGGCCAGGATGCGGAACAAACTGAGGGCCAGCTTTCCGTATTCACCGGAAAACTGCATCCCGAAAGCCATTCCGTAATTTTCGGTAAAATGAAGGATGAACCAGTCGCCCAGCAAAGTAATGCTTTGGCCCAGTGTCATATTGGTCTTAACCAGGATCTTACTGACCTGGTCAATCAATAGAACACCCAATATCACGATCCAGGGGATGTGCTTTTTTTTCAAACCAGACGCAGTAATTAGGTTTCGTTTGGCTTCCTGTTCATTTTGGCTTCAATGCTCAGGGTTGCATGCGGTACGCTTCTGAGCCGTTCCTTGGAAATGAGTTTTCCGGAAACCCTGCAAACCCCGTAGGTTTTGTTTTCAATACGGATCAATGCATTTTCCAAATCGCGAATGAACTTTTCCTGGCGGGCTGCAAGTTGCCCGTTTTCTTCTTTCGAAAGGACCTGCGACCCTTCCTCCAGGATCTTGAACGAGGGGGAGGTGTCGTTGGTATCGTTGGCGTTCTGGGTGGTATATGCTTCGGTCAGTAGCTTCAGTCCGTCCCGGGCTTCTTCCAGCTTTTTCATGATGATCTCCTTGAACTCCTTGAGTTCCTCATCAGAATACCGTGTTTTTTCGCGTTTCGTTTCCATACACTCGGGGATTTACAATGATTATTTGTTTTGTTTTCTGATCAGCACAAACGTCTGCAGGTCATCGGCCAGCTCCACGGCCACCTTGTCGTGGTCTGTAATATCGTTCACATAACACAAATTTGTCGCCAGTGTTTCTGAACAAATATACTCATTATTATTCAATACGGCATCTGTTATTTGTTCATGTTTCTGCACCTGCAGGTCAATTTTATCGGTTACTTCAAAACCCTTGTCTTTTCTGAGGTTTTGGATCCTGTTAATCAGTTCGCGGGCAATGCCTTCGTTGCGCAATGTTTCGGTGATGGTAATATCCAGCGCCACGGTCACATTCCCTTCGTTGGTTACCAGCCAACCGGGGATGTCTTCCGACATGATCTCCACATCATCGAGGGTGATCTCCAGCATTTGGCCATCGATATGCAATGTTGTCTTTCCTTCGTTTTCAATGTGTTGAATGTCTTCCTGTGAAAATTTCCCAATGGCTGCGGCAATGTGTTTCATCATTTTGCCGTAACGGGGTCCCAGCGCCTTGAAATTGGGTTTGATCTTTTTGACCAGGATGCCGGCGGTGTCGTCGAGGTATTCCAGTTCTTTTACGTTGACTTCCGACAGGATAAGCTGTTCCACATCACGCAACTTGTTGCGGAACCGTTCATCCAGCACGGGAACCATGATCTTTTGCAGGGGCTGTCTGACCCGGATGTTTACTTTCTTTCGCAGGGCCAGCACCATCGAGGAAATTTTCTGCGCCAACTGCATGCGCTCCTCCAGGCCGGTGTCGATCATGGACACATCGGCTTGCGGGTAGTCGGTAAGATGCACAGAAACCACCGGGTGCTTTTTAGTAACACGGTTAAGGTCGGTAAACAGGCTTTCACTGAAAAAAGGTGCAATGGGTGCACTGATCATGGCCAGGGATTCCAGGCAGCGATAAAGCGTCTGGTAAGCCGAGATCTTGTCGCGGGTGTAGTCCCCTTTCCAGAAACGGCGGCGGCAGAGACGCACGTACCAGTTGCTCAGGTGTTCGTCCACAAAATGCTGGATCAGGCGGCTGGCCCGGGTGGGCTCATAGTCAAAGTAGCATTCGTCGGTTTTTTTGATCAGGCTGTTTAACTCTGAGAGGATCCAGCGGTCGATCTCCGGACGCTGCTCTACGGGCACATCATCTTCGCTGTAGGCAAACCCATCAATGTTGGCATAGAGCGCAAAAAAGGCATAGGTGTTGTACAGGGTGCCGAAAAACTTCCGCTTCACCTCTTCAACACCCGCCAGGTCGAACTTCAGGTTGTCCCATGGTTGGGCGTTGCTGATCATGTACCAGCGGGTGGCGTCCGGCCCGAATTGTTCGATGGTCTTGAACGGATCAACCGCATTGCCAAGACGCTTTGACATTTTGTTCCCGGCCTTGTCGAGTACCAGGCCGTTGGAAACCACTGTGCGGAACGAAACGGAATCTGACACCATGGCGGCAATGGCATGCAGGGTAAAAAACCAACCGCGGGTCTGGTCAACCCCTTCGGCAATGAAATCGGCCGGGAAGTTCTCTTCGAACAACTCCTTGTTTTCAAACGGGTAATGGTATTGGGCATAGGGCGTGGCGCCACTGTCGAACCATACATCGATCAGGTCGGCTTCACGCAACATTTTTTTACCGGAAGGAGACACCAGGATCACCTCATCTACAAAAGGACGGTGCATGTCAAACACATTGTAATTTTCTTCCGACATGTTGCCGGGCTGGAAATCCGCCAAAGGGTTTTCCTTCATGAAGCCGGCTTCCACGGATTGGTCGATGGCATCCTTGAGCTGGGCAAGCGATCCGATGCACACTTGTTCGTTGCGGTCTTCGGTACACCAGATGGGCAGCGGCACACCCCAGAAGCGCGAACGGCTCAGGTTCCAGTCCTGCAGGTTTTCCAGCCAGTTGCCAAAACGACCCGTGCCGGTACTTTCCGGTTTCCATTGGATGGTTTTGTTCAGGGCGATCATGCGGTCCTTGATGGCTGTGGTCCGGATAAACCATGAGTCGAGCGGGTAATACAGGATCGGTTTGTCGGTTCGCCAGCAGTGGGGGTAGGAGTGTTCGTACTTTTCTGCCCTGAAAGCACGGTTTTCGTGCTTCAGTTTGATGATGATATCCACATCCACCGGCCGCTCCTCAGGCGGGTCGTTCTCGCCGATGTATTCCGGCTTTACGAAGCGGCCTGAGAATTCACCCATGGCTTCGGTAAAGCGCCCTTTTTTATCCACCATGGTAAGTGAGCCCAGGGCATATTCCTTTTCGACTCTGAAGTCGTCTGCCCCAAAGCTGGGTGCGATATGCACCACGCCGGTTCCCTCTTCGGTGGTGACAAAATCGCCCAGAACCACCCGGAAAGGGTCGCCATCCTCGGGTTGTGCGTATGGCAGCAATTGTTCGTAACGGATGTTTTCAAAATCTTTGCCCTTGTATTCTGCCACTACCCTGAAGGGGATGGCTTTGTCGCCAGGTGTGTATTCTTCCAGGGGCATATCCGCATGTTTCGGATTGAAGAAACTATGCAGGAGCTCTTTTGCCAAAACCACCTGGATGGCCTGATGGGTGTAGGCGTTGAAGGTTTTTACCTTCACATAGTCGATGTGTTTGCCCAGGGCCAGTCC
>PWON01000168.1 GCA_003557385.1 Bacteroidales bacterium | reverse complement strand
CCGGAGGCATATGGAATGCGCATAGGCGTTGTGGTAGCTAACTGGAACAAGGAAATAACCGGTGCATTGCTCGAGGGAACTGTCCGGACGCTTGAAAAACAAGGCATTGACCGGGAGGATATCATCATACAATGGGTTCCGGGAAGTTTTGAGCTTCCTCAGGCAGCAGCCATCATGATCGATGCCATGCTGGTTGACGCGGTGATCTGCCTTGGATGCGTTATCCAGGGAGAAACCCGGCATTTTGAATTCATATCGCAGGCCGTGGCACGCGGCTGCATGAATCTGGCCATCAGCACCCTCACCCCCGTAATATTTGGTGTACTTACCACCGACACCTATGAACAAGCCCTGGAGCGTGCCGGGGGCAAACACGGCAACAAAGGCGATGAGGCTGCCGTTGCCGCCATTCAGATGGTGCAGATGCAAAATCAGATATTCCCGGAACCGGAAGATCCGGATGAACCATTTTTGTAAGTTTTTTCTTTAAAGGCATTATGCGGGCAAAGGATTTGCGGATTGTATTTATGGGGACACCTGATCTGGCATCCCATGTTTTACAGTCCATTGCAGACCATGGTTACCATGTGGTCGCAGTGGTTACTGCACCCGATCGCCCGGCGGGCCGGGGAAGAAAGGTGCAGCAAGCACCTGTTAAACAATACGCGGCCAGAAAAAAAATACCTGTTTTGCAACCTGAAAACCTGAATTCACCTGAATTTATCAGTGAATTACAGGCTTACAAAGCCGATTTACAAGTGGTGATTGCCTTTCGCAAATTGCCTGAAGCAGTATGGTCAATCCCTGCAATGGGATGTTTCAACCTCCATGCCTCCCTCCTTCCGGATTACCGGGGGGCGGCACCCATCAACTGGGTCATCATCAATGGCGAAAAAGAAACGGGCGTAAGTACTTTTTTGATCGATCATCAGATTGACACCGGACAGATACTTCTGCAAAGGAAAATCCCCATCGGGGAATATGAAACAGCCGGCAGCCTCCATGAAAAGATCAAGGCAGCAGGCGCACCCCTGGTGATTGATACCATTGAGGCACTGGCAAAAGGCACTGTGAAACCGCTGCAGCAGGATCAATTGTATGATGATGACAAGGTCCTGAATAAAGCCCCAAAAATCTATAAAGAAGACTGTCGCATACACTGGGAGAGGCCATGCATGGAGGTTGTCAATCTTATTCATGGATTGAGCCCGCAGCCGGGAGCATTCTGCGAGATAATCTTCAATGGTGAAGATGTGTCTTCCCTCAGGATTTTTATAGCCAGGCCACAAATCACCCCACACGATCTTGTACCCGGCACCATGCTCACCGATCAGAAAACCTTTCTGCATGTGGCTACCCCCGATGGGTTTGTTGAAGTTCTGGAACTGCAAATGGCCGGCAAAAAACGTATGGAGACACAGGCATTTCTCCGTGGCCTGCGTTTCAACAGTCTCCGGAGCAAGACACACTAGGCTTGTTTTTGCTGTATTTACGGCACAGGTGTCATGTCAAGGCTACTTGAGGCGATACCGGCTTTTTTTCGTTCAAGTTATTAACAAAACATCTCATTTTATTAACAATTGCCCATATTTTCCGCGTTGGGCTTGCATTTTCTATGAAATAGCCTATATTTGCATTGGTTAATGGAAGCTAATCACTTTATTTTCTAACCAAAAAAACAAAAAAGATGAACAAAGCCGAATTAATTGATGCCATTGCATCAGATGCAAATTTGACAAAAGCAGATGCCAAGAGAGCGTTGGATGCTTTTATTGGCGCAACAACAAAAGCACTGAAGAAAGGTGACAGGGTTGCTCTTGTTGGCTTCGGATCTTTCTCAGTATCCAAAAGAGAAGCTCGTAAAGGAAGGAACCCTCAAAGTGGCATGGTAATTACCATTCCTGCCAAAAAAGTGGTTAAATTCAAAGCAGGTGCCGAATTAGCCGATATGGTGAAATAAGGACTTCCTTTATCGATGATAAAAAAACCCCGGCAATGGTCCGGGGTTTTTTTGTGCCCTGCAGAGCCATTTTTCCATTTTATTGCTAACTTCACACAACAATATGCAAAATCCATAACCCTTTTTCTTGGTTGCATCGCGGCTAACAATTTATATAGGCTAACCAACAACCTCATTTCAAATCATGGGCATATCAGACAAACTAAAAGCATTTGATCCGAACGGGGTGGGCAATACTTCCAACAATTTTTTCGGGTTGCCTTTTGATGTGGATGAATCCAGGCTGGTCTTTATTCCGGCCCCCTGGGATGTCACCACTTCCGGCCAGGCAGGTGCGGCAGATGGCCCGGTGAACATATTCCATCACTCTTTTCAGATTGACCTCTTTGACCCCCTGCTTCCTGATGCCTGGAAACAGGGAATGGCCATGGAAAAAGTTGATCCATTTATTGTCCGGAAAAACAGAGAGATTCGCAAACTAGCCAGGAACATCATTGATCATCTGGAAGCCGGAAACAGCATACATGGCAATGACCCAAAGCAGTCTGAGCTTTCCCGGGTAAACAAGGCATGCGAGGAGTATATGGCCCTCATGGAAAACAAATGCCTGCAATACCTCCATAACGGACAGGCCCCTTTTATTGTGGGCGGCGAGCACAGCGTATCCATTGGCCTGATCAGGGCACTGGCCAGCCGGCATGATCATTTCGGAATATTGCAGATCGATGCCCACGCCGACATGCGCAAAGCTTACCAGGGGTTCACTCACTCACATGCATCGGTAATGCGGCTGGCAGCGG
Source organism: Bacteroidales bacterium (assembly GCA_003557385.1). Lineage (GTDB taxonomy): Bacteria > Bacteroidota > Bacteroidia > Bacteroidales > UBA7960 > PUPG01. The sequence continues at coordinate 21,706 of PWON01000168.1, read as the reverse complement.
AAACAAAGGGTGTATCAAAAATAGTACAGGTTGGCATCAGGGAATTGTGCGGCGAGGAATTGCAATTTATTTCACGCCACAATCAAGTGATCAAAACTTTTTACGGGCATGACATGCACCGGCGGCTTTTTGAAAGGGAGCCATGGTCGGGGATTTGTCGTGACATCGTGGAGATGCTTCCTGATAAAGTATATGTTACTTTCGACGTGGACGGACTTGACCCTGCATGGTGTCCGGGAACAGGCACACCGGTCCCCGGGGGAATCACATTCAGCCAGGCTGTTTATCTCATGGAGGCTGTTTTTCGTGCCGGAAAACATGTTATCGGGGCCGATCTTGTGGAAACAGGTCCCGGTAAGATCGACGGAATTGTTTCATCGAGGTTGCTGTACCGGATGGCAGGTATGGTCATCCAGGGCAATCAATAACTGCATAAGCTGATGGCAGATTTAAAAACAACCCTTCAGCAGAAAAAGGAATTGATCCGCTTCCTGTCGGAATACGTGACCCCGCCACGGTTGTCAAAAATACGTTCAGTTCTTGAAAAACGGACAAGGCATCTTTGCCTGGTAATGGAAGACATCTACCAGTCGCAAAATGCCAGTGCGGTATTACGATCGTGCGATTGTTTTGGGATACAGGACGTACACATCATTGAGAATCAAAATGTGTATGAAATCAACCCGGATGTTGCCCTGGGGGCTTCAAAATGGCTCAGTTTGTATAAGTATAACAACCGGGAGCACAACACATCAGCCTGTCTGGCCCATCTTAAGGAACGGGGGTACCGGATCGTGGCCACCTCCCCGCATCGCAATGATTTTCTGCTTGAAGATTTGCCGGTAGACCAGAGAACCGCCCTGCTTTTCGGTACAGAGCAAAAAGGCCTGACACAAGAAGCCGCAAGTATGGCCGATGCCTTTGTGAAAATCCCCATGCAGGGGTTTACCGAAAGTTTCAACATCTCTGTATCTGCAGCCATCTGCCTGTATCACCTGGGTGCAAAAATCAGGGAAACAGTCCCCGGCTGGATGCTTTCTGAAGAAGAGAAAACGGATCTTTTACTGGAATGGATCAAACAGTCGGTAAAAAACCCCGAATCGCTGATAAGGCATTTTATTGATCAGAAGCAAGCAACCTGACAAAGTGCACCTTTATGATTTGCGGTTAAATTCCCTGACAAGGTCCCTGAACCGCTGTCCACGCTCCTCAAAATCTTCAAAAGCATCGTAACTGGCAGCTGCCGGGGAGAGCAGGCAAGCCCTGCCGGAAGGTGTTTTTTCTACAGCCAGTCGAACCGCTTCGTCGAAGGATGCACAGAACAACAGTTTTTTTCCGGTAAAATCCCGCATGGAATCAGCCATTGACTTCATTCGCCTGCCTGCATCCCCGGTAAAAAATAAATACACCACGGGTGATCCGGAAAGAAAATCCATCAGTGGTTTGTAATCTATTCCCCTGTCAGTACCTCCAAGTATAATGGTTGCAGTATCCGGAAAGGCATTTAATGCCGCCATGGTGGACTCGGGAATGGTGGAAATGGAATCATTATAATAATGAACCCCATCAAACGTCCCCACAAACTCCAGCCGGTGAGGCAAACCCTTAAAACCGTTCACTGCCTTGATAATTACATCTGCAGCAATATCCATACGAAGCGAGGCAGCCACTGCAGCCCTGATGTTTTGCAGGTTGTGTTGCCCGGGTATAGCAGATTGGCTGCACAACCCTGTCAGTGAAATCCGGTGTTTGCCCTCAAGAAATACCATGTCGTCAGCTTCGCAAAAAATCCTGGCCGCATGTCCAAAAGACGAACCAAGTGAAATCAAATGGGAAGGGATATCCATGCCTGACACCAGTGAATACACCAATGGGTTGTCGGGATTAAAGATAAAGTGATCGCGGACGTTTTGGTAGCGCGCAATGTTCATTTTTGCTTCCTGGTATTCGCTAAATGAAGTGTAATGGTCGAGGTGTTCCTGGAAAATGTTCAGCAATATGGCAATGTGGGGAGAGAGGCCAATATTTTGGAGTTGATGGCTGCTCATCTCAAAAACGATGTGTGTGTTGGGGGTTATGTGGTCGAGCACGTCAAAACAGGGTGTGCCGATATTGCCCGCCAATACGGTTGGTTTTCCTCCGGCGTTAAGGATATGGTGCAGTAAGCTGGCGGTGGTGCTTTTCCCTTTTGTTCCGGTAATGCCGCAAACCTGATCGCGAAACAGCTCAAGGAACAATTCGCTTTGTGAGGTAATGCGTCCCTGAAGATTCAGGCCGTTCAACAGTGAAAACGGGATCCCGGGTGATTTGATGATGATGTCGGCATCATCAAGCCCTTTAAGGTAGGATGTTCCCAGAAACCATTGTACACCTGATGATTCTCTGTCCTTTTCGGCTGCCTCGCGCAAATCTGCATTGCAATCGCATATATGCACCTTCAGGCCGGGCACAAACTGTTTAAGCCGCCGGAAAGTAGACCTTCCTTCCCTGCCGTAACCAAGGATGGCCACGCGCCTTCCCCTGAAGAGATCAAGAAAAAGTTGTTCAAGCATGCACTGTATTTCTTACGATCGCCTCAAATGCTTCATCCAGGCAATGATTTGTGTCAAAAACGCGGAGGTGTTCATCCATGGGCTTATCCTTATATTTTTCATACATGGGACTGTTCATGTAGTATGCGAGCAATGGCGGAAGGGCTTCTCCCTTTTTAATCCTGGCTTGAATCACGTTCGCGAGTGCCAGGTTTACTTCCTCAATGGTCCCGACGCATTCAAATGGCTTTGATTCGCTGAGCCCGCACAGATCATCCAGGGTTTGTTCCAGCAAAATATCGGCAAACAGGTCTTTTCCAAATATGTTTATCAACAATTCAGGCGGCAAAAACGGGGACAAAATTACGTAGGTGAATAAACATTTCGGACAACTGGTACACCAGACATCATCCTTGCTGCCCACATTGCAACTGTTAAAAGCATGGTGATGGTGTGTGAAGTGCGAAAACAGCGAGGCAATCTGCAATTCGTTAAGTGGCCGTAACAGGCTGAAATAATTAATATTCCGGCCGTCATATTTTAGCAGATACTCCCTGAAATCCTGTTCAAACTCCAGAGATTTACTGTATTGATGGTTAATTTTCGTACCCGGGATTGTGGGTTCACTGGCACTGGATTCATTCGACAGGGCGATATGGCGGATCCCTGTCTGACAGGCCAGAAAATGGGCAGCAAATGCCAGCATGGCAGAAAACGGGGTGTGTCCGTTTAAAAAACCCCGATTGTTTAATTCAAGCAAAAGCGGATCGATGTGGCGCGTCAGGGAAATCCATTCGCCGGACCTGAAACCGGCTGCTGCCAGTACATCGCGTGAGGCAGCACGCGGATTAACCACAAAAGGAATGACATCCCAACCTGCAGCCTTGAGTAACTCCAGGCTTACCGCTGAATCTTTCCCGCCGCCAACCGGAACCAGTACTTTCTTGCCGGGATAGGTATGATCAAGCGAAGCTTCTCCGGGCATTGGCGGGCAATTAACCGGATATTCAAACGACAGCATTTCCTGACCGGGACCGGCAATTCCATTGGTGAAAAAAAACTCACCAAGTCCGAAACGGTATAGCTTGATCCACCAGCTTTCCTGCCCTGGTGTCATAACAAATGGTTCTACCTTGATACGCGGAGAGCAGAATGCCTTCCAGTAACTGATCATTTCGACCATCCCCAGGTTAAACAACAGCGTTTCGTTTTCTTCCGACCCCAACCAGAGATCTTCAAATATACCCGGATCAAATAACCACCGGGGCCTGAAAACGTATTGATCCCCTACTTCGAAATGGAATCCAAGTTCGGTATGATTGTTCCGTTTCTTTATGTGAAAACCTTTATAGGAAAAGACCGGAAACTTTTTCCTTAATGCATTGTATTGATTTTGCTTATCCGGGGCATCCATTTTGAACATTGGCAAAGTTTTTGTTGTTCTATCATTGAACAACACCTCAAATTTAAGAAAATACCCAAACAGGGGTGGGTTTCATGTAAGAATAATCTTACTTACTGTGTATGAACGCAAAATCAAATAAACCGTCCAGTGGCAAACTTCTTATCAGTGAGCCTGCATTGCGCGACTTTTACTTTGGCCGCAGCGTGGTTCTGCTCGTGGAACACAATGTAGATGAAGGCACCATTGGCCTGATCCTCAATAAGCCCATTCACTTGAAATTAAATCAGGTTGTTAAAGAATTTCCCGACAACGAATTCCCCCTCTTCCTTGGTGGTCCGGTGCATCCCGAGCGCCTTTTTTATGTGCATACCCTCGGAGAGAAGGTACCCGGCAGCATTGAGATCATCCCCGGTTTGTTTTGGGGAGGTGAAATCAAAAAACTTATGGAACTGATCAACCTCCAGCTTGTGAAACCGGAAGAAGTCAGGTTCTTTATCGGGTATTCAGGTTGGGATCCAAAACAACTTGAGCGGGAAATGGTAGAAAAATCATGGGTTGTTACCCAATGTACGCTTGATACCGTTATGGCAGACAATCCTGAAAAGCTGTGGAGCAATATGCTCAAAGAGATGGGCAACGATTATGCCATTTGGGATAATTATCCTTCAGATCCCATGCTTAACTGATTTTCCGGTCCTGTTCGCTCAAAGGCCAAAGACCAGTGAAATGATCTGGTCAGGTTTTGCAGATTCGCCCTTGATGATGCAATGCGAACGCATATAAACCGGTTCTCTTTCAACCAGCTTATCATGGATGAGTGTTAGCAGGTCCGCCCCTTTTTTTCCCTTGATCAGCGGCCGTTTCTTCTGTGCATACTCCAAACGGTACGCCAGGCTCTGGGGGGCCATTTTCATGTATACCGTAATGCCGTTGGCATTCATAAAATCCATGTTGTCCTCATGGCAGGGGGTACCCCCTCCGGTGGCTATCACAGCGTGTTCATGGCCGGTGATGCCAAGCAATACTTCCCGCTCCAGTCTGCGAAAAAATAATTCGCCGTGCGTATCAAATATCGCCTGCACATCCTGACCCGCTTTTTTTTCGGTTTCCGTATCTATGTCAAAAAAGGGATAATTTAGTCTTTTGGCCAGGCGTTTGCCCAAAGAGCTTTTCCCACACCCCATGAAGCCGATCAAATAAATACGCATTGCCTTGCTTTGCGACAAATGTAATGCAAAATCCTGTATCTTTGACGGGTATGAAAAAGATAGCAACGATACTCGGTGCACGGCCGCAGTTTATCAAAGCTGCGCCGGTGAGTAAAGCGATCCGCAAAAGTTCTGATGTTTGTGAAGTCATGGTGCATACCGGCCAGCACTTTGACAAAAACATGAGCCAGGTATTTTTTGACCAGATGGAAATACCGCGTCCTGATCACCACCTGAACATACACAGTTTGCCGCATGGGGCCATGACAGGCCGGATGATCGAAGGGATTGAGGGGATACTGGAAAAAGAACAACCCGATCGTGTAATGGTTTACGGTGACACCAATTCCACACTGGCCGGGGCACTGGCTGCCGTCAAATTGCATATTCCGGTTGCACATGTTGAAGCTGGTCTGAGGTCATACAACAGAAAGATGCCTGAAGAGATCAACCGCATCCTTACCGACAGGATCAGTGATTTGCTTTTTTGCCCCACCCCCACCGCCCAACAGAATCTGTCAGCGGAAGGTTTTGATCATTTTTCATGCACCACGATCCTCAGCGGGGACGTGATGTATGATGCCTCGCTGTTATTCCGGGATAAAGCAAGGCCTCCGGGCCACAAAGCACTTCCGGTGAATTTTGTATTGGCCACCATTCACCGCGAAGAAAACACCAGCCCGAAAGACAAGCTAAAACAATTGATTGTGGCATTAAACGAGGTTTCCCGAGACTTGCCAATTGTTTTTCCGGTCCATCCAAGGACACAAAAGCTGATCAGTGCAGGCAACCTGCCCTCATTGTCGAAGCATGTCCATGTGATTGATCCCGTTGGTTACCTCGAAATCCTGTATTTGCTTGCACAATGCCAATTGGTTATGACAGACAGCGGGGGCATGCAAAAAGAAGCCTATTTCTTTCATAAACCCTGCCTGACACTTCGCAATGAAACAGAATGGGTTGAGCTATTGGGACCAGGTTACAACAAACTGTGCGGAAGCGATCCGGCCGTGATACTGGATGCATTTCATGGTTTTTTGAATAAGCCCCTGGTGTTCGCTGATGGTTTGTACGGAAAAGGAAATGCCTCGGCCATCATCGCCAAGGCATTTCAGGAACATTAAGCAGGCAAGCGGGTAGGCTGCTTACACATAACCTTGCGCGATCATTGCATCAGCCACTTTAACAAAACCACCAATGTTGGCACCTTTCACATAGTTAATAAAATCCCCTTCCTTGCCATATTCAACACAGGTTTTGTGAATATTGATCATGATGTTGTGCAGACGCTGGTCCACTTCTTCGCGTGTCCAGGATAACCGAAGGGCATTCTGGCTCATTTCCAGGCCCGAAGTGGCCACACCACCTGCATTGGCCGCTTTGCCCGGACCATAGAGTATCTTATTGGCCAGGAAAACTTCTACAGCCTCAGGCGTTGAAGGCATGTTGGCCCCTTCAGAAACACAAATGCATCCATTATCTACCAGTGCTTTGGCCTCTTCTTCATTCAGTTCATTTTCAGTGGCGCAGGGAAGGGCAATATCGCACTTCTCCATCCATGGCCGTGAAACGCCTTCTACATATTTACAGCCGAATTCATCGGCATATTCGCGGATACGTCCACGCTTGATGTTTTTCAGGGTTTTGATATATTGCAGTTTTTCAGCATCAATGCCATCTTTGTCATAGATATATCCATTGGAGTCAGACAGGGTTACCACTTTCCCGCCAAATTCGATCACCTTTTCTGTGGCAAACTGGGCTACATTGCCCGATCCGCTGACAGCCACCGTTTTGCCTTTGAACTCTTCATTGATTGTGGCAAGCATCTCCTGGGCAAAGTATACGGTGCCGTAGCCGGTTGCTTCCGGGCGTATCAAACTGCCCCCGTATTCAAGCCCTTTGCCGGTAAATACCCCCGTAAACTCATTCTTGATCCTTTTGTATTGTCCGTACATGAAACCCACTTCACGTCCGCCCACCCCGATATCTCCGGCCGGAACATCCGTATCCGGACCAATATGGCGGAAAAGTTCGGTCATGAGGCTTTGGCAAAAACGCATCACCTCCACGTCGGATTTGCCTTTTGGATCAAAGTCGGATCCCCCCTTTCCCCCACCAAGAGGTAGCGAAGTAAGGCTGTTTTTAAATACCTGCTCAAATGCCAGAAACTTCAAAATCCCCAGATCAACCGTCGGGTGAAAGCGCATGCCGCCCTTGTAAGGGCCAATGGCGCTGTTCATCTCAATACGGAAACCCCTGTTTACCTGGACTTCCCCCTGGTCGTCGATCCATGGTATGCGGAAAACAATCACCCGCTCGGGCTCGATCATCCGCTCAAATACCTTGGCGGCCTTGTATTTTGGGTTTTCTTCCAGGAAGGGAATGATGGTTTCAGCCACTTCCTGTACAGCCTGATGGAAAGCCCTTTCAGCAGGGTTCTTGGCCTTCACATAATCCATAAATTTTTTTAATTGTGCATCCATTGCTCATTGGTTTTATAGGGTGAATAAACATGATTGATTTCTGAAGCAATGTTATGACAATTTATTTTTCAGGGATTCTGTTTTAAAAAAGAAATATTTTTCTGTTTTTTCTTGGAAATATCATTTATTTTATTAAAGGGAATTGCCGCATGGTGCTTTCTTTATATTTTTGGAAATATTTTTTGTATCTTCAATGATTGGAGAAAACCAGCCACACATGATAAAAGATTCACATAGTGAGCCTGAACATTTCAACATGCAACCGCCAGGACAGGAAGTGGAGCAGCCACTTGTTATCAGTCAGGAGGAGATTAAAAAACTGCTGTCAGAAAAAAGGGAAAGGCTGAAAGAACTCGGGGCCATCCATAAAGTTACCGGCATCCTGAAGGAGGAAAAACCCGTTGCGGAAATGTTGCAAAAGATCGTGCAGATACTACCTTCTGCATGGCAGCACCCCGAAGATACCATAGCCCGTATCAAATATGGCAATGAGGCCTTCGTTAGCAAGGCAGGGCTAAAAGAAACCAAATGGATGCAGCGCAAAACTTTTGAGACCATTGACGGTGCAGAAGGCTGTATTGAGATATTCTATCAGAAAGAATTCCCCCAGCAGGATGAGGGTCCCTTCTTTATCGAGGAGCGGCATCTTATAAACAATCTGAGTAGCTTAATCACCGGTCATTTGAACACCCAGCTTGGGAAAGAACTGCTCAAGCAGACCAGCAAGGATGACCAAAAAAGCCAGGATGCTGAGTCGGAGCGTACACATGCCGCAATGAGCCGGCAATTGCTGCAGAAATTTCTAAACAAACACAATTCCGACCGCGATATTTATCACGACCTGATGCAATACAAGGTCAGGGAGATCTTGCTGGTTGCCAACCTGTACGACGCATATATCATTGAACAGGAGGGCCGTTTCTTTGAGCAGGTTACCGGCGAATACTACCAGCTGAACCTGTCTTCGGCGCCCAGGATTACCGGGGTATCCACACCCGAGGAAGCGCTTGAAAAGCTTCAGGAAAAGCATTTTGACATGGTGATTGTGATGATGGGCGTTGAAAAATCCACCCCGATCCAGTTGAGCCGCATCATCAAACAGATCTATCACAACATCCCGATTTTTATGTTGTTGAACAACAACTCCGACATCGCCCTGTTTGAAGACGGAAACAAACCCATTACTTCCATTGACAAAGTCTTTGTATGGAACGGCGACTCCAAGGCCTTTCTGGCCATGGTAAAGTATAATGAGGACAGGATGAACGTGGAAACCGATATCCGCATCGGGATGGTACGGGTGATCCTTTTGGTGGAGGATTCTGCAAAATACTACTCACGGTACCTGCCGATTTTATATTCCATCGTTATTGAACAAACCCAGCACCTGATCGAAGAGGTCAATACGGATGAATTGTATAAACTCCTGAAAATGCGGGTTCGCCCCAAAGTGTTGCTGGCTTCAAATTACGAAGAAGCCGTGACCTTGTTCAATAAGTACCGCGAAAATCTTCTTTGTTTGATCTCGGATGTGAAATTTAAAAAAAGCAATGAACTCGATCCGAAAGCGGGCATTAAACTGGTGGAATATGCCAAGGAGATGATTCCCAACCTGCCCACCGTGTTACAAAGCTCGGATCCTGAGAATGCAGAAGAAGCCTATAAATTGCAAAGCACGTTTATCAATAAGAATTCTGAAACACTCAAGCAGGATCTGCAAAGTTTTATCAATTACTACCTGGGATTCGGACACTTTATTTATAAAGACGAAGACGGTCGTCGCGACCTTGCCGTGGCACGTTCTATGAAGGAATTTCGTACCCACCTGAAGACCATTCCTGAAAAATCGCTCATTTACCATGCAAAAAAAGATCATTTTTCGCACTGGCTGATGGCCCGGGGCGAAATTCAGATCGCCAAACGCATCAAACCCCTTAAGGTTGATGATTTCGAATCTCCCGGGAGTTTGCGCAATTATCTGATAGATGTTATTGAACAATGCATTCATGACAAGCAAAAAGGCAAGGTGATCAACTATGAGGAGTCTGCTTTGCTTGATGAAACCAACGTGGTAAGCATGTCGCCCGGATCGCTTGGGGGCAAAGGCAGGGGCTTGTCTTTTATCAACATGATCATCAACAATTTTAATTTCAGTGAGCTTGTCCCGGATATTCGCATTTGTACCCCGAAAACATCCATTATCGGTACCGAGGAGTTTGAACGGTTCATCCACAACAATGATTATTACAATATCATTTATGCCGAAACAAACTATGAGAAGATCAAGGAATTGTTAATAAAAGGCCACCTGACCGTCACCCTGAAAAAAAGACTTAAAACATACCTGTCAGTGATCGACAAGCCTCTGGCCATCCGATCATCGAGCTTATTTGAAGATTCCCTGATGCAGCCATTTGCCGGTATTTTTGACACCTTTCTGCTGCCAAACAATCACCCGGACCTGAATACACGGCTGGAGCAAGTCATGAATGCCATTAAACTTGTGTACGCATCTATTTTCAGTCCTACTGCACGGGCATACTTTAAGGCAGTAAACTACAAGATAGAGGAAGAAAAAATGGCCGTGATCATTCAGGAAGTGGTTGGCAAGGAATATAATGGTTGCTATTACCCGCATATTAGCGGGGTAGCCCAGTCATATAATTTTTACCCCTATTCCTATATGAAACCGGATGAAGGCTTTGCCGCCATAGCCATGGGCCTTGGAAAATATGTAGTGGAAGGGGAAAAAACGTATCGCTTCTCCCCCGTTCACCCGCAACTTGAAATGTATACCCCGAAAGAACTGTTTAAAAACTCGCAGGTGCATTTTTATGCCGTTGACCTGAATAAAAAAGACCTGAACCTGATGGAGGGGGAAGATGCAGGGTTGATCAAAATGGAGATTGACAAGGCCGAACAGCATGGCACGCTAAAACATTGTGCCTCTGTGTACGACATCAACAGCGAAAGGACCATCCCGGGCATTACAGATCCCGGGCCAAGGGTGGTGAATTTTGCCAACATCCTTAAATACAATTACATCCCGCTTGCAAAAACCATCGGGGTGATTCTGGATATCATTTCCGAATCGATGGGTACCCCCATTGAAATTGAGTTTGCCATAGACCTGAACAAAGACAGGGAAGGACAGGCCTCTTTTTACCTCTTGCAGATAAAACCCCTGATCAAAAACATCATCGAAACAGAAATCAACATCGACAAAATAGACAATGACCGTTTGCTTTTGTTCAGTGAAAGCGGCATGGGCAACGGCCGAATAAATGACATTTATGATGTAGTGTATGTGGATCTTGATCATTTCGACAAGCTCAAAACGGAAAAGGTACGCGATGAGATCGAACACATCAACAGTTTGATGGCAAAAGAAGACAGGAAGTATATTCTGATGGGTCCCGGCAGATGGGGTACACGCGACCGTTTTATCGGCATACCCGTTAACTGGTCACAGATATCCAACGCAAGGATCATTGTTGAAATGAGCATGGAGGATTTTCCGCTCGATGCTTCGCTGGGTTCCCATTTTTTCCACAATGTTATATCCATGAATGTGGGTTATTTCTCTGTTAAGCATGACGACTTAATTGATTACATCAATTGGGACAAACTAAGGGAAACCCCGGTGGTCCACAAAACAAAATACCTCAAACATATCCGGTTTGAAAAGCCCCTGGAGGTGATCATGGATGGTAAAAAACGCAATTCACTGATTTATTTCTGACCATGAATGCACTGACCAAATATAAGTATGATGAGCGGTTTGCCACAGACAGCTACGAATTCAAGGAGATCACCTATGAAGACCTGATGCAGAGAAGGATCATCAATGTGCTGCTGATTTGCAGTAATTATGATGCCTTTATGCTCGAAGAGGACGGCCGCATCAACGAAAAAATATTTCTGGAGTATACATCCAAGAACCTTCGCTATCCGCCGCAGTTTACCAAAGCCAGCTCATCCGATGCGGCCTTCAGGTTAATGGAAGAAAAGCATTTCGACCTGGTGATCACCATGCTGAATGTGGGAAAGATAGATTGTTTTGAGATGGCTAAAGAAGTGAAAAAACGCCACCCGAAAATCCCCATTGTGGTGCTTACGCATTTTTCCCGCGAAGTATCCATGAAACTGCGTAACGAAGACCTTAGCTCCATCGATTATGTATTCAGCTGGCTTGGAAATGCCGGATTGCTGCTCGCCATCATCAAGCTGCTGGAGGATCGTATGAATGCCGAATACGACATAGAAAAGGTTGGTGTTCAGGGCATCCTGCTGGTTGAAGACTCCATCCGGTATTATTCCTCTTACCTGCCTACCATTTACAAAGTCATTTTTGACCAGACCAATGAGTTGATGACCGAAGGGCTTAACGAACACCGCAAGACCTTGCGCATGCGTGCCCGGCCAAAAATATTACTTGCCAAAACATATGAAGAGGCCCTGTCGCTGTATAACAAATACCAGGATAACCTGCTCGGGATTATTTCAGACATAAGCTATGCCAGGGAAGGCAAGCGGGACGACCAGGCAGGTGTCAGGCTGGCCAAACATATCCGCAAAAAGAACACGAATATCCCCATACTGCTTCAATCTTCGGAAAAATGGGATGCTACCATCAACAAAGACATTGATGTGAGTTTTATCGACAAATACTCCAAAACCCTGTTGATCGAACTTAAACACTATATCAAGGAAAATTACGGTTTTGGTGATTTTGTGTTCAAGGACCAGCATACCGGAATGGAAATCGGGCGTGCCAACAACCTGCATTCCCTGCAGGTAAAAATTTCCAAGGCAGATCCCAAGGTACTAGAATACCATGTGACCAACAACCATTTTTCACGATGGCTCAAAGCCAGGGCCCTGTTTTCCATCGCAACCATATTCGCTCAAAAAAGCCGCGACGATTTTGACCACATTGAGGAGGTGCGGAGTTACCTGATCGACACCATTGCCAATTACAGGCGCACAAAGGGGCGCGGAATAATAGCCAGTCATCTCGATGAATATGCGGTATTTACACGTTTGGGAGATGGCCAGCTGGGAGGCAAGGCGCGTGGTCTGGCGTTCATTGATTCGTTTCTGAACAGGTACAAGCTCATGAACAAATGGGAGGGTGTAGCCGTATCCATTCCGCGTACCGTGGTGCTGACCACCGACATTTTTGATGAATTCATGGAAGACAATGACCTGTATGATTTTGCATTGTCTGATGTTGGTGATGAAGAGGTTCTTGAAACATTTGTACACAGCAAAACCCCTTCGCGTATGCGGTCTTACATCAATGAGATCGTTGATTTTTTCAAGTCCCCCCTGGCCGTCAGGTCATCAAGTTTGCTTGAGGACAGCCATTACCAGCCTTTTGCAGGGGTTTATTCCACCTATATGATCTCCAACAACCACCACGATAAACATGTCCGCAGCCAGCAACTTGATCAGGCCGTTAAAAGTGTGTATGCTTCTGTTTTCTTTAAAGAGAGTAAGTCTTATATAGAAGCCACATCCAATGTAATAGACGAGGAAAAAATGGCCGTTGTGGTCCAGGAAGTGTCGGGCCGCTCCTATGGCAATATGTTCTACCCTACCATTTCGGGTGTTGCCAGGTCAGTAAATGTGTATCCGATTGAACCCGAAAAATATGAAGATGGGGTTGCCAATATTGCTTTCGGACTTGGAAAAACCATCGTGGATGGGGGCATATCCCTGAGGTTCTCGCCCAGATATCCCCAGAAATCCCTGCAGCTGTCAAACACCGAGATAGCCTTGCGCGACAGCCAGAAGGAATTCTACAGCCTGAACATGGATCCTGAGAAATTCCATCCTGCCGTGGATGAAACGGTCAACCTGTTCAAGACCCGTATTCGCCAGTTAAAGGGAGAATCAGCGATCAAATTCGTGGCATCCACCTATGATTATGAAGACAATATCATCAGGGAAGGTTTATACGACGGGGGCACAAAGATCATAACCTTTGCCAACGTGTTGAGGCACGGTTCTTTTCCACTAGCCGTCATCTTACGGGAATTGTTACACATCGGACAGAAAGAAATGAACAACCAGGTAGAGATAGAGTTTGCCGTAAACCTGGATGTACCAAAGGAGGAAAAACGCCAGTTCCATTTTTTGCAAATCAGGCCGGTTGTGGAAGCACAGGAGAAAAACCGTGTACAGGTAGACCTTTGTAAACCCAAAGATGCCATCATCATCAGTCACAATGCACTGGGCAATGGCATCATTGATAACATACATGATTTTGTGTATGTTAAACCAGAGGTTTTTGACTCCTCCAGAACCAAAGAGCTTGCCGAGGTCATCAGCAAGCTGAACACCCTGATCAGGGAAAAAGGAGCAAACTATGTTCTGGTGGGTCCCGGAAGATGGGGATCGAATGATCCCTGGCTCGGGGTACCTGTAAAATGGGCCCAGATATCAGCTGCCAGGCTGATTGTGGAATCGGGCTTAAAGCATTTCCATGTGGATCCCAGCCAGGGAACCCACTTTTTTCAAAACCTTACCTCTTTTAACGTGGGATACTTTACCATCAACCCCTATTTAAAGGAAGGACATTATGATGTTGAATTCCTCAACAACCAGCTGGCTGCCTATGAAGACGATCTTGTCCGGCACATCCATTTTGAACAGCCCGTTGTAATCAAAATTGATGGCAGCAAAAAAACCGGAATTGTTTTAAAACCAGAAAAATAATTTCCCCGTTTGTTTGTTTAATATACAAATTAAGGCTAAATTCGTCCCTTAATTGCTAATTAATTAACAACCATCATTTATTATAACATTTTTTAAATCCAAGTATCATGAATTTAGAAAAGATAATGTCAGATCTGGAGCGCAAGAATCCAGGCGAAAAAGAGTTTTTGCAAGCAGTACGTGAGGTGTTGGAAACAATCATTGATGTGGTGGCCGAAAATCCAAAGTATCAGGCAGCCAACATCATTGATCGGATCACCGAACCTGACAGGGTGATCACCTTCAAGGTGGAGTGGGTAGACGATAAGGGCAAGGTCCACGTCAACAGGGGGTACCGTGTTCAGTTCAACAATGCCATCGGTCCCTACAAAGGCGGGTGCCGTTTTCACCCGAGTGTTACCCTGAGTGGCCTTAAATTCCTGGGCTTTGAGCAAATATTTAAAAACAGCCTCACCACCCTGCCGATGGGTGGCGCCAAGGGAGGCAGTGATTTTGACCCGAAAGGAAAATCACAAGCCGAGATCATGCGTTTCTGCCAGTCATTCATGAGTGAATTGTACAAATATATCGGGCCAGACACCGATATTCCGGCCGGTGACATTGGCGTTGGAGGCCGCGAGATTGGTTATATGTATGGCATGTATAAAAAACTTGTGGGCGAGCATACGGGTACTTTTACCGGCAAGGGACGCAATTGGGGTGGCAGCCTGATCCGGCCTGAAGCAACCGGTTTTGGTGCCGTATTTTTCGCTGAAGAGATGTTAATGACCCGTGGAGAGAAGATCACAGGCAAAACCGTGGCTTTATCAGGTTTTGGCAATGTGTCATGGGGTGCGGCTACAAAAGCCACGCAACTTGGTGCCAAAGTAGTTACCATAAGTGGTCCGGATGGCTACGTATATGATCCGGACGGCATTTCCGGCGAAAAGATCGATTATCTGCTGGAACTGCGTGCGTCGAACCAGGACATCGTAAAACCATACACCTATGAATTCCCCAATGCACAGTTCTTTGAAGGAAAACGTCCGTGGGAACAAAAAGTGGATATTGCCATGCCATGTGCCATTCAGAACGAGTTAAACGCCGAGGATGCGAAAAACCTTGTGAAAAATGGCGTCATGGCCATATCTGAAGGTGCCAACATGCCCTGTACACCCGAGGCCGTTGAAATTATCCAGGAAGCCAAAATACTTTACGGTCCTGGTAAAGCGGCCAATGCGGGAGGTGTATCGACTTCGGGGCTGGAACAAACCCAGAATGCCATGAAGCTTAACTGGCCGGCCGAAGAGGTGGAGGAAAAACTTCACCAAATCATAAAGAATATTCATGAGGCCTGCAAAAAACACGGCCAGGAAGAGGATGGTTACATAAACTATGTGAAAGGTGCAAACATTGCCGGCTTCATCAAGGTTGCCGATGCAATGATCGATCAGGGCGTAATCTAAGGATTTATTGCCCAATTAAAACAAGTTATGGGCCGGGGATACATGGGTAAAATGCCTGGGTGTCTCCGGCCCTTATTATTTTTTTTGAATTTTCCAAGCATTCTTGTCAAAAAAAAAATATTTTTTTCTATCGATGCCTCCAGTTTTTTTTATGTATTTTTCGTTCAGAAATAACCCTATAATATAGCTATATGCGCATACAACGAATCACTCTCCCGAAACACGGGGATGCAGAACCGGGCAAAGTCGATCTTTCGCTGATGGATGCATTACTGGAAAAATACAAAAACAAAAAAGGCAACCTGATTCCCCTGCTGCAGGGCACCCAGGATATTTACGGATACCTGCCCATGAACGCAATTTACAGGATACATGAGACAATCGGTTTGAAACTGAACGAAATGTATGGGGTAGCAACGTTCTATGCCCAGTTCCGCCTTGCCCCCGCCGGGAAACACATTGTAAAAATGTGTCATGGCACCGCCTGCCACGTACAAAATGTCACTGCCATAACCGAAGAGATCCTGGATAGTCTGCAAATTAAGGATGGGGAAACCACAAAAGACGGCCTTTTTACGGTAGAAACGGTTGCCTGTCTGGGCTGCTGTTCACTGGCGCCGGTTATGATGATCGAGGAAGAGACATACGGGAAATTAACCCCCAGGGAGGCTGTTAAAATCATCCGGGAGATCAGGAGGGGCGAAAATAATTAATTCAACAAAATATAACCTATCATGGGAAAGACACAGGTAATCGTGGGATTGGGCAGTTGCGGCATCGCAGCCGGGGCCGGAAAAACCTACAATGAGTTTCAGCGGATCATGCAGGCCGACAAGCTTGATTTCGAACTCAAAAAAACAAGTTGCATTGGTATGTGTTTCCGTGAACCCCTTGTGGAAATAATCGACGAAAGTGGTGCCTACCTGTACGGTGAAGTGGATCCCCGGCGAGTGGATGAGATCATTGAAAAACACATTAAAAAAATCTCGCCCATTCCTGAATACATTGTACAATCCAGCAAATACCAATCAAAAGACCAGCAGTTCTTTGAAGGACAAGTCAAGATCAGTCTTCGCAATTGCGGGCACATCGACCCGGAATCTATTGAAGATTATGAGGCAAGGGAGGGTTACCACGCGATACAAAAAATTGCTGCCGGGAACATCAGCCCTGACCAGGTGATAAAGGATGTGTTGGATTCCGGTTTGCGTGGCCGTGGTGGAGGCGGTTTCCCGACAGGAATGAAATGGAAATTTGCCCGCAACCACCAATCCAATCGCAAATATGTCATTTGCAATGCAGACGAAGGCGACCCAGGTGCATTTATGGACCGTTCCATTCTGGAGGGAGATCCCCATGGCGTGATTGAAGGGATGATCATATGCGGATATGCCATTGGGGCAAGCGAGGGCTATATTTATTGCAGGGCAGAGTACCCACTGGCCATTAAGCGCCTGAACATTGCCATTGCCCAGGCAAGGGGAAAAGCCTACCTGGGTAAGAATATTTTTGGAATCAACGGGTTTGATTTCGACATCCATATCAAAGAGGGTGCCGGGGCCTTTGTTTGCGGCGAAGAAACGGCACTGATCGCATCCATTGAAGGGATGCGGGGCATGCCGCGCCGCCGTCCCCCCTTCCCTGCCGAAGCAGGCTTGTGGAAACACCCCACCAACATCAACAATGTGGAAACATTTATCAACATCCCCTGGATCATCCGCAACGGTCCGGAAGCATATGCCAGCTACGGCACAGAAAACAGCAAAGGAACCAAGGTGTTTGCCCTGACCGGCAAAATCCGCAACGGAGGACTGGTAGAAGTACCCATGGGCATAACCATCAAAGACATTATTTACAACCTGGGTGGAGGCATTGCCGGCGAAAAAAAATTCAAGGCCGTTCAGCTTGGAGGACCCTCGGGGGGATGTATCCCTGAACACCTCAGCCATACCCAGGTAGACTATGATTCGGTCAATGCCACCGGTGCAATCATGGGATCCGGAGGCATGGTGGTGATGGATGAAACTACCTGTGTGGTGGATATTGCGCGGTTTTTCCTTGATTTCACCCAGAAAGAAAGCTGCGGCAAATGCACCTTTTGCCGGCTGGGCACCAAGCGGATGCTGGAGATCCTCACCCGGATCACAGAAGGCGAAGGCCTGGAAGAAGACATACAAACACTTGAAGAACTTGCAGAAACCATCAAAGACGGTTCGCTTTGCGGCCTGGGTCAAACGGCTCCCAATCCGGTGCTGACCACCATCAAATATTTCCGGGATGAATACGAAGCCCATATCCGCGACAAAAAATGCCCGGCAATAAGCTGCAAAAAACTGCTTACCTATACGGTGATTGATGAAAAATGCACCGGTTGTATGGTATGCATCAAGGGGTGCCCGGTAGATGCCATTGAGGGTGAAAAAAAACAGGTCCATAAAATCCTTCAGGATGTTTGTATTCAATGTGGCGTTTGTTTCACGAAGTGTAAATTCGAAGCAATCCACGTATCATAGCCAGAAAAACCACACAAAATATTACAATATGAGTAAACTGAATATTATCATAAACGGCAAGATTGTAAGGGGAATACGGGGTGAAACCATACTGGAGATGGCAAGGCGCCTTGATATTGAGATCCCCACCTTATGCAATGATGACCGCCTCGAACCTTTTTCATCCTGCTATTTGTGTGTGGTGGAGGTAGAGGGCATGCGCGGTTTACAACCTGCCTGTTCAACCAAAATCACCGAGGGAATGCGCATTGAAACACACAACGAGCGTGTGGAAAAGTCGCGCAAATTTGCCCTGGAATTGCTGGTTAGCAATCATTATGCCGACTGTGCCCCCCCATGCCGCGAAGAGTGTCCGGCCGGGGTTGACGTACAGGGATATATTTCGATGATCAGCAAAGGCAAACACCGCGAAGCGGTGGAGCTGATCAAAAAGACCAATCCCCTGCCTGCCATCTGCGGAAGGGTATGTGTGCGTCCGTGCGAACTGGTTTGCCGCCGCAACCTGCTTGAAGAGATAGGCGTTGGGATCGATTACCTGAAGCGTTACACCTCTGATATAGACATGTATTCCCACAATCGTTACATGCCCGGGATTAAGCCCCCGACAGGCAAAAAGGTGGCCATCATCGGCGGCGGCCCCGGAGGATTGACAGCCGCTTACTTCCTGGCAAAAGAGGGGCATCATGCAGAAATTTTTGAGGCCAGCCCACATGCGGGCGGCATGCTTCGTTATGGAATCCCCCCCTACCGGCTTCCCAATGAGGTGATCGAGAAAGAGATTGAGGGGATTACCGGGTTGGGCGTAAAAATACACTACAGGCAGCGATTGGGCGATAACCTGAGTTACAAGCAGCTAAAAGAATCCTTCGACGCCACCATCCTGGCCATCGGATCACAAAAAGGCACCGGGATCGGCTGTGAAAACGACGATGCAGAAAACATCTTTTCCGGAATAGATTTTCTTCGCAACATGGAGATGACCGGTCAGAAATATGATTTTACCGGAAAAAAAGTGGCCGTGATCGGAGGCGGGAATACCGCCATGGACTGCTGTCGTACCGCAAAACGTTGTGGCGCTGAAGAGGTCACGGTTATTTACCGGCGAACTGAAAAGGAAATGCCTGCAAACCCCATTGAAATCCATGAATCCAAGCTCGAAGGCATCAAATACATGTTGTTGACCGCTCCGGCGCGGGTAAACAAAGATAAAGACGGAAAACTGGAATCCCTGACCTGCATCCGAATGGAACTTGGTGAACCCGATGCTTCCGGGCGCAGGCGGCCGGTTAAGATCGAAGGGTCTGAATTTGAGGTCAAACTTGATTACATACTTGCCGCCATTGGTCAAAAAACCGTGGTAAACTTCATGGATGACATCAACCGCCATGCAGAAAAACCTCTGAAGCTAAACAAATGGGGGGATATTGACGCTGCGTCAGGCACACTTCAAACATCCATTGACAATGTGTTTGCATGTGGCGATGGGGTAACCGGACCGGCAACCCTTATTGAGGCCATTGCCCAGGGCAGGGTGGCAGCACAAAGCTGCAACAAATGGCTGAGCGGACAAACTGTCACCCCACTCCCCCAAGAATTCCTGAGCAAAAAAGAACATTTTGAAACACAGGAGGCTGGCGAGTACAAGGGATTATTCATGGAACAGGCCCGCGAAGAGATGCCGACACTCGATCCGGAAAAAAGGGATAATTTTGACGAAGTTGAACTGGGCTATTCCAAAGAAGCGGCCATTCAAGAATCCCGGCGCTGTCTGGAGTGCGGTTGTTCGGAATTGTATGCCTGCGACTTGAAAAAATATGCCACCGAATACCATGCCGAACAAAAACGATTTGGCGGCGAGTATAAAAAACATCGGGTCGATTTTAGCCACCCATTCGTTGAAATTGATAACAACAAATGCATTCTGTGTTCGCGCTGCATCCGCATTTGCTCGGAAGTTGCCGGTGCAAATGCCCTGGGGCTTGTAAACCGGGGGTTTGAAACCTTTGTGGCCCCCAGCATGGATGGCCCGTTACAACAGACAAAATGCGAATCATGTGGTTTGTGCATCGACACCTGCCCTACCGGTGCCATCACGGAAAACGTACCTTTTAAAACCATGCCTGTGGAACTGGAATCAGTTTCGACAATTTGCAACTATTGTTCTGTGGGATGCAGCATCAACTTGCATCATAAAGGTGGGTTTGTTGGGCGTGTTACCGGCAACCCGGGGCTTGTCAACAAAGATGGCAGCATTTGCCGGTTTGCGAAGTTTGGATACCACTACATGAATGATCACACACGAATTACCAAACCCCTGAAAAAGGTTAACGGAACATTTAAACCCATAAGCTTTGAAGAGGCTTATGAGCTTATTGCGGCCAGATTCAAATCCATTGAACCCGCAGGAAACGGTTTTTACATCGGCGCCCGCCTGACCAATGAAGAAATGTACCTGATACAAAAACTGGCGCGTGCAGGTGTAAAAACCAATAATGTCAGCAGTTTTCATTACATGGACCGGGGATCAGGTTATTTTGCAAACTGTGCATACAACGTTCCATTTGATAAGATAAGAGAGGCAAGACGGATATACATTCTCGAAAGCGAGATCAATTATGACCATGCTGTGCCTGGTTATTATGTCTTCAACACCCATTTTAAATATGGCATCCCCCTGGAACTGATCACCACCAGCGACCATCATGCCATGGCACACAAAGCCACTGCCACAACCAGAATACACTCGGTTTACCATTTTGTCCGGGCAGCCATACACCACATCTTGTCCAATGGCCTTGAAAACAGGATATACATTGAAGACCACTGCGATGGCTTTGGGCCGTATCGTGAACATTTGTTGAAGGAAAGCATCGAAACACTTGTTAAACAGGCCGGCTGCCTCCATGGTGAGATCGTCCGGTTTGCAGAATCTTTCAATAAAGAAGCCAATGCCGTGCTGATATTCTCGGAAAAGAATACCTCTTCCAATGCAAGCCACGAATTGCGCAACCTTTGTTTGATCACCGGGAAAGCAGGCAAATCGGCATCCGGGCTCATGGCTTTGAAAGAAAAAAACAACGCCCATGGATTGTTTGATATGGGGGCATGTGCAGCCATTGCGCCGGGAGGAGGCAGTATGCAGGACAAAACCCTGGTGGCCGGACTGGAAAAGCTATGGCAGGCAGGGAAACTGCCTGAAGAGGTGGATCAGGAGCAGTGGTCGCTCCTGGAAAAAGGCAACATAAAACATGCCTATATATTTGGTGAAGACCCCGTGGGATGTGCGAAAGACAAGGACATTGTCAGATCGGTTCTGAACATGACAGATTTTTTGGTGGTTCAGGATGTATTCATGAGCGACACTGCAAAAGAAGCAGACCTGATACTTCCAGCAT
>PWON01000137.1 GCA_003557385.1 Bacteroidales bacterium | reverse complement strand
GACCTCATACAAACCGATCAGCAAACCAGAGAAAAAGCGCATGAATTGATCAAAACAATTCTCCACAAAACACGTTAATCTTTTATTCCGATAATTTGTCAACAACGCCCTATGGAAATTCTGATAAAAACCCTGCAATTCTTTCTGAGTTTATCCATCCTGATCATTATCCATGAATTCGGACATTTTCTTTTTGCCCGGATGTTCGGAATCAGGGTCGAAAAATTCTATCTCTTTTTCAACCCCTGGTTTTCCTTGTTTAAAATAAAAAGGGGCGACACGGTGTACGGCCTTGGCTGGTTGCCCCTGGGTGGCTATGTTAAAATATCCGGAATGATCGATGAATCGATGGACACGGAACAAATGAAACAGCCCCCGAAACCATATGAATTCCGCTCAAAACCTGCCTGGAAAAGATTGCTTGTGATGGTTGGCGGGGTGCTTTTCAATGTGATGCTTGCCGCCCTGATCTATATCGTAATGATGTACACAACAGGGGAAGAATACCTGCCGGTAGAAAACCTCAAGTACGGGATTGTGGCCGAGCCCCTGGGAGAGGAGATCGGACTGAAAACCGGCGACCATATCATTGCCCTGAACGGCGAAGAGCCCCAAGACTGGATGTCATTGCTCAGGGGGTTTGCCCGGGGGGAAGTAGAGGAAGTAAGCGTCCGCAGGTCAGACAGTGTTATCCACATTCAGGTTCCTGAAGGATTTTTTGGCAAAATTATTGCCAGCCGGGGCGATGCTTTTATTTCCATTCGCTTTCCTTTCATTGTTCGTGATTTTTTAAACAATTCGGCGGCGAAAAAAGCCGGGGTAAAAGTTGGAGACCACATTAAGGGGATCGGAGGTGTGGAAACCTGGTCGTTTGCTGAATTTGTGCAGCATATCGGTGATTTTGCCGGCAAACAATCCACATTGACCATAGAAAGGGATGGAGAAACCCTCGAATTGGATATAAGCATACCGGAAGAAGGCATTGTAGGCGCATATATCAAAGACCCCATGGAGTTTTTCACCACCGAACGCAGGGAATATTCCTTTCTGGCTTCTGTGCCTGCAGGTATTAACAGGGCTTATACCACCACCCGCGATTATTTCCGCGACCTCGGACTGTTGTTCAGGCCGGAGGTAAGTGC
Source organism: Bacteroidales bacterium (assembly GCA_003557385.1). GTDB lineage: Bacteria > Bacteroidota > Bacteroidia > Bacteroidales > UBA7960 > PUPG01. The sequence continues at coordinate 6,146 of PWON01000137.1, read as the reverse complement.
ACGCGACAGCCTGGGCGGGTTCATCACCATTGGCGGAATTTTTTCACCCACCTGGGACTGGATCCATTTCTGGACAATGACGGCATTTTTATCCATTATTCTTGCCGTTATGAATATTTTGCCCATTCCTGCACTTGATGGCGGACATGTCATGTTTTTACTGTATGAGATCATTGTGGGCAAAAAACCACCGGAAAAATTCATGGAATATGCCCAAATAATCGGGATGCTTCTGTTGTTTTCATTGATCCTGCTGGTAAACCTCAATGATGTGTTACGATTGTTCAGATAAATTTTTTCAACCGATCCGATGTCTGAGATATTCCGAACCACCATATTGGGTTCTTCCGCAGCAGCCCCCACTTCCTTGAGGCATACCACCGCCCAGTTTCTGCAGGTACATAACCAACGGTTTTTGCTCGACTGTGCCGAGGGGACCCAGATGCAATTGCGGCGATTCAAGATCCCCATGATGAAGATCAGCCATATTTTTATCAGTCACCTGCATGGTGACCATTTTCTGGGGCTGCCCGGGTTGTTATTTACATACCACTTGCTGGGCAGGGACAAGGATATCCATATTTATTCCCCTCCGGGCATGGATGAGATCATCGGGATACAATACCGCCTGGCCCAACTGAAACCTTCCTATGAGATTCATTTCCATGAACTGCTTCGGGGACAGCAACGGATATATGACGACCGGTTTATATATATTGAAACCATCGAAATGGATCACCGCATTCCCACATACGGGTTTTTGATCAAAGAAAAAGAACGTGAACGCAACATCCTTAAAGAAAGCATCGACCGCTACAAAATCCCCCGAAAACAAATGCCCGGCATTAAACAGGGCAATGACCTGATCACCCAGAACGGGCAGGTAATCCCCAACGATAAAATTACCCGGTCTGCACCGCCTCCCCGAAGCTATGCGTTCTGTTCGGACACGCTGTACACGGATCAATTTATCGATCAGATCCGGAATGCAGACCTGCTATACCACGAAGCCACCTTTATGCAAAACAAAGCAGATATAGCCAGGGAGAAAACCCACAGTACCACGACAGAAGCCGCCACGCTGGCGAAAAAAGCAGGTGCCGGCAAACTGCTTATCGGCCATTATTCAGCCCGATACAAAGAATTGCAGGGGTTTTTGGACGAAGCCAAAAAAGTGTTCCCGAACACCATACTTGCCAGTGAAGGGGACTCCATCGACATCGGTTTTTCAGAAGAATAGGGCAAACAATTCAGCAGTAAGTACCTGCTGTTGTTCCTGCACAATATGGTGTTCCTTTAACAATTTGAGCATCACGGAGGCTTCATGCCGGTTGCCTGGCAGGCTTTTTTCAAGCGCCATCCATGAAGGCGTTAAATCAATTCCGGAAAAAGCGGCGGAAACAATACAACCTTTTTTAACAAACATGCTCAGACTGATGTCTGAATCATTGAAATGTGTGTTCCCGTTGAACTGGTAATCGGGTGAATAACCAAAATTCCATGACCACTGTCGATACTTTTCCCTGACAAGCATCTCCACAGCCTTCTCATCATTTTTGCCCGGTAAAAAGATGTCGTCAATGTCAAAGTATGCGCGCAAATACTCCTTACACATTTTTGCAAACGCCTCAAAGGCCGGGGCATTCTTCAAAAACCCCGAAATGTTGGCCACACGGCTTCGTACTGACTGCACGCTTTTGTCTTTATAGCGGCCGGGAATTATCCTGATGGATTCATTAAGCAACCCAAGGTCCGCATTGTACAAAAGGGTCCCATGGTGAAGGATCCGTTGTTTGTACACATGTTCTGCGTTGCCCGAAATTTTCAGCCCATCCACCCTGATATCGTTTTTCCCTTCAAAACGTGCAGGGATCCCTGCATCATTCAAAAAATCTACAATTGGTGCCGTGTGTTTTTTAAAATCAACCAGTTTGCCTGGTACGCCGTTACGGATAAAGGTGAAATTAAGGTTTCCGGGGCCGTGAAATACAGTCCCTCCCCCTGAAAGCCTGCGGATTACCGGAATGTTCCTTGAATACACATACGGATAATTCACTTCAGCCAGCGCATTCTGATGTTTGCCAATCACCACAGCCCGGTCCGACCACCAAAGCACAGCAAACTCATCTGCAGAATGCTTAAGCAGGTATTCTTCCTGGGCTATGTTATAAAAGGGATCCCTCCTGGAATGATAAAGCAGTTTCATGGTGTTTCCGGCAGGTTTTCATGTGGTGGTTCAATCTTCCGGAGGAACCATACACCGGCATTGTGTGAACCAATTGTCAAAAATAAAAAAAACCCGTTATCCTGATGGTTTTTTTATCTTTGTCGGGTTTTCTGGAATTACCTATTACGGATTATTATGAACAACTTACCCAAGCAATACTCACCCCGGAATACCGAAGCCAGGTGGTACAAACACTGGATTGACAAAGGCTACTTCCGATCAGACCCTGACGATCGCACCCCTTATTCCATGGTCATTCCGCCACCAAACGTTACCGGTGTGCTGCATATGGGCCATATGCTGAACAACACCATACAGGACGTACTGGTGCGGCGTGCACGGATGCATGGATACAACACATGCTGGCTTCCGGGTACCGATCATGCCTCCATTGCCACCGAAGCCAAGGTGGTTGCCAAGCTTAAAAGCGAAGGCATTGACAAAAAGAAGCTCAGCAGACAGGAATTTCTTCAGCACGCCTGGGACTGGAAAGAAAAACACGGTGGCATCATCCTTGAGCAACTGAAAAAACTTGGCGCTTCCTGCGACTGGGAGCGCACCTGTTTTACCATGGACGACACCCTGAGTGAATCCGTTATCCGTGTATTTGTTGACCTGTATGAAAAAGGTTTGATTTACAGGGGAGTACGTATGGTCAACTGGGACCCCAAGGCCCTTACAGCCCTGTCGGACGAAGAGGTGGTACACAAAGAAGTAAGGTCAAAGTTTTATTATATCCGCTACCGGATAAGCGGGAGCGATGAATTTGTTGCCATTGCCACCACCCGGCCCGAAACCATTCTGGGCGACACAGCCATCTGTATTCACCCGGAGGATCCACGCTACAAACACCTGATCGGCAAAAAAGCGCTGGTACCCCTTATTAACAGGCCAGTCCCCTTTATTCAGGATGAATACGTTGACAGGGAGTTTGGCACAGGGGCACTGAAAGTAACGCCCGCTCACGACATCAACGACTACAACCTTGGGATAAAACACAACCTCCCGTCCATTGACATATTCAATGAGGACGGCACCCTGAATGAGCATGCTGAAATACATATCGGGGAAGATCGTTTTACCGCCCGCGAAAAGATCAGCCGTGAACTGGAGGCCAAAGGTCATTTGGTAAAGGTAGAGGAGATCACCAACAGCATTGGCTATTCGGAGAGAACCGATGAGGCCATAGAACCCAAATTGTCTCTGCAATGGTTTTTGACCATGGATGCCCTGGCAAAACCCGCCCTGGATGTGGTCATGAACGACACCATTCGTTTCCATCCCCCAAAATTTAAAAACATTTACAAACACTGGATGGAAAACGTACGCGACTGGTGTATCAGCAGGCAATTGTGGTGGGGACACCGCATCCCTGCCTATTATTTGCCTGATGGCCGCTTTGTAGTGGCACAAAGCCGTGATGAAGCCCTTTTGATCGCCCGGCAAAAATATGACCAGACATTAAGCGACCGGGACCTGAAACAGGACGAAGATGTCCTGGACACCTGGTTTTCTTCCTGGTTGTGGCCAATTTCTGTCTTTAACGGGATCAATGAGCCTGAAAACAAGGAGATCCGTTATTATTACCCCACCAACGACCTGGTTACAGCACCTGAAATATTGTTTTTCTGGGTTGCACGGATGATTATGGCCGGACTGGAGTTCCGTAATGAGATCCCTTTCAGGAATGTTTACCTTCATGGCATTGTGCGCGACAAGCAAGGCAGGAAGATGTCAAAATCACTTGGCAACTCACCCGATCCCATTGCGCTGATGGATACCTACGGGGCCGATGGTGTGCGGGTAGGAATGCTGCTATGTTCGCCTGCAGGAAATGACCTGCTGTTTGACGAATCGCTTTGCGAACAGGGTCGTAATTTCTGCAACAAGATCTGGAATGCATTCAGGCTGACACAAAGCTGGGAAGTTGACCATGACCTTGGACAAACAACCGAAGCAAATACTGCCATCCGCTGGTTTGAGTCAAACCTGAACAAAGCGCTGGCAACGATCGACGACCACTTTAAGAAATACCGCATTGCAGATGCACTAATGACCGTTTACCGCCTGATCTGGGAAGATTATTGTTCCTGGTACCTGGAGATGGTAAAACCTGATTACCAAAAACCGGTTGACGCTGCCACATACAAGGCCACAACAGGTTTTTTAAACACCCTGCTGCGAACCCTTCATCCTTTTATGCCATTTATCTCGGAAGAAATTTATCAACGTGTCAAGGGAGAAGAAGATGCCGTCAGCATTACCGTGGCCCCAATGCCCAAAGCCTGTCACTTTGATAAAGAACTGAATGAAAAATTCTGGTTTGCACGTCAGGTCATCATGGCCATCCGTAATTTGCGCCAGGAAAAAAACATTCCAGCCAAAGAGCCCCTGGAGCTTTACATCAAAAAGAACAATGATGAAAAACCAGACATCACTTTTGACGGCCTGGTAAAAAAATTGTGCAACCTCAGTCACCTGGGCTATGTAAAAACCAAACCGGAGGGCAGTCATTCCATCATTGTAAAATCAACCGAGCTCTTAATCCCGCTCGAACAGCATGTGGATGCCGAAGAGGAGATCAAACAACTGGAAGCAGAGTTGACTTACCAGGAAGGATTTTTGCACAAAATTGAAAAGAAGCTGTCGAACGAAAAGTTTGTACGCAATGCACCCGAAAAAGTGATTTCCCTGGAGAAAAAGAAGCAAAAGGATGCGCGGGCTAAGATAGGGGTGATCAGGAAGCAATTGGAGAAGTTAAAAGGGGGTCTCTGACAACCTGGCAAAGCAATTTCTTGCGGGATCAATCAGGGGCGCTAACGGGTCTTTACAAAACGGTAGCCCGACACATGGTTCTCTCCGCTTGCCCTGAGGATGTAAACCCCTTGCCCCAGAAGATTGTATACGGGTAAAAGGGCCATGCGATGTTCCCCCGCTGGCAACCTGCCGTCAAACAACACACCGAGGTTCCGGCCATGCATGTCATACACGGCAAACCTGATTGTTTCCGATTGTTCAAGCTTAATGCGCACTTCTGAGAATGCTTCCACCGGATTGGGAAATATAATGATTGTGAAATCATTCCGGTCGTGTTGTACCAGGTAGGTTGGATCTGAGAAGACTGCAATGATCTCCAGGTCTTCATCCGCCACTACCGCCATTTCAGCCTGGAAAAAAGCCACGCCGTTGATCAGCCATTTTTCAAATTCCCAGGCGGGAGCCGGTTCTGCAAACAGAAAAATACGTGCACCGTGGTTAAAAAACTGCGTGCCCTCAAATTGGTTTATGCTGCCATTGCCCTGGGTTGTCATTGACACATTGACGATCTGTCCTCCTACATTTTCTCCCATAGCCACATTCAAGCGGATTGTTTCATAATTAACGACTTGAATGCCATCAACACTTACCGGGGGATACCCGTCGGCCGAAAACGTAAAATCGTACGTACCCGCAAGCAGCGGTCTGTTATAGTTGCCATGGGGCATGCGGGTATACACCTCCGAATGGTTGCTGTCATGACCGGGAATGGATATTTCCGCCAAAAGCGGTTCACCTGTTTGGTTGTCATATACAAGGCCGTGCACGCCATAGGTTGACTGGCGTATGTAATTCAGCAGCGAATGGTGGTTATATTCCCAATGGGCCGGCAGCAACGCAGGATTGAGCATCTTCTGGTTGCTCAGTTCCAGGGTGAATTCACGGCAGCTCTTGTAATAATTAAAATAATCCTGGCGGCTCCCGTATATGACATACCAATCCCCGCCGTGGGTCACACCACCCCCCATGGCTGTCATATAGCCGGAAGGGCTGTAAGCGTGCACCGTGTCAACATATTCATACATGACAAATTCCCACCATTCATGATCTGCATGTACATTCACATTTGAAGTCCAGCTGTCAAACGGAAAATTTACCAGTT
>PWON01000081.1 GCA_003557385.1 Bacteroidales bacterium | reverse complement strand
TTTTCTATGGGAAGCTTGATTCAGGTTTCAACAATGCGGATTTCAATTCTGTTTCTTAAATACGGCATAAAGGTAATAAAAAACATTGGTTTCATAATTATTAACACTAATGTCCGGTTAATAGGGGGCTAAGCCAGTCCCTCCGAAAAAAAAGAAAAACAATCTAAACCAACCCTTGTGTCTCAAATTGTGTTCGCTTAAATAAACAAACCCCTCACAAAATATCTGTAAGGGGCTGTTTTTCAAGTGACTCCGCCAGGACTCAAACCTGGAACCTTCTGATCCGTAGTCAGATGCTCTATTCAATTAAGCTACGGAGCCGTTTGCGGTTGCAAAGATAGCGGTTTTTTAATTTTCGGAAAACCTTTTTTTGGGTTTTTTACCCGGGACGCCCTATGCTTTTGGATGGGGTTTGCTTTTTGTCCTTTGTTGCTGCCAGCTGCAGATGCGGTCGGATAGGGCGTGAACTTCCTCATACAGGTCGTTCTCGTTCAGGGTGGTGAGCCGGCGGTTATCCAACAGGATCTTGCCGTCAACCATCACGGTGTCGACATCGCTGCCGCGCAAACTGTAAGTGATCAGTGAGTACGCATTGAAGTTGGGCCAAGCGTGTGGTTGTTTAAGATCCACGAGGATGATGTCGGCCTGCTTGCCGGCTTCGAGCGAGCCTATTTTGTTGTCCAGGCCAAGCATCCGGGCTCCGCCGATGGTAATCGCTTCCACCACGGTTTTGGCATCCATCACGGTCGGATCGCTGTTGATGAGTTTTTGCGCCAGGGCTGCGGAACGGATCTCATCGAAAAGATCGAGGTCGTTGTTGGATGCCACCCCATCGGTACCTATGCCGATGCGCACGCCCAGTCTGAGCAATTCAGGGATGGGGGCGGTACCATTGGCAAGTTTCATGTTGCACTGCGGGTTGTGGGCCACACCCACGTCGCGCCTTGCCAGAAGATCCATGTCTTCCCTGGTTAGATGGATGCCGTGTGCGATCACCAGGTTGGGTGCAAGGACCCCGATATTTTCCAGGTGTTGTACAGGGGTGAAGCCGTATTTTTCAAGGATCAGGTCAAACTCCCACCGGGTTTCCGAAAGATGGGTGTGCAGCAAAACCCCGTATTTATCTGCCAGGACTTTGGCTGCCTGATATACCTTTGGTTTTGCCGTGTAGGGGGCATGGGCAGCCACACCTACCTGGATGCGTGGATGACCTTTCCAGGTTTGTATGATCTCCTCTACCTGTTGCAGGGCCTCCTGGAGCGATTTCCCGTTGTGTGCCGGGAGGTCTACCAGGGCATCGGTAAGGATGGCACGGGGCCCCAGTTCATCAATGATCCCGGCCATCTCATCGATGTGGTAATACATATCGTTGAAGGTGGTGGTGCCACTGCGCAACATCTCAGCAATGGCGAGCCGGGTGCCCAGTTTTACGTTGTCCCGGTTTACGAACTCTGTTTCCAGGGGGAAAATATAATCGTAGAGCCATTCATTCAGGGGCAAATCGTCGGCAAAGCCGCGGAAAATGTTCATCGGGGCGTGTGTGTGGGCATTGATCAGCCCCGGCATGATCAGTTTCCGGTGGGCGTCGAGGACTTTCCTGCCCTGGTATTTTGAAACAAGGGCCGCGGTATCACCAACCGCCATTATTTTACCATTGTTTACGGCCACAGCCCCATCCTCCAGTATGCGTGAAGAGTCATCCATGGTAACGACCAGTCCATGGGTGATCAATGCATCTACTTCTATTCGTAACCCTTCATGGTGGGTCTGAGAAAATCCGGCTTTGTTCATGTTGTTTTAAGTCAGTGTCCTTGGATGTATGGTTTTAAAAACAAATCTACAAAACAATACAAAAACATTGTAAAAAAAAGGACCTGTTAAAAATTGTATTTTTGTCGTCATAAAAAAACGTAATACACTGCTTTGATTATGGAAACCATTGATTATGCCATTGGCTCAAAAGTAGAGCACCCCCAGTTTGGTGTGGGTGTCGTCACAAAAAAATCACTGACCACCACAAGGGTGTTTTTCCTGCATAAAGGCGACAAGGAGATCGCCAATAGCTTTACAGGCTTAGAACTTATTGAAGGTTCCGGTATTGAACCCGAAAGTGAGGGGGGTGGCAGCAGCATCAGCCTGGCCGACCTGGAAAAGGTGTTTTCCAGTGTGCTTCGCCGATATGCAGATTTTCCGGAAATGGTGGAAATGGGTGACCGCTGGAAAAAGGGTGTGATGATCCTCAAACCGGGCTCCGCACAATTGCAGTCAAAAGAAATTCCCATCGAAACTTTCTTTAAGAAGATTATCCTGGTGCGCGAACGCCTGCGTGTGCTCGAACAGCGCATCAACGGCAATGAAAAACTTGATGAGGAGGAAAAAATAAACCTGCAGCAATACATTACGCGGATTTACGGCTCCCTGACCACCTTCAATATATTATTCAAGCACAGGGAACAGCATTTTGTCGGTGAACGTGGCGGCGAATAAAGGACCCATTGCCGTTACTTATCCGGCATCGTTGAATTTTACCACCATTTTACGCTTCCAACGGCCGGTACGGTAATAGATGTATGCGGCAATCAATCCGAAGGCCCAGGCCACAGGTATGCCCCACCAGATGCCTTCGGCACCGTAGCGCAATGACAAAAAGTGTGATACAGGAATTCGCAACAGCCACAGGGCGATCAGGGTGATGAACATGGGCACCAGGGTGTCGCCTGCACCACGCATCACCGATTGTGTAACAAACATCGAAGAAAAAACCACGTAAAATGAACTTACAATCACCAGGTAGGTATAGCCGATGTCAATCACCTCCTGGTTGCTGGTGAAAATACCCATCAGTTGCTGTCCGAAAAGCCAGGCCACCAGTGTAAAGGTAAGTGAGGTGGCCATGGTCATCATCAGGGTAGCTTTCAGGCCTTTATGCACACGTTCGGGCCGGTTGGCCCCAAGATTTTGCCCCACAAAGGTGGTCAGTGCGAGCCCGAAGTTCATGGCGGGCATGGCCGCAAAGGAGTCGATGCGCCAGGCCACGGTGTAGGCGGCAATGGTGTCGGTGCCAAAGCGGTTCACAATGCTGATCAAAGCCAGCATGCCAAGCGAAACAAAAGTATGCTGCATGCCTGTGGGAATGCCGATGCGCAGGCTTTTTCGGAAGATTTCCCAGTCGAATGCCAGTCCGCGCAGGGTAAAGCGGATCAGCTGATGGGTCCGGTTCAAATAGATCACCGACAGGAAAAAGGCAATGAACTGCGCCAGCACCGTGGCAAAAGCCACCCCGCCAATACCCCATCCAAATACCAGCACAAACAAGAGGTCGAATGCGATGTTCAGGATGGTGGCGATGATCAGAAAATAGAGAGGTGTGCGGGAGTCGCCCAGGCCGCGCAACACGGCACTGGTTGCATTGTAGCCAAACATCATGATGAGTCCGCCCGCGTAAATGCTGAAATACAGTGTCGCATCCGGGATGAGGTGCGGGGGAAGACCGATCAGGCGCCATATGTTTTCAATGAATACCAGTCCGAGAACCGTAAGCAAAATGGAGGCGAAGAAAAGAAAAATGAAGGCCGTGTCGATCGCTCGCTTCACTGCTTCAAAGTCTTTGGCTCCATAATATTGTGAGATGATGATCGTGGTACCGGTGGTGATCCCGATCACCAGGCTCACCAGCACAAAGATCACCGGAAAGGAAGCGCCTGCGGCGGCCAGGGCATCGGTCCCGATATATTGCCCGATGATGATGGTATCCACGATGTTGTACATCTGCTGGAATACATTGCCCACCAACATAGGCAAAGCGAAAATGATGATTTGCCGGGCAACCGGTCCCTGGCTAAGGTCACGCATTGGTAATTTTTTTCAAAAGTAGTGGTTTTGACCCACTCACACAGCATACTCTCATCAACCCTGACTCCCGGCAATATGTTCAAAAAATCTTACATTTGTTGAGAAAAGCGACAAAGCTTTCTGCAAACTGTGAGCAAAATGGATATCTCCATAGTAATTCCCCTGTATAACGAAGAGGCATCACTTCCGGAGCTTTCCGGCTGGATTTCCAGGGTTATGAAATCCAATGGGTTCTCTTATGAGGTGATTTTTGTGGATGATGGCAGCCGTGATAATTCCTGGGCGCGTATAAAAGAGTTGGCGGTTGATAATCCGCAGGTGCATGGCATAAGGTTCCGTCGCAATTATGGCAAGGCCGCGGCCCTGAATGAAGGGTTCCGCCATTGCCGTGGCCAGGTGGTGATCACTATGGATGCCGATTTGCAGGACAGTCCGGGGGAGATCCCTGCCTTGTACCGTATGATCTGTGATGATGGCTACGACATGGTAAGTGGCTGGAAGAAAAATCGGCAGGACCCCCTGTCGAAAACGATTCCCACCCGGTTGTTCAACCGGACCACCAGGATATTGTCGGGCATTCGCCTGCACGATTTCAATTGCGGGCTCAAAGCATACAGACGCCAGGTAGTGCAATCCATCGAAGTGTATGGCGAAATGCACCGTTACATTCCGGTACTGGTAAAGAAAGCCGGCTTTGACCGCATCGGTGAAAAAGTGGTCGAACACCAGGCACGCAAGTATGGCAGGACCAAATATGGACCTGACCGCTTTTTAAAAGGTTTTCTTGATCTGTTGTCGATTATTTTTATAACACGCTTCGGGCGCCGGCCCATGCACCTGTTTGGCCTGTTGGGCACCCTGCTTTTTATTGTGGGCTTTGTGATTGCGGCCTACCTGGCCTATGGCAGATTCTTCATGATGGGTTACCGCATGACCGAGAGGCCTTTGTTTTATTTTGGCCTGCTGGCCATGATACTGGGTACACAACTTTTTATTGCCGGATTTTTGGGCGAACTGATCTCAAGGAATGCCCCGGACAGGGACAATTACCAGATTGAGGAAAAGACCATGAGGGAAAAAGGAAGAAGTAGTTAGTAATTTGTAATTAGTATTTAGTAATAAGTGATTGGTCGTAATTATATTATAATTGGTTGGTCGTGGGGAGTGTTGTAATACTTGGGTCGGCATATCCGTTGCGGGGGGGCGGACTGGCTACTTTCAATGAAAGGCTGGCCAGGGCGTTTATGGACCTGGGTCACAAGGTTTCCATCTATACTTTTTCACTTCAGTACCCGGGCTTGTTTTTTCCCGGGAAAACCCAGTATGCTGAAGGGCCGCCGCCCGTGGGGCTGGATATCAAAGTAAAGGTCAACAGCATCAATCCGCTGAACTGGCGAAGGGTGGGGCGCGAACTTTGCGATTTGAAACCCGACCTGCTGGTGATCAGGTATTGGTTGCCTTTTATGGCACCCAGTCTTGGCAAAATTGCCTCGCTGGTAAAAAATAACGCACATACCCGCGTGGTAGCCATCGCCGACAATATTATTCCCCACGAAAGACGGCCAGGCGACAAATTCCTCACCAGGTACTTTATTAACAGGGTACATGGTTTTGTTTGCATGTCCGGAAGTGTGGTGCAGGACCTTCTGTCCTTCAGGGTCGATAAAAAACGCATTCGCCTGTGTCCGCATCCCTTGTACGACAATTTTGGTCAGGCCGTCGGCAGGGAAGAAGCCCGTCGCCACCTGGGTTTATCCGGTGTAGAAAAAATGGCCCTGTTTTTTGGCTTTATCCGCGATTACAAGGGGTTGGATCTTTTGCTTAAGGCCTTTGCCATTGAAGACTTGAAACAATTGCCTGTTCACCTGGTCGTGGCCGGTGAATTTTATACCAGGCCGGCACCTTATCACCGTCTGGTACAATTGCATGGCATCGGGGAGCGCATGATCTGGCGCACGGATTTTATTCCGGACGATCAGGTACGATACTATTTCTCGGCGACTGACCTGGTGGTACAGCCATACAAGCAGGCTACACAGAGCGGGGTGACCCAGGTGGCCTACCACTTTGAAAGACCCATGGTGGTTACCGATGTGGGCGGCTTGCCCGAAATGGTACCCCACGGCAAGGCCGGTTATGTGGTGCCCCCTTCACCTGAGGCCATTGCCGCTGCCATGGCTGATTATTTTGTGAATAACAGGGAGAAAAACATGGTGGGCACATTAAAAAAAGAAAAGAAACGTTTTTCATGGGACAGGCTGGTGAACAGCCTGCTCGATGTGGCAGAAAAAACAAGGGAACATGGAGATTCGTAGGCAGATCAGAGAATCCATTGAATTAAAAAACAAGGTGCTGGAAGACAGGAGTTTTATAGAAAACCTGGAGAATGGCGTGCACCTCATGGTGGATACATACCGTGCAGGCGGCAAGGTATTGTTTTGCGGAAACGGGGGCAGCGCAGCTGATGCACAGCATCTGGCGGCGGAACTGAGCGGTCGTTTTTACCTTGACCGTCCACCCCTGAATGCCGAAGCACTGCATGTAAACTCCTCTTTTGTTACCGCCACGGCCAATGACCTGTCGTTTGACAAAATATTTGAACGCATGCTGCGTGCCCTCGGAAAGAAAGGGGATGTGCTTGTGGCATTTTCCACTTCGGGCAATTCTCCAAACATCCTTTTGGCCCTGCAAGCAGCCAATTCGATGGGGGTCAAAACCATCGGGTTTACCGGAGCCGGTGGCGGCAACATGGGAAAGTATTGCGATATCCTGTTCAAGGTGCCTTCGGAAGATACTGCCAGGATACAGGAGTTGCATATGCTGCTGGGGCATATACTCTGCGAACACGTTGAATCGATCTTGTTTTCCGCGAAATGATGCCGGAGGCTACAAAAAAATACAAAGGGCATGCGCTTTTTCTCGACCGCGACGGGGTGTTGAACCGTCGTCCGGGGGACAGTTATGTGTGCAGTCCCGAAGATTTCCACTGGATTGACGGAAGCCTGAAAGCGGTGGTGGATCTGTCCGGGGTTTTTGGCCAAATAATTGTAGTAACAAACCAGCAGGGCGTTGGCAAGGGATTGATGACACTCAGTGACCTTCAGGCGGTTCATCGCAGGATGCTGCAGGATGTTGCAGAGGCCGGAGGACGGATAGACCAGGTCTATGCCGCTACCGGCATCAGGCATGCAGACAGCTTCAACAGGAAGCCCGCCGAAGGCATGGCATTTGAGGCCATGGACGATTTTCCGGGCATGATGCTGGATAAGGCCTGGATGGTAGGCGATACCATCAGGGACATGCTGTTTGGCCATCGGCTGGGCATGTCTACCGTGCTGATATCCCACCAACAGATTAACCCGGGAAATCTTTACCATCTGGTGGATTACCGCTTTGCCTGCCTGAGGGATTTTGCGGGGTTTATCATCGGAAAGAATACAAATATGTAACACGTTATGGGTAAAGGAAGGGTATTGATGGCCATGAGTGGCGGACTGGACAGCAGTGTGGCTGCCATGATGCTGCTGGAGGAGGGTTATGAACTGGTGGGCATTACCATGAAGACCTGGGAATATTCCGCCACCGG